>NZ_JBSGBQ010000004.1:0-447679 GCF_053601335.1 Amycolatopsis sp. NPDC004747 | reverse complement strand
GGCACCCGCGGGTGATCGCGCTGACGGCGACCGCGGCGCTGCCGGTCCGCACCGACATCGTCGCCCGGCTGGGGCTGCGCGACCACCGGGCCCACGCCGCCGACCCGCGGATACAACGTTGTAAATGCGTGTTTACAACGTTGTATCCGACCGGCTACCGTCTCCCCTGCCCGGTCCCCGAGGAGCACGAGGAGCGTCGGCATGCGCTCGTTTCGACGTCTGTGCACGGTCCTGACCACCACGCTCGTCACCCTGTCGGCCGCCGTGGTCCCCGCGGTGGCCGCGGAGGCCGGCCCACCGCCGATGTATCCCGGCGTAGGGCCCGGGACGCACCTGCTCGACCACCCGGCGAAGCTCTCCGGGCTGAGCGATCCCGGCTGGTACGAAGCCAACATCCCGTTCGTCGACCTGCCCGACAAGGCGATCGAAGACACCTACTACTACCGGTGGCGCACCTTCAAGGAAGCCCTCAAGTACACCGGGCCCGCCGACGGCTGGATCGTCTCGGAGTTCCTCGGCCCGGTCGGCTACTCCGCCCCCGGCGGCGGGATCGACGCCGCCGCCGGGCACCACCTCTACGAAGGCCGGTGGCTGCGCGACCCCCGCTACCTCGACGACTACGTCGACTACTGGCTGCGCGGCAGCGGCGCGGGCCCGAAGCCGGCGACCGACGGCCTCAACGAGAACACCACCGACTGGGCCCAAGAATACTCCTTCTGGGCCGCCGACGCCGTGCTCGCGCGGGCCTCGGTCGACGGCCGGTGGGACTTCGCCGTCGACCGGCTCCCCGAGCTGCAGCGGCAGTGGGCCGCCTGGGCACCGCAGTTCGATCCGCAGCTCGGCCTGTACTGGCAGGTCCCGGTCTGGGACGCCATGGAGTACACCGCGAGCTCCTACCAGAGCCCGGATCCCTACCACGGCGGCGCCGGCTTCCGCCCGACCCTCAACGCCTACCAGTACGGCGACGCGCAGGCCATCGCGAACCTGCTGCGCCGGCGCGGCGCACCCGGCGACCGGCAGCTCGCCGACTCCTACGACCGGGACGCCCGGTCCCTGCGGGCGAACCAGGACCGCGTCCTGTGGGACGGCGGCGACGCGTTCTACAAGCACGTCATGCGGGACGGCAACCCGGCGCGCACCAGGATCGCCGACCGGGAAGAGATGGGCTTCGTGCCCTGGTACTTCCACATGGCCCCGGCCGGCGCCGCCGCCGCGTGGGCGCAGCTGACCGATCCGGCGGGCTTCGCGGCCCCGTTCGGGCCGACCACGGTCGAACGGCGGAGCCCGTGGTTCATGCACGACGCCGCCGCCGGGTGCTGCCGCTGGTCCGGGCCGAGCTGGCCCTACGCCACCAGCCAGACCCTCACCGCGCTGGCGAACCTGCTCACCGACTATCCCCCGCAGCCGTACGTGTCCACTCAGGACTACTACCGCCTGCTGCGCGGGTACGCCCTCACCCAGCGCAAGAACGGCGTGCCGTACGTCGCCGAGGCGCACCACCCCGACGAAGACCGCTGGCTCTACGACTCCCGCGGGCACAGCGAGGACTACAACCACTCGACGTTCGACGACCTCGTGCTGTCCGGGCTGCTCGGCATCCGGCCCCAGCAGGGCGACCAGGTGCGGCTCGCGCCGCTCGTCCCGTCCACTTGGGACCACTTCGCCGTGGAGAACGTGCCCTACCACGGGCGCAACCTGACCGTGGCCTGGGACCGCGACGGCCACGTCTACCGCCAGGGCGCCGGGCTGAGCGTCTGGCTGGACGGCAAGCTCGTGCACCGCCAGGCCGGGCTGACGGCGGTCGACGTGCCGGTGCGCCCGGGCCGGCCGGCCGCGGCCGGCCCCGTCGTCGACGACCTCGCGAACATCGACCGCACCGGCTACCCGGCGGCGTCGGCGTCCTACACCTGGCCCGCGGACAGCCCGGCCGGCGCGATCGACGGCCAGGACTTCGACCTCGACGTCCCGTCGACCCGGTGGACGAGCTACGGCAGCCCGAACCGCGACGACTGGCTGGCCGTCGACCTCGGCGCGGCCACCGACGTCTCCGACGTCCGGATCTCCTTCTACGACGACGGTGGCGGCGTCCGCACGCCGGATTCCTTCGCACTCCAGTACCGCGCCGCCGACGGGTCGTGGGCCGATCTTCCCGGACAGCACCGGGATCCGGCCACGCCGGTGCGCGGCAGACCGAACCGCGTCGTCGTCCAGCCGGGGGTCCGCACCGACGGGCTGCGCGTCCGTCCGTCCAGAGTGGACGGTGGGGCGACCGGCATCACCGCGCTGCAGGCGTGGCGCGCCGAAGACGACCGGCTCGCTGTCCGGCTCCAGGACGAACCGGTGCGGCTGCGGCCCGGGCAGACCGCCGAAATCAGTGGCTCGGTCCGCAGCTCGCAGGCGATGACCGCCCGGCCCGCGCTCACGCTGCCCCGCGGCTGGACGGCCCAGCCGGTCGGGTCGGCCGGCGATCTCCGGCTCACCCCGGGGAGGGACGTCCCGCTGCGGTGGCGCGTGACGGCCCCCGCGGACACACCGGTCGGCACCCGGGCGCCGGTGCGGCTGCTGGTCACCACGCTCGACCACGGCGTCCCGGCGCGCAGCACCGCCGACCTCCTGCGGGCGGAGGTCGTGTTCGACCCGGCCGACTTCGGCACGCCGGTGTGGGACGACGACTTCACCGGCGACCGGCCGAACGGCTACCGGGTCGCCGCTCGGTTCGGGGAGCCGGTGCCCGCGCTGAGCCAGGCGAACGGCGCACTGGTCGCGTCCGCGAGCCGGCAGTCGGCCGCCGTGCTCGTGGCGCCGGTGGCCGCCCCGGCCGGCGACTTCGCGGTGCTGCTCGAACCGCGGTCCTTCGCCGGGAGCGCACCGGAGGACAGCGTGCTGCTCGGCCGCGCCGACGGGCCGGACGATCTGGCCCTGGCCTGGTACAACCACCACTTCGGGACCTCCGGCGCGGACGTGCGGGCCGGCGGGCGCGACTACGGCGACGACGTGACCGGCGGCTGCTGCGCCACGGTCGGGTGGTCGCCCGGCGACCGGTTCGCGGTCGTGTCCGACCACCGCGGCGGGCTCACCAGCTGGCTCGGCCACCAGGGCCGGTGGCAGCTGCTGCGCACAATCCCGGGCGGTCCGGTGATCGGCACGGGCTGGTCCCCCGCGATCGGCCTGCGGCTGACCTCGGGACAGCTGGCCCTCGAGCGGCTGACCGTCGTCGCCCGCGGCCCGGCGTGAGGAGGCGATTGACAAACGACGGGGGCACGGTGGACTCTGGGAGCGCTTCCAGACGACGCCGCCGGGGCCGCTTTCCGCCTGCCGCGGTACTGAAACCGCGGAAGGAGAGCCGATGGGATCCACCTCCCGCCGGTGGGCCGCGCGCCCGGGTGTGCTCGCCGTGATCGCCGTCCTCGTCGTGGGTGTTTCCGTGCTGTGGCCGTGGAAGTCGGGAGCCGCACCGGCCGCGCCCATCACGGGCAACGCCACCCACTTCGACGCGCTCGGCGCGCCCTACGGCGGCTGCGGCCTGCCGCAGGACGTGCTCGACGCGCCGGATTTCGTCGCTCTCAACGTCTACAACACCCCCGGTGACTACAGCTTCTACCCGCGGCCGATCCCGCCTTCGCAGGCCGCGAAGATCGGCCTGTGGGACAACGGCCGCAACTGCGGCCGGTTCGTGCAGGTCACCATCGGGGACTACTGCACCGGCGTCAACGACGGCGCGGCCGGGCAACCGTTCTGCCGCAACGGTTCCTGGGTGACCGACGGCTACGCCGGCGCCCAGCTGACCATGGTCGTGGCCGACAGCTGCGGCGACTCGAACGCCTGGTGCCGCGACGATCCCGGCCACCTCGACCTCTCGACCGCCTCGCTGAACCGGTTCGTCAAGAACGGCGCCCCGGTAGGGGACATGAACCCGGCGCACTGGAACAACCGGCGGGTTTCGTGGTCCTACGTGCCCGCGCCGAACTACACCGGCGACCTGAAACTCGGCTTCCTGCAAGGCTCGCAGCGGTATTGGACGGCCGTCGCCGTGTCGCACCTGCCCAACGGCGTCCACGGCGTCGAGTTCCAGGTCGCGGACGGCAGCTGGCAGCAGGCGCAACCGGACAGCGACCTCGGGCAGGCCTTCCTCATCGGCCCGACCGCCACGGCCGGCACCTCCTACGCGATCCGGGTCCGCGACGCGAGCGACGCCCTGGTCAACGACGGCCGCGTCTACCGATTCTCCCTGCCGGACCAGTGCCTTTCCGGGTGCGCGGCCGCCTACACCGGGATCAGCTACACCACCGGGACCAGCACCCCGACGACTCCGACGACCACGCCCACGACGACGACCACGACGACCACACCGGCCGGCTCGTCGTGCACGGTGACGTCGGCGGTCACGTCGTCGTGGAACGGCGGGTACCAGCTGGAGTTCACCGTGAAGAACACCGGCGCCACCGCCTTGACCGGCTGGACCACGGCGTTCTCGTTCGCGGGCAGCCAGCAGCTGACCAGTTCCTGGAACGCCGCGGCCACCCAGACCGGCCGGCAGGTGCGGGCGGCCAACCAGAACTACAACGGGTCCCTGGCCGCCGGTGCGTCGACGACCTGGGGCGCGGTCGTGACCGGCGCGGCGCAGTCCCTGACCGGATTGGCCTGCACCGCCCGCTGATCCTCAGCCGAGCGTCGCCCAGAACCCGGTCAACGCCGCGGCGCCGCGAGCCGGTTCGTGGGTCATCCACCAGTGGCCCAAGCCGTCGAGGACGGCGACCCGGGCCCCGGCGCGGGCGGCGGACCGGCGGCGCTGCTCCTCGGTGCCGACGACGTGGTCGGCCGTGGCCAGGATGGCGAGCCCCGGCCGGGCCGCCGCCCGTTCCAGCGGCAAGCCGAGGCCGGGCGCACCGGCCGCGGCGGCGGCGCGGTACAGGGAGAGCACCGCGCGGCCCATCGCCTCGTTCTGCCCCGCCGCGACGCGGGCCGCGACCGCCCGGCCCATCCCGCGTTCCACCAGCACCGCGGCGCGCTCTTCGGGCGCGGCCCCGAACCGCGCCGCGACGTCGGCCTCGCCGACGCCCGGGGTCTGCCAGCGGCGGGCGAGCTCGTGCCACTCGTAGTCCGGGTCGAAGCTTCCGAGGGTGTCACTGACCCAGCTGCGGACCAGGTGCGGGTGGCTCAGCACGAGGTTGAGGACGTGCGTGCCCCCGAAGTCGTGGCCCACCAGGTCCACCGGCCCGTCGAAGGCCGCCAGTTCGCCGGCCAGCCAGTCCCGGTAGCCGGCCGGGGTGGCCGCGAACCCGGCGGGCAAGGGCGCACCGAAACCGGGCGGGGACAGGCAAACCACGTCCGGGCATGCCAGCTCGGCCAGCAGCGGGTCCCAGACCGCCGCCGTCTCGGGGTTGCCGTGGACGAACACCGCGGGCATCAAGCCACCGCCGGCGTGGTCGGCTGCAGCACCGACTCCAGCAGCGCCTCGGTGCGCAGGTGGGTGATCGCCTGGTACTCGGGGTCGCGGACCATGGCCGCGAAGGTCCGGCGGTCCGGGTAGCGGACCAGCACCACCATGTCCCACGCCTGGCCGTCCTCGGCGACCACCGCGGGGTCACCGGTGCCGAGGTACACCACCTGCAGGCCGTAGCGGGGGTTGAGTTCGGCGCGGAGAGCTTCGGCGTAGCGCTGGTAGCTTTCCCGGCCGCCGTCCGGGCGGAACCGCAGCAGGTTGAGCATCACCACCGGGCCACCGGGGTCGTCGGCGAGCAGGGCGTCGAGGGCACGGTCTTCGATTTCGATCATCAGAACCTCCTGGCGCCCACCCTACACATACTTGTTGGGCAACACGCAAGTTAGTTTGCTAGGCTGCGATCATGCGCCGCACCCAGCAGGAACGCCGCGACCAGGCCGAAGCCGCCCTCCTGACCGCCGCCGCCGAACTCGTCGTCGAGCAGGGCGTGCGCTCGTTGACGCTCGCCCGCGTCGGCGAGCGCGCCGGGTACAGCCGCGGCATCGTCACCCACCACTTCGGCGGGAAGCAGGCGCTGGTCGAACGGCTGGCGCGAGCCACCCAGGCCGGGTTCGTCCCGGGTCTCGACGACCTCCCGCCCGGCCTCGACCGCCTGCTCCGGCTGATCGACGGCTACCTCGGCGAGCTCGGCCGGATCGGCGTGTTCAACCAGGCTTTCCTGCTGCTGTGGGCGGAAGCCGCCACCCAGCCGGAGCTGGGCCCGATCTTCCGCGAGCGGGACGCCGCCTTCCGCGCCGACCTGCGCGAAGACGTCGAGGCCGGTATCGCGGACGGCACGATCGCGGCGGACGCCGGCGCGGGCGAAGTCGCGACCGCGGTGGTCGGGCAGCTGCGCGGGATCGCGCTGCAGCGGCTGCTCGATCCGGACAGCGTCGACACCGAGGCGCTGCGCCGGAGCGTCACCGCTCAGTGGCGCCGCGCCCTGACCCCTTAGGCTCGGCGTCTTACGCGAAGGGAGGTGACGGCGTGAGCGAACGCGGGCGGCTGCCACGCGTCAAGCGCGTGACGATCGAGGACGTGGCCCGGGAGGCGGGCGTCGGGCGGCAGACGGTGTCGCGCGCCCTGCGCGACCTGCCGGAGATCGCCCCGGACACCCGCGAGCGCGTGCTGGCGGCGGCGACCCGGCTCGGCTACCGGCCGAGCGCGCTGGCGAAGGGCATGCGCACCCAGCGGTCCGACGTCATCGCGCTGATCGTCTCCGACATCGCGAACCCGTTCTACCCGGCCGTGGCGCGCGGGGTCTACGACGCGGCGGAGGCGGCCGGGTGCAGCGTCGTGCTGTACAACACCGACGCCGACCCGGGCCGGGAACGCGACGCCATCGAGGACGCGCTGGCCCGGTCCGCGCGCGGAGTCATCGGGTTCTTCTACGGCATGCCCGACGACGTCCTCGCGGACTACGCGCGCTCGGTCCCGCTGGTGGTCGCCGACCGGGAGCTGCCGTCGGAGGTGGCGGCGTCGGTGAGCAACGACTTCGCCACCGGCACCGCGGCGGCCGTCGAACTGCTCGCCCGGCGGCCGGACGCGTGCCTCGGCATGCTGGACAGCTCGGTCGGCGTCGCGGTCGACGAGCGGCGGCTGGCCTTCGTCACGGCGTGCGCGGCGCTGGGCTTCGGCGACGTCTCGGCGCGGATCGTCCAGGGCCCGCCGACCATCCCGGGCGGCACGGACGCGACCCGGCAGCTGCTGTCGGCGTGGCCCGGGGTCAACGGGATCTTCGCGTTCAACGACCTGATGGGCATCGGGGCGGTCCAGGCGGTGCTCGCGCGCGGCGGCGCGGTGCCGCGGGACTGCGCGGTGGTCGGCTTCGACGACCTGGAGATGTCGGCCTACCTGAACCCGCCGCTCAGCACGGTCCGGATCGACAAGTACGACCACGGCCAGGCCCTGGTCCGGGCCCTGCTCGCGGACACCGCCGACCGGATCTCGCTGCCGGTTTCGCTGATCACCCGCGCCACCGCCTGAATCGAATCCCTCGAGCGACGCCCTTGACGGGGCCGCTCCGAGGTGCGCATACTCCCCGGGTGCCGCGGCCGGGAACATTCCCGGGAACGTTCCCGAGGCACCGGCCCCGCCAGGTCGCCCCGCGAAAGGACCGAACGCAATGACGCGTACCTCTCCCCCGACGAACCGGCTCCGCCGGCTGGGCGCCGCCCTGGCCGCCGCGTCGCTCGCGCTGGCGGGCTGCGGCAGCGCCGACTCCGCCGCACCCGCCGCCGCTTCCGGCTGCGCGCCCGCCGGGGGCAAGGTGGAGCTCTCGTTCTGGTCCTGGCTGCCGGGCATCGACCAGGCCGTCGCCCTGTGGAACCAGGGGCACCCCGACATCCACGTCACCGTCGAACAGACGCCCCAGGGCAACCAGGGCACCTACAACAAGATGTTCACCGCGCTGAAGGCGAACCAGGCGCCGGACCTCGGGCAGGTCGAGTTCGACTCCCTGCCCGGGTTCCGCGTCCAGCAGGGCCTGCGGGACATCTCGGCCTGCCCCGGTGTCGCGGACGCCAAATCCAAGTTCGTGGACTGGACCTGGGCGCAGGCCTCGGTCGGCGGCGACGGCGTCTTCGCCATCCCGCAGGACACCGGGCCGATGGGCCTGTTCTACCGCAAGGACCTGTTCGAGAAGTACCAGGTGCCGGTGCCGACGACCTGGGACGAATACGCCCAGGCCGCGAAGACCCTGCACGCCGCCGACCCGAACCTGACGATCACGCACTTCCCGCAGAAGGACGTCAACTGGTTCGCCGGCCTGGTGTGGCAGGCGGGCGGGCACTGGTTCACCCAGGACGGGCAGCAGTGGAAGGTGAACCTGACCGACCCGGCGTCCACCAAGGTCGCCGGCTACTGGCAGAACCTGCTTTCCCAGGGCCTGGTTTCGAACTACCAGGGCTTCTCCGAATCCTGGAACAAGGCCCTCGACTCCGGGCAGATCGCCACCTGGACCGGGGCCGTCTGGGGCGTCGGCACGATCGCCAAGGCCGCCCCTTCGACCGCCGGGAAGTGGGCGGTGGCACCGCTGCCGCAGTGGACGAAGGGCGAGCAGCGCTCCGGCAACTGGGGTGGCTCGACCACCGCGGTGTTCGCCGGGACCAAGCACCCGGCCGAAGCGGCGCAGTTCGCGCTGTGGCTCAACAGCGACCCGCAGGCCCTGGCCATCCTGACCGCCCAGGGCGGCATCTACCCGGCCACCGTCTCCGCCCAGGAGTCGGCGAAGGCCTCCCCGGAGAACACGCAGTTCTTCGGCGGGCAGGACGTCGACGCGGTGTTCCGCGAGGCGGGCAAGGGCGTCAGCCAGGACTTCACCTGGGGACCGTCGATGGAGCAGACCTACGCCCACGTCCGTGACGGGTTCGGCGCCGCGCTGGCCGGCAACGGCACGCTCGGCAAGGCGCTCACCGAGGCCGGCGCCGCGACGATCACCGACCTGCAACGCCAGTCCATCCCCGTGGCGAAGTAGGGACGGCGATGGTTGTCGCAGCGTCCCAGACCGTCGCCGGCGCGCCCGCCCGCCCCCGGGTCGCGCGCCGGCGACGGGCCCACGGCAGCGCCCGCGCCGCGTGGCTGCTGCTCACCCCGTTCCTGCTCGGGTTCGCGGTGTTCTACGTGGCCCCGATCGTCGTGGCCGTGGTGAAGAGCTTCACCGCCGTCACCCGGACCTCCACCTACGGCCGTCCCGTCGAGGTGTTCGCCGGGCTTGGCAACTACACCGCGGCCCTCGGCGACGCGGGGTTCGTCGGCTCGGTCGGGCGGGTCCTGCTGTTCGGGCTGATCCAGATCCCGGTGATGCTCGGCCTCGCGCTGGTCCTGGCGCTGGCCCTGGACTCGGCGGTGGTGCGGCTGCGGCGGTTCTTCCGGCTCGCGTTCTTCCTGCCGTACGCGGTGCCCGGCGTGATCGCCGCGGTGATGTGGGGCTTCTTCTACGCGCCCAACCTCTCGCCGGTCAACCAGCTGCTCGATCCGCTCGGGATCCACCCGGACCTGTTGTCCGGCAACGTGATCCTCTACTCGATCGCGAACATCGTCACCTGGACGTTCACCGGGTACAACATGCTGATCCTCTACTCGTCGCTGCAGGCGATCCCGCCCCAGCTCTACGAAGCCGCCCGGCTCGACGGCGCGTCCGGCTGGACGATCGCGTGGCGGATCAAGGTGCCGGTCATCGCGCCGTCGCTGGTGCTGACCGGGGTGTTCTCCATCATCGGCACGTTCCAGCTGTTCACCGAACCCCAGGTGATGGCGGGCGTGTCGAGCGCGGTCTCGTCGTCCTACACGCCGTCGATGGCCGCCTACGCCCAGATTTCCGCCCAGAACTACGGCCTCGGCGCCGCCATGAGCGTGTTGGTGACGCTGCTCATCGCGGTCCTTTCGTGGCTGTTCTTCCGGATCACCCGCGCGAGGGCCGCCCTGTGACCACTCGTTCTTCCGCCGTGGTGACCACGGCGATGTTCGTCGCCGCGGTGTACTTCCTGCTGCCGGTGGCCTGGCTGGCGATCTCCGCCACGAAGTCCGCGTCCGACCTGTCCACGACGTTCGGCCTCTGGTTCTCCGGCAACCACCTCGGCGAGAACCTGCGCGACACGGTGACCTTCGGCGACGGCCTCTACCTGCGGTGGCTGGCCAACAGCGCGCTGTACTCCGTGGTGGGTGCGGCGGCGGCCACGCTGCTGTCGGCGATGGCGGGCTACGCGCTCGCCAAGTTCACCTTCCGCGGGCGTTCGCTGACGTTTTCCACCATCCTCGCCGGGGTGCTGGTCCCGCCGACCGCGCTCGCGGTGCCGCTGTTCCTGATGCTGGCGGGCGCCGGGATGACGAACACGGTGTGGTCGGTGCTGCTGCCGAGCACGATCAGCCCGTTCGGGGTCTACCTGGCCCGGGTGTACGCGGCGGCCTCGGTGCCGGACGAGCTCCTGGAGGCCGGCCGCATCGACGGCGCGGGTGACGTGCGCATGTTCTACACCGTCAGCCTGCGCCTGATGGCCCCGGCGCTGATCACGATCTTCCTGTTCCAGTTCGTCGCGATCTGGAACAACTTCCTGCTCCCGCTGGTGATGCTGACCAGCGACCGGCTGTACCCGGTGACGCTCGGGCTGTACACGCTGAACACCCAGATCACCCGGGACCCGGACCTGAAGGCCGTCGTGGTCACCGGCTCACTGCTGTCGATCATCCCGCTGATCCTGGCGTTCCTGGCGCTGCAGCGGTTCTGGCGCACCGGGCTGGCGGCGGGAGCGGTCAAGGACTGAGGGCCGCGCGCGCTTCGGGTTCGTTGCGCGCGCAGTTGGCGATGATCCCGAACATCCCCGAGGTGACCAGCAACGACGAACCGCCGTAGGAGATCAGCGGCAGCGTCACCCCGGTGACCGGCAGCAGGCCGACGACGTACCCGATGTTGATCGCGGCCTGGGCGACCACCAGCAGGGTCAGCGTGCCCGCGACGAGCCGGTTCCAGGGGTCGGCCGCCCGGCGCGCGATCCGCGTCCCGACGATCGCGACGCCCGCGTACAGCGCGATCACCCCCACGCACCCGACGAAGCCCAGCTCCTCCCCGACGAGCGCGAAGATGAAGTCGTTCTCCACCCCGGGCAGGTACCCCCAGTTCGCGCTGCCCCGGCCGAGCCCCCGCCCGAACACCCCGCCGTCGGCGAGGGCGTACAGCGCCTGGGTCGTCTGGTACGAGCCGTCCGCGTCCGCCAGGAACGACAGCACCCGCGCCAGCCGGTAGTCCGCGCTCAGCGCCAGCGCCGCGAACCCGGCGGCCGCCCCGGACACCAGGGCCGCGAACAGCCGCCCGGGAATGCCCGCGAACCACAGCAGGCCCAGCACGATCACCCCCAGGGTGATCGTGCCGCTGAGGTTCGGCTGGGCCATCACCAGCGCGAACATCAGCAGCGTCACCGGGACCACCGGCACCAGCAGGTGCCGCCAGCGGTGCAGGAGGTGCTCCTTGGCCACCAGGATGTGCGCGCCCCAGAGCACCAGCGCGAGCTTGGCGAACTCGATCGGCTGGACCGACTGCCCGGCGACGACGAACCAGCGCTGGGCCCCGCCGCCCGCCGAACCCAGCGGGGTGAGCACGAGGACCAGCATGACCAGCGCCGCGGCCATCGCCTTGCTCGCCATCGCCCGGATCCGCTTGAGCGGCAGGCGAAGGCCGAGCCAGAACACCACCGCTCCGAGGCCCAGGGAGGTGAGGTGCTTGCCGAACAGGTCGTACTGGCCGCCGCCGGTGCGCGGGTCGTAGGACGAGACCGACGACGCGCTCAGCACCATCACCACCCCGACGAGCGCGAGGATCCCGGTCAGCGCCAGCACGAGGTGGAACGACGCGAGCGGCCGGGTCAGCCACCCGGCCGGCGCGGGGCGGCGGCGGACGGCTTCGCGTTCCTGGACGTCGATGGCGCGAACCTCACCCCGCTCGGGGAGAACGGCGGTTCCGTTCCCGGCCACGCCACGCTAGCCACTCCCGGCTGGCAAGATCCTGAGAACGCGGAAAAAGCTCAGCCGAGCACGAGCCGGTCGTTGACGACGGCCAGGAGATCGCGGGGACAGCCGAGCTCCGCGGTCGTCCCCTCGGGCAGCACGACGCCGTACCGCGTGCGCAGCAGGGCTTCGGCCTGCAGCAGGGCCAGCGAGTCGTAGCCGAGGTCGTCGAACCCCGTTGCCAGGAACGCCTCCAGGTCCGCCGCGCCGTCGGCGTCGCCGCCCGCTTCCACGATCAGGTCCCTCAGTGCACTTGCGGTCAGCATGATCACTCCTCTTCGGACGGTCGGACGGGGGTGACGACGACGGCCGAGTTGAACCCGCCCTGCCCGCGGGCGAGCACCAGCGCGGCGGACACGGCGGCCGGGCGCGGCTCGCCCGCGACGAGGTCGAGGCCGTACGCGGGATCGGGCCGGGCGACGTTCACCGTCGGCGGGATCACGGCGTCGCGCAGACCAAGCAGCGCGGTCGCGACGTCGAGCGCGCCGCCGCCGGACGAGAGCCTGCCGGTCATCGTCTTGGGCGCGGTGACCGGGACCGCGTGCCGCCCGAACACCGCCGACAGGGCCGCGGCTTCCTGCGCGTCGAGCTCGGGGACGCCGGCCGCGTCGGCGTAGACGACCCCGACGTCGCCGGGTTCGAGGCCGGCGTCGGCGAGGGCGCCGCGGATCGCCCGTTCCAGACCGGGACGTCCGGGCTGGTCGAAGGTCGCGCAGTAGCCGGCGAGCCGGCCGTAGCCCGGCGCGCCGCGGTCCCGCGCGACGGCCTCGTCCTCGACGACCAGCAGCGCCCCGCCCTCGCCGGACACGAAACCGCAGGCGTCCGCGGAAAACGGCAGGTACGCGTGCTCGGCCCGGCTCTCGGTGCTGATCCGGCCACTGGCCAGCTGGGCGACCCAGCCCCACGGGCACAGCGACGCGTCGACCGCGCCGGTGACGACGAGCTCGCTCCCCCGGCGCAGCAGCCGCCGGGACTGGCCGAGCACGTCGAGCCCGCCCGCCTGCTCGGTGACCACCACGCCGCTCGCGCCGCGCATGCCGTGGCGGATCGAGATCTGCCCGGTGTTGACCGCGTAGAACCACGCGAACGACTGGTAGGCGCTGACGTGCTCGGGGCCGTCGGCCCACAGCCGCTGCAGTTCCCGCTGCCCGAACTCGAACCCGCCGGACGAGCTGGCCGTGGCGACGCTCATCGCGTACTCGGGCCGGTCCGCCGGGGCGATGCCGGCGTCGGCCAGCGCCCAGTCCGCGGCGACCAGCGCCAGGCGCGTCATCCGGTCGGTCTGCGGCAGCAGCCGGCGCGGCAGCAGTTCGCCCGGGTCGAAGCCGATCTCCCCGGCCAGCCGGCCGGCGTACCCCGAGGCGTCGAACCGGGTCACCGGCCCGATCCCGCCGCAGCCGGCCAGCGTCGCCTTCCAGTACTCCTCGGTGCCGGCGCCGTTCGGGGCGAGCACGCCCAGGCCGGTGACGATCGCGGCGCTCACCGGCTCAGCCGTTCCGGCTTGCCGAGCACGACGGCGCTCTGGAAGCCCCCGAACCCGCTGCCCACGCTGAGGACCACGTCGACCCGGGCCTCGCGCGCGGTGAGCGGCACGTAGTCGAGGTCGCACGCCGGGTCGGCTTCGCGCAGGTTCGCCGTCGGCGGGATCACCCCGCGGTCGACGGCGAGCGCCGAGGCGGCCAGTTCGATCGCGCCGATGGCGCCGAGGGAGTGCCCGATCATCGACTTGATCGAGCTCATCGGCGTCCGGCGGGCGTGCTGCCCGAGGCTCGTCTTGACCGCCGCGGTTTCGTGCACGTCGTTCTGCCGGGTGCCGGAGCCGTGCGCGTTGACGTAGCCGACGTCCCCGGGATCGAGCTTCGCCTCGCCGAGCGCCGCGTCGATCGCCGCCGCCATCTCGCGGCCGTCCGGACGCAGGCCGGTCATGTGGAAGGCGTTGCAGCGGGCGGCGTACCCGCCGATCTCGGCGTAGATCCGGGCGCCCCGCCGCCGGGCCGCGCCGAGGTCTTCGAGCACGAACATGGCGGCGCCTTCGCCGAGCACGAACCCGTCGCGGGTGCGGTCGAACGGGCGGGACGCGGTCGCCGGGTCGTCGTTGCGGGCGGTGGTGGCCTTGATCGCGTCGAAGCAGGCCACGGTGATCGGCGAGATCGGGGCGTCGGTGGCGCCGGCGAGCATCACCTCGGCCGAGCCCTCCGCGACGAGCGCCGCCGCGTACCCGACCGAGTCCAGCCCGGACGTGCACCCGGCCGAGACCATCGCGACCGGGCCGCCCACGCCGAACCGGCGGGCGACCTCCGCGGAGATCGAACTGGGGACGAAGTAGTCGAAGAGGTGCCCGACCGCGCGAGCACCGTCGACCTCCCAGTGCCGCCCGCGGTCGCTGACGACGGCGTACTCGCGGTCGAGGCCCATGGTGCAGCCGACGGCGCTGCCGACGGTGACGCCCCACCGGTGGGCGTCCTCCCCCGGCGCGGTACCCGAGTCCGCGACCGCTTCGCGGGCCGCGACCAGGGCGAGCTGGGTGCTCCGGTCGAGCCGGTCCGCCTCCTCGGGCGTGAACCCGTGCGTGAGCGGGTCGAAGTCGCATTCGGCGGCCACCCGCGACCGGAACGGCGCGGGGTCGAAGAAGCTGATGGTCCGGGTGGCGGTGCGGCCCGAGGTGATCAGGTCCCAGAACGCCGCGGTGCCGGTCCCCCCGGGTGCGACCACGCCCAGTCCGGTGATGGCGACGCGTCGGTGCACGGATTCCTCCCTCTCGTCGGTCATGACGCTGCTCGCGCGGCGGGTCCGCAGGCGAGCGCCTGCAGGCAGGGCACCAGGCTCCGGGCCTGGACGTCGACGTAGTGGCTGTGCCGCAGCAGGCCGGCGAGCTGGTCCACGGTCATCCAGCGGAAGCCGGGGCGCTCGGTGACCTCCGGGGCTTCGAGCACCGTGTAGCGGGTCCGGGTGTGGTGGAACCGGCCGCCTTCTTCGGACATCACCGTGTCGAACCGGAACGCGGCCGGATCGGCGGCCAGCACGACGTCGAGGAACGGCGGCCGGGCCGACGGCGGGTTCCGGGCGTGCGTGGCCGGCGTGCACTGCACGGTCGGGGCGAGCTCCACGGAGTCGAGGAACCCCGGCTCCCGGCGGAGCTGCACCAGGACGTGCAGCACGCCGTCGAAGTCCTTCACCAGGAAGCACACCAACCCGGTGCCGCGCGCGGCGAACATCGGCTGCGACCACTCGGCGACCTCGCGGCCCTCGGCCTTGACGTCGACGCCGAGCACCTCGAAGAAGGCGCCGCTCTCGTGCACGATCGCGCCGTCGCGGCGGTGCCAGCCGGACACCTCGGCCAGCGGCACCCGCCGGGCGGTCACCGCGGTTTCGGCGCGGGCCGCGGTGACCGCGCCGAGGATCTCCTCCAGGTGGTGGACGCCGCCGTGCGTCCCGGCCATCGACCGGACCAGTGCGCCGGTGAACCCGCCCGCCGTGACGTCCAGCCGGTCCGCCAGGCCCGGGCCGTGCAGCGGCAGGCAGGACAGCACGGTCCGGGCGTCCATGTTCACCAGGTCCTCCACCGCGAGCGCGGCGTGGACCTCGGCGAGGGTGCACCAGCGGAACCCGTCCAGCACCTCGGTGTCCGGGTCGACCTCCACCACCATGTTGCGGTTGCGCTTGCGCAGGAACCACGAACCCTGTTCCGACTGCAGGACGTCGACGACGACCCGGCCGGCGGGGGCCTCGGCGAAGTGGCGCAGGTAGGGCACGGACCGGCCGCCGTGGGCGCGGGTGTAGTTGCTGCGCGTGGCCTGCACGGTGGGCGAGAGCTGGTGGCCGCGCGCGTTGCCCGGCTCGATCTTGGCCTGCATGAGGAACCGCAGCACGCCGTCGATCCGGGCCACGAGGATGCCGAGCACCCCGACCTCGAACTGGCAGATGATCGGCTGCCGCCAGTGGGTGACCGCGGCGCCCTCGACCCGCACGTCGAGGCCCTCCACGGTGAAGAACCGGCCGGTGTGGTGCCGGATCACGCGGTCGTCGTGCCAGCCGCGCAGGCCGGCGAGGTCCACCCGGGTCACCGTCATCGCCGAGAGGCGGTCGCGCTCGGCGAGCCAGTGGCACAGGGGCCCGGCCGCCCCGGCCGCCAGCGCCGATCCGGCCACCGCGGCGGGCACGCCGCGGTCCCCGGAGACCAGGGTTTCCGGCGGGCGGGGAAGCGTGAACGGTCCGCTCATGCGGACACCCGGCCGTCCGTCATGCGAACTCCTTTGCTAGGCAACGCTTTCCCGGCCAAGCCTGCCGGGACCGCCTCGACGACGGCTGTAGGTTTTTCGGACGGCTCGCTCGAGGAAAGCGCTTGCTCAGGCGCGGGTCCGCAGCGCGACGACGCTGAGCGTGCCGAACACCGCCGCCAGCAGGGCCGACCAGGCCACCGCCCCGGCCAGCGGACCGCCGACGGGGCCGCCGGACAGCAGCGCCCGCAGCGTGTCGTTGACCTGGGTGACCGGGTTGACGTCCACCCAGGACCGCAGCCAGGCCGGCATGGTGGCCGTCGGGACGAGGGCGTTGCTGGTGAACGTGAGCGGCAGGACGACGACGAAGCCGAACACCTGCACCTTCTCCGGGTCGCGCGCCAGGACCCCGAGCCACACCGGCAGCCAGGCGAAGGAGACGGTGAACACGGTCAGCACCGCGAAGGCGCCGAGCAGGGCCGGGAACCCGGTGGTCAGGCGGAACCCGAGGGCGACCCCGACGAGCAGCAGGACGATCAGGGACCACAGCTGGCGGACGACGTCGGCCAGCACGCGCCCGGCGAGCGGGGCGCCGCGGGCGATGGGCAGGCTGCGGAACCGGTCGAAAAGTCCCTTTTGGAGATCCGTGGACAGCCCGATGGCGGCGTAAATGGACAGGAAAAGCGCGTTCTGCACGATCAGCCCACCGAGGGCGAATTGCAGGTAATCGCGCGGGGTGCCGCCGATGGCGCCGCCGAAGACGTAGGTGAACAACAGCGTGAACATGATCGGCTGCACCGAAAGATCGAGCAGTTCGGCCGGTTTGTGCTTGATCTGCAGGATGCTGCGCCAGGCGAAGGTGCCCGACTGGCGCAGGGCCGCGAGCGGCGGGACGTGCCGGGGCCCGTTCACCTCGTCCACGGCGGTCACCGGACCACGTCCACAGCGGACTCGCGCCCGGCGCGGGTGATGGCGAGGAAGACCTCGTCCAGCGTGGAGCGCCGCAGCGCCAGCTCGCTGACCGGGATGCCCAGCTCGTCGAGCCGCCGGACCACCGACGGCAGCAGCGCGTCGTCGCCCGCCGTCGTGGCCAGCGCCCCGTCCTCTTCGGTGACCGGGTGGCCGAACGCGGCGAGCACCTCCCGCAACCGCCCCGTGTGGACCGGATCCCGCGGCCGCACCACCAGGGTCGACGTCCCGAGCCTGCCCTTGAGCTCCGCGGGGGTGCCGCTGGCGACGACCACGCCGCGGTCGATGACCACGACGTCGTCGGCCAGCCGGTCGGCTTCCTCGATGTACTGCGTCGTCAGGAGCACGGTCGTGCCGTCGGCGACGAGGTCGCGGACCACCTGCCAGAGATCGCCGCGGGCCGCGGGGTCCAGCCCGGTGGTCGGTTCGTCGAGAAACAGCACCCGGGGCCGGCCGACCAGGCTGGCCGCGAGGTCCAGCCGTCGCCGCATGCCCCCGGAGTAGCCGCCCGCGACCCGGCCGCCGGCGGCGCTCAGCCCGAACCGGTCGAGCAGCGCGCCGCCCCGCTCGCGCGCGGCCGCGCGGGACAGCCCAAGAAGCTTCCCGATCAGGACGAGGTTCTCGAGCCCCGTCAGCTTCTCGTCGACCCCCGCGTACTGGCCCGTCACGCCGATCATCCGGCGGACGCGGTGGGCGTCGGCGACGACGTCACACCCCTCCACCGCGGCCCGGCCCGTGTCCGGCCGGATGAGCGTGCTCAGGATCCGCACCACCGTCGTCTTGCCCGCGCCGTTGGGGCCGAGCACGCCGAGCACCGTCCCCCGCCGCGCGGCGAACGTCGTCCCGTCGAGTGCCCGGGTGCCGCCGAACCGCTTGCCGAGACCATCGACCTCGATCGCCGTCATCATGGCCCCACTATGGCAAAATCGGCCGCGAGTGTCAGGTTCCTGTTACCCCGCTCGAGCCAGGCTCGAGGCTCACTCCTCGGGGTCGACCGGGCTGCGCCTGCCCCGCCACTGCGTCCACGCGACGAGGACCACGATGGCCAGCGCCGCCATCGCCTGCGACAGGAAGGCCGCGACGCCGATGGGCAGCAGGTAGATGACGGCGATCCGCAGGGTGGACTCCCCGAGCAGACCGAGGCCCCAGACCCAGGTCATCCGCCGGTTCAGCCGCCGGAACTCGGCCGCCTGCCGCCACTGCCGGTCGAAGGCGTTCTTGCGCGGCGACAGGCTGCGCCGGATGTAGAAGATCGCGGGCCGGGCGAGCACCAGGCTGGCCAGCACGCTCAGCCCGACCACCGCCGTCACCACCGAGTCCTTCGCCAGCACGAACCGGGCGTCCCCGGTGAGCAGCGCGGCCAGCACGCCGAGGAAGAACCGGACGACGAGCAGGATCGACAGGGCCCCGATCTGCCGCTCGCGCACCCAGATCACCACGGCCCTCAGGAACGCCACACCCCCGGCGGCGGCCAGCGCGGCCGCTTCCGGCACGCCGAACCACAGCAGGAGGACGAGGTAGGAGGCGAACGGCAACGCCACGTCCAGCAGCAGGGTCCAGGCGATGGTCCGCCAGGACGACGTGGCCCGCTGCCGCTCAGCGGGTTTGTGCTCCGTCGTGTGCGCCAAGGGACGGCCTCCGTGTCGTCGGTGTCAGGAGCCGTATACCCACGAACGGGCCCCGGAAGCATCGGCGGCTCACCCGCAGCGCTCCTGGCGGACCATCGGCACCGGCGGGGAGTCGGCCGGCCGGGGCCCGTTCAGCGCGAGCTGCAGGGCCTCGTCCAGGCACGGCGAAGGATCGATCCCGAGTTCGGAACGCAGCATCGAGCGGACCGAGCGGTAGGCCGCGATCGCCTCCTGCCGCCGTCCGCTCATCGACAGCGCGCGGACGAGCTGGGCGTGGAAGTTCTCGTGGAACGGGTAGGTGTGCACCAGGCGCTTGAGCTCGGCGACCAGCTCTCGGTAGTGCCCGGTGTTCATCCGGGCCTCGATCAGCAGCTCGGTGGCGCAGATGCGCAGCTCGTCGAGCTGGGTGACGTAGCCGGTCAGCACGGACCCGCAGACGACGTCGGCCAGCGCCGGGCCTCGCCACAGGCTGAGCGCCCCCTCGAGCAGTTCCGCCGCGACGTCCGGTTCGAACTCCAGCCGCCGGGCGGCCTGTTCGATCTTCGCCTGGAACTCCAGCACGTCGATGGAGCCGTCGGGCACCTGGAGCATGTACCCGAGCGGCCGGGTGACGATCGTGGTCCGCCGCGACGGGCTCTCCAGCCGGCGGCGCAGCTGGTAGACGTAGGTCTGCAGGGTGGTGTGCCTGCTGACCGGCGGCCGGTCGCCCCACAGTTCGTCGGACAGCTCGTCGACGTAGGTCACCTTGTTGGCGTTGAGCAGGAGCATGGCGAGCACTTGCCGTTGTTTCGGCGCCGACGGGATTCCGCCGCGTTCGTCGGATCGAATCTCCATGCCGCCGAGCAATGTGAAATCCACCCAACACCTCCGAATAGTTTCGCACCGGGATGGACCGGGGTGCGGACAGATGCAGGCATCGAGAGTCCTTCACCTTGAATGCCGTCCCCCGGTGGCGAAATCATGCTAGTTCCGGTTATAAGGACCCTGACAGATTGAACCGGTTTTGTGACCTATCTCACATACCATTGCTCTTGGCTTTGATCGACAGATGTGAACACGCTGCAACGATTTGCACGACACTGTGCGACGATTTGCCACTCAGTGGTGCTCCCCCGTGAAGCAACCGGTCGACACGCGTGATCGACGAGCCGACACGCGTGATTGACGGGTCGACACGGCGCCGCGGCCCGGCCCCGCCGTGTCGACCTCCTGATCACGCGTGTCGACCTCCTGATCACGCGTGTCGGCGTTCCGAGCACGCGTGTCGTCTTCCGGGGGTGCTCGCCGCCGGTGACGTGGGGCTCCATCGGTTGCGCGGCCGCTCATCGAGCGAGCTTCGAGATCTTCGAGAACTTCTCGAGCCGGCGTCCCCAGGCTGCCCGGCATCCGACTTCGTCCGAGGGGGTTACCCGATGTCCCAGTGCCGGGTCTGCGGCCGTTCCGTCGAGCTCGTGCTCGATCTCGGCAGCCAGCCGTTGTCCGACGTCTTCCCGCCCGCGCCCCCGGACCCCGGCGAGGAGTTCTTCTACCGGCTGCGGCTCGGGCGGTGCGCCGGCTGCGCGATGGTCCAGCTGCTCGAAGAAGTCCCGCGCGAGCGGATGTTCGGCGAGCACTACCCGTACCGCTCATCGGGATCGTCGGTGATGCGGACGCACTTCTCGGACTGGGCGAAGCACCTGCTCGCCACCGAACTCGACGGCAGGACCGACCCGTTCGTCGTCGAGCTCGGCTGCAACGACGGCGTGATGCTGGGGACGATCGCCGAGGCCGGGGTCCGGCACCTCGGCGTGGAACCCTCCAGCGGGATCGCCCGGACCGCCGAGGAGCGCGGGGTGCGGGTGCTCGCCGCCTACTTCGAAAAGGAGACCGCGGCCGCGATCGCCGCGGAGGACGGGCCGGCCGACGTCCTCTACGCGGCCAACACCCTCTGCCACATCCCGTACCTCGGCTCGGTGTTCGACGGCGTCAGCGAGCTGCTGGCCGACGACGGCATCTTCGTCTTCGAAGACCCGTACCTCGGGGACGTCGTCGCGGCGACGTCGTTCGACCAGATCTACGACGAGCACTACTTCCTCTTCAGCGCCACCACGGTCGCCGAGCTGGCCCGCCGCCACGGGCTGGCGCTCGTCGACGTCGAACGGCTCGCCGTGCACGGCGGCGAAGTCCGCTACACCCTGGCGCGCGAAGGAAAACGGCCCGCGAGTCCCGCGGTCGCCGAGCTCGTCGCCGAAGAGGCGGAACGACGGCTGCACGACCCCGCCACCCTGGCCGGGTTCGCCGACGCCGTCCGGCACAACGCCCGCGAGCTCGTCGCCCTGCTCACCCGGCTGCGCGAGCAGGGGCACACGATCGCCGCCTACGGCGCCACCGCCAAGAGCGCGACGGTGACGAACTTCTGCGGGATCGGCCCCGAACTGGTCTCCACCGTCTACGACACGACCCCGGAGAAGCAGGGCCGCGTCACGCCGGGCACCCACATCCCGGTCTCGCCGGCGTCGGAGTTCGAGGCGCCCTACCCGGACTACGCGCTGCTGTTCGCCTGGAACCACGCCGCGGAGATCCAGGCCCGGGAAACCGGTTTCCGGGAACACGGCGGCCGCTGGATCACCTACGTGCCCGACGTCCGGGTCAGCTGACCCGCCCATCCCCCGGGAGTTCCGTTGTCCCTGCCGGTCGACGCGTCCACCGCCGACGCACCCGGGACCCGGCGCGCGCTCGCCGTCGCCGGGGCCTGGACGTTCACCCCGCCCACCCACCGCGACGGCCGCGGCCTGTTCCGCACCGCCTACGACGAACGCGACCACCGCGCGTTCACCGGGCGGCCGCTCTTCCCGCTCGCCCAGGTGAGCACCAGCCGGTCGCGGGCGGGGGTGGTGCGCGGGATCCACTTCACGCGCACGCCGCCCGGCGTCGCCAAGTACGTCTCGTGCGTGCACGGCAGCGTTCTCGACTACGTCGTGGACCTGCGCACCGGCTCGCCGACGTTCGGCGTCTGGGACGTGCTGCGCCTCGACGCCGAACACGGCCGGGCCGTCTACCTCCCCGTCGGGGTCGGGCACGCCTTCGCCGCGCTGTCCGACGACGCCACGATGACCTACCTGCTCTCCGGCACCTACGTCCCGGAAGACGAGCTCGCCCTGTCGATCCACGATCCCCGGATCGGCCTGCGGCTGCCGCGGCCGCTCGGGCACGGGTCCCCGGTCCTGTCCGCCCGCGACCGCGACGCGCCGACGCTCGCCGAGCTCGACGCCGCCGGCCTGCTGCCGGACTTCGCCACCAGCACTGCCCTCGAAGCGGCCCTCGGCGGCCGCCTCCCCCGACCGGTTGAGGAGACCGCATGACGATCCGGGTTTGGGACTACCTGAGTGAATACGCCACCGAGCGCGAAGACATCCTGGACGCGGTCGAAACCGTCTTCGGCTCCGGGCAGCTCGTGCTCGGCCCGAGCGTCGAGGGGTTCGAAGCGGAGTTCGCCGGCTACCACGGGGTCGCCCACTGCGTCGGCGTGGACAACGGCACCAACGCGATCAAGCTCGGTCTGGAGGCCCTCGGCGTCGGCCCCGGCGACGAGGTGATCACGGTGGCCAACACCGCCGCGCCCACCGTGGTCGCGATCGACGGGACCGGCGCGGTGCCGCGGTTCGTCGACGTCCGCGCCGAGGACCAGCTGATGGACACCACGCTGCTGGAAGCCGCGATCACCGAGCGGACCCGCGCGATCGTCCCGGTGCACCTCTACGGCCAGTGCGCCGACATGGACGCGGTGACCGACATCGCGGGCCGGCACGGCCTGCGGGTGCTCGAGGACTGCGCGCAGGCGCACGGCGCCCGCCGGCACGACCGGCTCGCCGGGACGATGGGCGACGCGGCCGCGTTCTCCTTCTACCCCACCAAGGTCCTGGGCGCCTACGGCGACGGCGGCGCGACGATCACGCGGGACGCCGCGACCGACGAGAACCTCCGCAAGCTGCGCTACTACGGCATGGCCGAGCGCTACTACGTCGTGCGGACGCCGGGCCACAACTCCCGGCTCGACGCGGTCCAGGCGGAGATCCTGCGCCGCAAGCTGCGCCGCCTCGACACCTACATCGCCGCCCGCCGCGAGATCGCCGACCGGTACGCCGAAGGACTCGGCGACACCGAGCTGGCCCTGCCCGCGGTGACCCCGGGCAACGAGCACGTCTACTACCTCTACGTCGTCCGCCACCCGCGCCGCGACGAAATCCTCGCCGAGCTGGCCACGCAGGGCATCGAGCTGAACGTCAGCTACCGCTGGCCGGTGCACACCATGAGCGGGTTCGCGCACCTGGGCTACGGGCCGGGTTCGCTGCCGGTGACCGAGCACCTCGCCTCCGAGATCTTCTCGCTGCCGATGTACGCCTCCCTGGACAAGCGCCGCCAGGACGACGTGATCGAAGCGCTCCGGCGGACCCTGGGTGCCCGGTGAGTGCCCGCGATCCGCTGGTCGTCGTCCTCGGCGGCACCGGTTACCTGGGCTCGTCGCTGGTGGCCCGGCTCGCCGCGCTCGGCGTCCGGACCCGCGCGGTGGGCCGGCGGCCGGTGCCCGGGCACGTCCGCGCCGACGTCACGCGCAAGGACGAGCTGGCCTCGGTGGTGCACGACGCCGACGTCGTGGTCCACCTGGTGGCGCGGATGAGCGACGGCCGCTCCTGGCGGGTGGCCGAAGACGACCCGGAGGCGCACCGGACCACCGTGCAGCCGATGCTCGACCTGCTCGACATCGTCGGCGACCGCCCGGTGACGGTGGTGACCGCCGGCACCGTTCCCTCGTCGAGCCACGCCGGGTACGACCGGCACAAGCGAGCCGTGGAAGACGCCCTGCTCGCCGCCGCGGCGGCCGGGACGGTGCGCGGGGTCGTCCTGCGGCTGCCCACGGTCTACGGCGCCGGTGCCGGCTCGCCCGGGACCGGCGTGGTCACCGTGATGGCCGCGCGGGCGGTGGCCGGCCTGCCGCTGACGCTGTGGCACGACGGGTCGGTGCGCCGGGACCTGGTGCACGTCGAGGACGTCGCGGCGGCCCTGTGGCTCGCGGTGTGCCACGCCGAGGCGCTCGACGGCCGCGCGTGGCCGGTCGGCTCCGGGCACGCCGTCCCGCTCGGCGACGTCCTGAAGCTGATCGCCGCCGCCGCGGCCCGCCGCACCGGCGTCCCGGCGGTGCCGCTGCAGCGCGTGCCGCCACCGGACTACGCCGCACCGGGCGACTTCGAGGACGTCGACGTCGACCCTTCGTCCTTTGTGGACATCACGGGCTGGCGCCCGGCGGTCCGCCTCGAAGACGGCCTCGACGGCGTGGTGCGCGCCGCGCTCGCCGCCCGTCCCGCGCCCGGCCTCCGGCTCGTCAAGCCGTGACCCGACCCCACCAGGAGGAGCTGTGCCCGAACCCGCCCCACCGATCCGGATCCGCACCGCGGACGTCCCCGCCGGCCGCCGCCAGGGTGGCCACATCCGCCCGCTGCTGACGCCCACCTCGGCAGGCACGCGAGCCGGTTTCCTGGCCGAAGCGGTGCTGGACGTCGGCGAGGCCGTCAGCGAGCACTACCACCCGTGGTCCGACGAGCACCTGCTCGTCGTCGAGGGCGCCGTGACCCTCGAGGTGGACGGCCACGCCGTCGAACTGGCCGCGGGGGACGCGAGCTTCGTCCGGCGGGGCGCGCGGCACGTCATGCGCCAGCACGGCCCGGTGCCCGCCCGCGTCGTGCTGTTCCTCGGCCCGCTCGCGCCGAGCCCGGCCGAGGGGCACGTCGACACCGCGCCCGTCCCGCACCCCGACGCGCCGCCGCCGCGCGTCGGCCACCCGTCCTGACCACCACCGCCAGAGAGGGAGCCACCCGTGCCGGCCACGACCGACAACCGCGTCGTCATCGACGCCCCGTTCGCCACCGTCTGGGACCTGACCAACGACGTCGCGTCCTGGCCCACGCTGTTCACCGAATACGCGAAGGCCGAGATCCTCGAAGAGACGCCCGCCTCGGTGCGGTTCCGGCTCACCACCGTGCCCGACCCGGACGGGTCCGTGTGGACCTGGGTCTCCGAGCGGTTCCCGGACCGCGACGCCCGCACGGTGACCGCGCACCGGATCGAAACCGGCCCGTTCGAGTACATGCGCCTGCGCTGGGACTACCGCGAGGTGGACGGCGGGGTGGAGCTGCGCTGGCGGCAGGAGTTCGCGGTCCGGCCCGGCCTGCCCTTCGACGACGCCGCGATGACCGAACGGCTGAACCGCACCTCGGGGGAACAGATGCAGCACCTCAAGTCCGTGATCGAAGCGCACGTCGGGACACGCGCGTGAGCGCCGCGGGCCCGGGCGACGCCGCCGCCCACCGCGAACGGCTGACTGTCCTCACCTGCGGGCTGCGGCTGGCGCACGTCGTCGGGGCGCTGGCCGAGCTGGGGGTCGCCGAGATCCTCGCCGAGGGGCCGCGGCCGGTCGGCGAGCTGGCCGAGAAGTGCGGGGCCGACCCGGACGCGCTGTACCGCGTGCTGCGGATGGCCGCGTCCTTCGGCGTGTTCACCGAAACCGAGCCCGGGGTGTTCGACGGCACCCCGCTGGCGACGCCGATGCGCGCCGACGTCCCGTACAGCCTGCGTCCGCTGATCGCCTACGGCCGCAAGCGGTTCTTCACCGAGCCGTACGGGGCGCTGGTGCAGACGCTGCGCACCGGGCGGCCGGCCACGGTGCCGGTGCTGGGCACGGACTTCTGGGGCTACCTGCGCGACCACCCGGACGACGAGCAGTTCTTCGACGCGATGATGACCGAGCTGGGCCGGTGGGAGACCGAGCGGCACCTGGCGGCCATCCGGCCCGAGCGGTTCGGCCGCATCGCCGACGTCGGCGGCGGGCACGGGCACTTCCTCGGCGCGGCCCTGCGGCGGGCGCCGGAAACCCGGGGCATCCTCGTGGACCGGCCGAGCGTGCTGGCGGACGCTGAGCCGGTGCTGGACGGCGAGGGGGTCACCGACCGGGTCGAGCTGCGTCCCGGCGACTTCTTCGGCGACCCGCTGCCGTCCGACGCCGACGCCTACTTCCTCAAGGCGGTGCTGCACAACTGGCCCGACGCGCAGGCGGAAGGCCTGCTGCGCCGGGTCCGGTCGGCGATCGGCGACCGGCGGGCCCCGCTGTTCGTGATCGAGCAGGTGGTGTCGCCGGGCAACGGCTTCGACCACGGCAAGGTCCTCGACATCGACATGCTGGTCCTCTTCGGCGGCCGCGAACGCACGACCGAGCAGTGGCGGGACCTGTTCGCCGCCACCGGGTTCCAGCTGGTCGGCGAGCCGGAAACCGGCCGCTGGACGGTCCTGCACGCGGAGCCGGCATGACCGTGTCGCCCCTCCAATCACGAGTGATGCCCCTCCAATCACACGAGATGCCCCCTCAATCACACGAGATGCCCCCTCAATCACACGAGATCCGCCTCCAATCACGCGAGATCCGGCCTGGGGCACGCGAGATCCGCCTCCAGTCAGGCGAGATCCGCCTCCAGTCACGCGAGATCCGGCCCCGATCACGCGAGATGCGGGCTCGAACACGCGAGATCCGGCTCGCGGGCCCGTCCGCCGCCGGCCCGGGGCTTCCCGGCGAAAGCCACCAGGAGCCGTCATGACCACCGAAACCCGCCCCACCACCACCTACCCCTTCGCCGCCCGCGACGGCATCGACCCCGATCCCGGCTACGCGACCGCCCGGGCCACCCGGGCGCCCGTGCCCGTCTTCCTCGGCGAAGGCCGCTGGGCGTGGCTCGCCACGACCATGGCCGACGTCCGGACCGTGCACACCGACCCGCGCTTCTCCCGCGCGGCCGCCGTCGAAGCCGCCGGCGCCCCCACCGCCGGCCTCTCCCCGCCCGCCGGGTCGCTGCTCGCCCTCGACCCGCCGGACCACACGCGGGTGCGCAGCCTCGTCAGCGGCGCGTTCTCGGCCCGCCGGATGGCCGCCCTGCGCCCCCGGATCGCGGCCCGCGCACATGCCCTGCTCGACGTCTGCGCACAAGACGACCCGGCCGATCTCGTCGCCGGCTACACCCGGCCGCTGTCCACCGGGGTCATCGGGGCGCTGCTCGGCATCCCCGAAGCCGACCACGACCGGTTCTTCGTCTGGGCGCAGGCGTTCCTGTCCACCGCGCCCGGGGCCGCCCCGGAGGTCGGCCGGGCCCGCGGGGAGCTCGCCGCCTACTTCGGCGAACTCCTCGGCCGCCGCGCCGCCCGCCCCGAGGACGACCTGCTCTCGCACCTGGCCGCGCAGGACGTGAGCCCGCGCGAACTGGTCCCGCTGGCCATGGCGATCCTCATCGCCGGGCACGAGACCACCAGCAACCACCTCGCCAGCTCGCTGATGCTGCTGCTCTCCGACCCCGCGGCAGCGGCGGAACTGCGCGGCGACCCGGTCAAGGTCGGCCACGCCGTCGAGGAACTGCTGCGCGCGATCTCCCTCGGCTCGGTCGGCGGCTTCCCGCGGGTGGCGACGTCCACAGTGGAGCTGTCCGGCGTCACCGTGGCGGCCGGCGACCTCGTCATCCCGGCGCTCAACGCGGCCAACCGCGACCCCGCCGCGTTCGACGCCCCGGACGAGCTGCGGCTGGACCGGTTCGCCGCCACGCCGCCGTCGCACCTGGCCTTCGGAGCAGGCCCGCACTTCTGCCTCGGCGCCGCGCTGGCCCGGATCGAGCTGGCCGAAGGCATCACCGCGGTGCTCGACCGCCACCCCCGGGCCGAACCGGCCGGGACGGACCTCGCCTGGAGCCGCGGCTCCCTGGTCCGCGGCCTGCGCACGCTGCCGGTCCGGCTCGGCCCGGCGACCACGTCTCCCACCGCGGAGAACGGAAAGGAGAACCCGTGCACCGCGCCCTGATGGTCCGCCGGTGGAACCCCGCCGACCGCGACCGGATCACCGAGCTGTTCGCCGAGCACGACCGCACCGAGCTGCCCGCGCAGATCGGCGCGACCCGGCGCACCCTGTTCGGCTTCCACGACCTCTACTTCCACCTCATCGAAGGCGAGGACGGCTTCCAGCAGCGGCTCTACACCGCCGTGCGCGACCAGCGCTTCCGCACCATCGACGGCGAGCTCGCCCAGCTGCTCCTGCCCTACCGGCCCGACCAGCCGTCGATGGCCCAGGCGCAGGCCGAGCCGTTCTACGACTGGCGGAGGCCGGCATGACCACCACCGAAACCGGGGTGTTCCGCGTCCTGCTGGAGATCGACATCGGCGACACCCCGCCGTCCGACTTCTTCGCCGCGTGGGACCGCATGGCCGCCACCGCCGGCCGGGCGCCCGGCATCCTCGCTCAGTCCCTCAACGCCCACACGCGCGAACCCGGCCGCTACTTCGTCGTCAGCGAATGGGACACCCCGGAGGACTTCCGGGCCTTCTCCGCGGGCGAAGCCCACGAAGAACTCGCGAAGGCGCTCAAGGCGCTCGGCCGCACCGTCTCGATGACCGGCATGCGCCAGGTCCGCACCAGCCCGCCCGCCGACCCGGAGGAACGCCCATGACCACGCTCGAAGCCGCGCCGGTGACCCGCGAGCGGCTGTACCGCATGATGCGGGTCTACAAGGAAACCAGCCTGCTGCGGGCCGGCCTGCGGGTCGGCGTGTTCGACGCGCTCGGCGCCGGCCACGCCACCGCCGCCGAGGTCGCCGAGGCGACCGGCGCCGAGCCGCGCGGGATCCGGTTGCTGCTGAACGCCTTGACCGCGCTCGGGCTCGTGCACGGTGGCGCCGAAGGACCGTACACTTTGGACGAAGGCGCGAAGTCTCTGCTGGTGACCGGCGAACCGGGCTTCTACGGCGGCATGGTCGACGTCGTCGCCAGCGACGAGGAGTGGGACGCGATGCGCGACCTCGCCGGCGCCGTCCGGGCCGGCGGGTCGGTCCGCGACGTCAACGCCGAGACACCCGGCTACCACTACTGGGAGACCTTCGCCCGCTCGGTCGGGCCGGTCACCGTGCCCACCGCCGGGCTGCTCGCCGAGCTGCTCGAACCGTGGTCGGCGGGCCGGGAGGCCCCGCGCATCCTCGATCTGGCCTGCGGGCACGGGATCTACGGGTTCACCCTCACCCGCCGGCTGCCCGGTGCGACCGTCACCTGCGTCGACTGGCCGAACGTGCTGGCCATCACCCGGCAGCACGCGCAGGACCAGGGCCTGGCCGACCGCGCCCGGTTCGTCCCCGGCGACATGTTCGAGCTCGACCTCGGCCCGGACCACGACCTCGTGCTGGTCACCAACGTGCTGCACCACTTCTCCGAACAGCGGTCCGCGGAACTGCTGGCCCACGCCGCGGCCCAGCTCGCCCCCGGCGGCCGGATCGGCGTCGTCGGGTTCGTCGCGGGCGACGCCCCGGCCGACGACCCCGAGCCGCACCTGTTCTCCGTGCTGATGCTGGCCTGGACCGAGGCCGGCGAGGTCCACACCACCGCGGCGCACGAGCGGATGTACGCCGCCGCCGGCCTCGAAGCCGAGGCGACGCGGCAGGTGCCGGGGCTGCCCTTCCACGTCACCGTGCTGAGGAGGAAGCCGTGACCCGCGTTCTCGCCTTCACCTCCTCGGGCCTCGGGCACCTGTTCCCGATGGTGCCCAGCCTCTGGGCGGCGCGCTGTGCGGGCGCAACGGTGCTCGTCGGCGCGACCGGGCCCGCGGTGGCCGGCGCCGTGTCCGCCGGGCTCCCGGCCGCCGACCTGCTGCCCGGCGGGACGGACGAGCTGGCCGCGATCCGGACGTCGTTCCTGCGCCGGATGCCCGGTGCCGCGGAGGCCGAGCGGTTCGACCTCGCGATGCAGCTGTTCGCCGCGCTGGCCGACCGGGTCGCCGACGCGGCCGTCGCGCTCGGCCGGGCGTGGCGGCCGGACGTCGTGCTGCACACCGCGTTGCAGCCGGTGGGCCCGCTGGTGGCCGCGGTCCTCGGTGTGCCGTCGGTGGAGCACGGGTTCCAGCTCACCGGTGTCGCCCGGACCCAGGACCGGATGGCCCCGCACCTGGCCGGCGCGTGCCGGCGGCACGGCGTCGCCGAACTCGCCGACCCGGACGAGGCGCTCGACGTGTGCCCGCCGAGCATGTACCCGGGCGGCCCGACCGGCCTGGTGCTCGGCTACCGGCCCTACAGCGGCGCCGGGGTGCTCGACCCGGCCGGGTTCGCCACGCGGCCGGGCCGCCGCCGCGCCCTGGTCACCCTGGGCACGACCGCCGAACACGGCGAGCTGGCCCCGCTCCTGCTGCGGACGCTGGCCCGCCACGACCTCGACGTGCTGGTGGCGGGCGACCTCCCGCCCGGCACGGACCCGGGCTCGGTGCTCGCCCACGGCTGGCTGCCGCTGGAGGCCGTGCTCCCCGGCTGCGACGTCCTGGTCCACCACGGCGGCGCGGGCTCGACCCTGGCCGCGCTCGCCCGCGGCGTCCCGCAGGTGATCGTCTCCCGGGAGGCCGACCACGCGTTCAACGGCGACGCGGTCACCCGCCGCGGCGCGGGGGTGTTCGCCGTGCCGGAGGGCGGCGACGCCAAGGTCCTCGACGACGCGCTCGACCACGTCCTCCACGACCCGCGCCCGGCGAAGACAGCCCGGGACGTCGCCGACGAGATCGCCGGCCTGCCCGGTCCCGAACAGGTCGTGCCGAACCTCCTGGCCGAACTCACCGCCGCCCGGAAGGAACCCGCATGAACCTCGTCGACATCGCCGCCCAGGGCCACCTCGACCCACGGGCCGGCTGGCTGGGCGTCACGGCGCTGGTCACGCACGCACTGTCCACCCGGGACAGTGGCGTGCCCCGCGACGCCGCACTGGGCTGGCCGGCGGGCACCGCTTCGGCCGGTCCGGAATGGACGGTGGACCGGCCGGTCGGCCCGGGCGGGTGCGTCGTGCTCGCCGGGCGGTCGGACGACGGCACCGCGACTTGGACCGCCTACGCGGGCGATCAGGTGCGCACCGAACAGGTACCGCTCGCGCCGGCGATGGACGTCTGGGGCGGGCACCTGGTGCGGCTGCGGGACGGCGCCCGCGCCGCGACCGTCGTCGACGACTCCGCCGCGCCGGGCGACGGCCTGCTTTCGCTGCCGCCCAGTGTGCTCGCGGTGGTCGCGGCGGGCGCCCACGCACTCGGCGTCGCGGGGCGGTTCCGGGACGCCTTCCTGCGCAAGGCGGCGAGCAGTGCCCGGGGCTGGGCCGCGGTCAAGACCATCGACGACCCGATGGTGCTGTCGATCCTGCTGTCGGCCGAGGCCCTGCTCGACGGCGCCGCGGCCCTGCTCACGGCCCGGACGGCGAAACCGGCGGCCGGCCCCGCCGCGCAGGCCCGGCTGGTCGTCACCGGCATCGCCGCGCTGGACGCCGCGCGCGCCGCCACGACGCAGGTGATGACGCTGACCGGGGCGAGCGCGCTCTACGACGGCAACCCGATGCAGGAGACCTTCGCCCACCTCGCCGCGCTCGGCGCGCACCCGTGGTTCGACCGGCCCGCGCGGCTGCTCGCCGAGCGGGCCGCCCTCGAACCCGACCTGGACCGGCTGTTCTCCGACGAACCGAGGAAGGCGTCATGACCGCAACGGAAACGGTGCGCACCCCCGCACAGCTCGTCGGCGAGGCCCGCCGGATCGCCGGGGACCTGATCGGCGGCGAAGCGGCCACAGAACGGGCGCGGACGCCGAGCCGGGCGGCCGTGGAGGCGTTGCGCGAAGCCGGGCTCTTCTCGTTGACGCTGCCGCGGGTGCTCGGCGGCTCGGAGGCCGACCCCGCCACCGTGCTTTCGGTCGTCGAGGAAATCTCCTGGGCCGACCCGTCGGTGGGCTGGACGCTGATGATCGGCCAGGCGTCCGGCTTCCTCGGCTGGGGCTCGATCGAGCTGGGCCGCCGGGTCGTGGCCGGCCGCCCGGATCCGCTGATCGCCTGCGCGCTGGCCCCGATGGGCGAAGGCACGATCCTGCCGGCGACCGAGGCCGAAGGCGACGACGGCCCGGTCTACCGGCTCGACGGCCGGTGGGCGATCAACTCCGGGTGCCGGCACGCCGACTGGTTCATCGCGGCCTTCGCCAAGAAGGAACCGGGCGTCGACTCCCCGCAGTGGGGCGAGGACGTCGTGCGCTTCGCGGTCCTGCCCGCGAACGAGGTGAAAGTCCTCGACACCTGGCACGTGCTGGGGCTGCGGGGGTCCGGCAGCGACGACGTCGAGATCCGCGGCGTCGAGGTGCCGCACTCGATGACGTTCAGCCCGTTCTTCGAGCCGGGCGAGCACGACGGGCCGCTCTACCGGCTGTCGTACTTCGCCTTCCTCATGATGATGATGGGCGGGTTCTCGGCCGGGCTGGCGCGGCGCGCGGTCGAGGAGTTCCGCGAGCTGCCCGGTACCGACCTGGCGGACACCGCCGCCCAGGTGGAGTTCTGGCGGCTGGACAACGACCGGCTGGCCGCCCGGTGCCTGCTGCACGAGGCCGCGGGCCGGGTGTGGGACGAGGTCACGACGGCGGGTTCGGCCCGCCCGGAGACGCGCGCGCGGTTCGCGGGGGCGGTCCAGCACTCGCAGCGGGTCGCGGAGCGGGTCGTCGACGGCGCCTACCGGCTGGCCGGAGCGGCGGCCCTGCGCGACGAGCACCCGTTGCAGCGGTTGTGGCGGGACGTGCACGCCGCGGGCGCCCACCTGGCGTTCGGGCTGGTCACCGAGCGCCGGATGGCCCGCGTCTGCTACCTGGGCGACCACTCGATGCAGTACATGATCTGACGCTCACCCGTCCCCCTTGCCGGCGAGGGTCCGCAGCAGCGAGCGGATCCCGCCGGCGGACTTCAGGCCGAACTTGCCCAGCCGGAACGACACCGGTCCGTCGAGGCGTTGCGCCCACTGGAGGTTCGCCACCGACGCCCGGATCGCCTCCTGGCCGCGCTCGAGCATTTCCCGTTCGTAGGCGGCGAGCGCGGGCACCGGACGGCCGAGCCCCTCCTCGCACAGCGCCAGCGTTTCGACCAGCGCGGCCGCGTCGCACAGGGCCGTGCTCGCGCCGATCCCGCCGGTCGGCGGCATCGCGTGCACGGCGTCGCCGAGCAGGGTCACCGTCGCCTGGGTCTGCCAGGGCTCGACCTCCGGCGCCACCCAGAACGTCAAGGGGGACAACGAATGCGGATCCGCGGCGGCGACCAGCCGTCCGGCGGCCGGGTGCCAGTCCGCCAGCATGCCCCGCGCCGCCGCACCGAGATCCCCTTCGCTCGTCCGGGGGTCCTCCGGCCACTCGGCCGAGGGCGCGCCCACGGACCAGAGCACGTAGGCGTCGTCCGGTTCCCGTGGCCCGCCGCCCGGCGGGAGGTCGGGGCGGCTGCGCCCGGCCGGGTCGTGGCCGGAGTAGAACATGTTGTGCCCCGCCGGGCCGATCGCGAACCCGGCCCCGTCGACCATCGCCGTCGGCACCCCGGCCGCGACGGCCGCCTCGAGCGGGGTCGTCCCGGCGACGCAGGCGACGTCCCACGCCTGCGGTTCGGCCTGCGGCAGCAGCTGGCGCCGGACCGCCGACGACCGGCCGTCCGCGCCGACCAGCAGGGTGCCTTCGTCGGTCGTGCCGTCGGCGAGGTCGACGGCGACGCGGTTGCCCGGCAGCGGCCGGTACCGCTGGACGGCCCGGCCCCACCGGACCACGTCTTCGAGGCCGCGCAGGAGCAGCCGGCGCAGCGGGCGGCGGCCGATCAGCGTGTCGTCGTCCACCAGCAGGGCCGGATCGGCGGTGGTCGGCGACACCAGGAGTTCTTCGAGGTGCTCGTCGAGGATGCGGAAGGCGTCCAGCGGCCGGGACGCGCTGTCGAGGATCGCCAGGTAGGTCTCGAGCGGCAGGCAGGAGTGCAGCGCCCGGTTGGCCGGCCCGGTGAGGTGCAGGCGGTAGCCCGACCACCGCTCGTCGGGATCGGCATCGCGTTCGTAGACGGTGACGTCGATCCCGTGCCGGCGCAGGCCGTGCGCCAGGCAGAGCCCGCCGATGCCGGCGCCGGCGACGATCACGTGGCTGCGTCCGGTCATCCCCGGCCCTCCCTGAGAGTAAGGTTCCTTATGGATAGGGGCTACGATATCGTGATGCCGTGCCCAACGCAGAACATCCGGTCCGCACCGGCAAAGCGCCGGTGTGGACCGACAGCGACATCGACGGCCTGGCCGGCTGGAACATCATCCGCGCCTACCTCGCCTTCGTCCCGCGGATGGCACAGGCGCTCGGCCCCGCCGAGCTTTCCCCCGCCCAGTTCGGGATCCTCGTGCAGATCGACAACAGCCCCGGGATCGCCCAGGGCGCGCTGGCACGCCGATGCCTGGTGACGCCGCAGAGCATGGGCGAGGCCCTGCTCCCGCTGGAGGCACTGGGCCTGATCGTGCGCGGCGAGCGCCCGGGCCGCGGCCACCCGATCCCGGTGCACATCACCGACGCCGGCCGCCGGCTCGTCCGGAAGGCGACGAAGGCGGTGCTGGAGGTCAACACCCCGGCGGCGATGGGGCTGACGGCGGCCGAGCAGCGGACGCTGGTCCAGCTGCTGCGCAAGGTGGTCGGCACGCTGGTGCCCTGATCCTGCTGGCGGCCTGCCTCGCCCAGTTCATGACGGTGCTCGACGTCTCGGTCGTGAACGTGGCGCTGCCGGCCATCCAGGACGCTCTCGGCTTCGGCGACGGCGGCCTGACCTGGGTGGCCAACGGCTACAGCCTCGCCTTCGGCGGCTGCCTCCTGCTGGGCGGCCGCTGCGCGGACCTGTTCGGGCACCGGCGGGTGTTCCTGGCCGGCGTCGCGGTGTTCGGCGCGGCGAGCCTGCTCGCCGGTGCCGCACCCGGACCCGGCTGGCTGGTGGCGGCCCGCGTCCTGCAGGGCCTCGGCGGCGCCGTGCTGTCCCCGGCGACGCTGGCCATCGTGACGACGACGTTCACCGGCGAGCGCGCCCGGCGCAGCGCACTGGGGACGTGGTCGGCGGTCGGCGCGGTCGGCGGCGCGGCGGGCGGCCTGCTGGGCGGCGCGCTGGTGCGGTGGGCGGGCTGGCGGTGGATCTTCCTGATCAACGTGCCGATCGCGCTGGCGATCGGCGTCATCGCGGCGGCGTTCCTCGCGCGCACCGGCGGCGCCCGGGAGCGGCCGCGTCTCGACGTCGTGGGCGCGGCACTGGCCACCGGCGCCCTGGTGTCGCTGGTGTACGGCGCCACCCGGCTGCAGGACGGCGGCACGGTCCACTGGCCCTTCGCCCTGGCGGCCGTGCTGTTCACCGCCTTCGTCCTCGCCGAGCGGTCGGCGGCGGCCCCGCTGGTCCCGCCGGGCACGCTGCTCCGGCGGCCGGGGCTGACGATCAACCTGACCATGGCGATCCTGGGCTGCATCGCGTTCACGACGTGGTACTTCGGCGCGCTGTTCCTGCAGCGGGTCGCCGGGCTCGACGCGTGGCACACCGGGCTGGCGTTCCTCCCCCAGGCGGCGTGCATCATCGCCGGCGCGCGGCTCGCCGGCCGGCTGCCGGACCGGATCCCGCCGAAGCGGATCGTGCTGGCGGGCACGGTGTTCGTCGCCGCCGGGCTGGCGTGGTATTCCACAGTGGACGCCGACAGCACGCCCCTGACCGGGGTGGTGCCGCCCGGGATGCTGGTGACGTTCGGACTGGGACTGTCGTTCGGCCCGCTCGCGGCACTGGCGACGGGAGCGGCGGCCGACGGCGACACCGGGCTGGCCGCGGGACTGCTGAGCACGTTCCGGCAGATCGGGGCCGCGCTGGGGCTCGCCGCGCTCGCCTGGTTCGCCCACGCTCGTTCGGCCGGGCTGACGGCGGCGGGCCTGCCCGCGGCGGCGGCCGAAGCGGCGGGGTTCGGCCGGGCGTTCCTGGTGGCCGCGGTCCTGGCCGCGGGGGCGGCGGCGCTCGCGGCGGCGATCCCGGCGGCTGGACGGCGGCCGTGAACCGCCCGCTTTCGCCTGGGGTGCTCCCGCAGCCATCGCGGCCGGCCGGACCGCGGCAGCGAGCCGCCCGCATCCGCCCACCGCGACCACCTGCCCCGGACGAGAGCCGCCGCCCGGTATCCCACGATCGCCCGGCCACCGCCGCGAAGTCCTTGCCCAAACTATAAGGATCCTGATACCTTCGACCCCGGGCGCCCGGTCGCCGCCCATTTCGGGTCCGGGCGGTCCGCCACCGCCGGGCGGGAGGGATGACCATGAGGATGACCACCACCGCCGCCCCCGAGGTGTCGCCCGCGCGCTGGCTCGCCGATGTCCGGGCCCGGAGCCGGGAAGCCGCGCTGGACTTCGTCGAAGTCCGCTGCGCCGAGCTCTTCGACGGCCGCCCCGAAGGCGCGCTGGCCACCACCGCCCTGCCGTCGTACGTCTCCGGCGGCAAGTTCCTGCGCTCCGCGTTCGCCTTCGTCGGCTGGCGCTGCGGCCGGCCCGCCTCGGCCGCCGCCCTGCGGGCCGCGGCCGCCCTCGAACTGCTGCACTGCTTCGCGCTCGCGCAGGACGACGTCATGGACGGCTCGCCGCTGCGGCGCGGGGCCCCGACGCTGCACACCCAGTTCGCCACCTGGCACCACGGACAAGGCTGGCAGGGCTCGCCCGACCGCTTCGGCGAGTCGGCGGCGGTGCTCTCCGGCGACCTGTTCCTCGTGTGGTCCGAACAGCTCCTGCGCGAATCGGGCCTGGCCGAGGCCGAGCTGGGCCGCGGCTGGCCGGTGTACGACGCGATGCGCGCCGAGCTCGCCGTCGGCCAGCTCGGCGACCTCGTCAACGACGCGCGGTCGGTGCCCAGCTGGGCGTCGGTGCTCGACGTGCTGCGCCGCAAGTCCGGCAACTACACCGTCCGGCGCCCGCTCGAGTTCGGGGCGGCGCTGGCCGGTTGTCCCCCGGCCGTGTCGGCCCTGCTGGGCAGCTACGGCACGCACATCGGCGAGGCCTTCCAGTTCCGCGACGACCTGCTCGGCGTCTTCGGCGACCCGGCCGTCACCGGCAAACCGGTGGGCGACGACCTGCGCGAGCACAAGGCCACCAGCGTCGTCGTGCTCGCCCGCGAACTCGCCACCCCGGCCCAGCGCCGCGAACTGGCGAACCTCGACCGGCTGCGGGTCGTCGACGACGAGGCCGTGCGCCGGCAGCAGGCCCTGATCGAGGCGACGGGAGCGCGGGAGCGGCTCGAAGAGCTGATCACGGCCCGGGTGGCGACGGCCCACGAGACCCTCGACCGGCTGGTCATCCCGGCGGAGCCACGGGCCGCGCTGTCCCTGCTGGCGGTGCGCTGCACCGACCGGATCCGGTAGGCGACGCCGTCGAGTCAGTGGTGATCCCCTCGCAGCGCGTAACGCCGCTCGGCGTACGCGAGATCGTCCCGCCACAACCGGGCGGCGGCCCGCCGCATGAGCGGCCGCAGCACCGGCGCCATGCGGGCCGCCTTGGCGAAGCCCGGCCGTCCGGACGCGGCGATCGTCGCTTCGATCACCGCGGTGCGGGGCCGGCCGTCGGGGCCGGGGCCGAGCGGGGTGGCGTGGGTTTCCACCACGCTGCCCGCGCCCTCACCGTCCACAATGGTCATCAGCACGGTGCGGGGGCCCGGGCAGGTGAACTCGGCGACCACCGGGACGCCGATCTGCCCGGCCAGCCGGAACGTCACCTCGACGACGAACTTGTCCTCGGCGTCCGCGACGTCGAGGACACCGACGCCCTGCGGAGCCGACAGCACGCGCAGCCGCGCGAACGAATACGGGTGGAACCAGGCGCCGTGCCACGGGTCGAGCCGGTTGGCGACGACATCCTCGGGCTCGCAGACCCCGGCCAGCGTCGCCACGGCGTCGACCGTGGTCCCGGCCGGGCGGACCGGCACGATCGGCCGGTCCGTCGGCGGTTCGCCGCCGATCCGGTCGAGGCGGACCCAGGCCAGCACGCCGTCGTCGTAGGACGGCAGGGCCGTCCAGCCGGGACGGCCCGCGCCGACGCGCAGGCCGTGCCACCGGCAGACCAGCTCGCCGCAGTGCACGCGGGCCTGGTCCAGCGGCGCGCCGAGGTGGGGGCAGGCGCCCGGGCCGACGACCAGCGCGCCGTCCGGTCCGCGCCAGGCGACCAGCTCGCGACCGCCCACGCGCGCTCCGAACGGCCGGTCGGCGCGGATTTCCCGGCCGGCGGCGAAGACGAACCAGTTGCCCGACGGCCGGGCGCCGGCGCGCTTGACCGCGGCCTCGATCAGGGCGGGGCTGCACTCGGCGTAGGTGGGCTCCTGCCGGGCCCACGCCGGTTCCCGGAACGGCTGCACCGGCCACTGCGCCGGCCAGCGCTCGATCACCCGCCGCTTGAGGTCCACCGGACTCGCTCCCGCCTGCCACGACCGGCCGAAGAGACCGGCTCGCGAGTCATCCTCGGGCATTTGAAGCGATTGCGCAACGCTTTGCCCGGGTCCCCCGGCCACGGTTCACGCCTTCAGGCGCTCGGCCGCCAGCTCGAGGGCGGCGGCCAGGTCGTTGACCCAGGGGACGTCCCGCTCGCTGAGGTTCTCCCACCCGGGGCCCGCCGTGGCGACCTCGAAGCCGCGCCGCCGCAGCCGCTGCACCAGCAGGTCGTCGACGGTGTTGGCGGACATCGACCACAGGAGCACCACGACCGGGTCCAGCTTGGACGCGATCGCGATCGTCGTCTCGGCGGGCACCATCTGCCCCAGGTAGACCGCCGGGACGCCGACTTCGACCATCGCGGCCCGCAGCACCTCCATCGGCAGGCTGTGCCGTTCCTCCGGGCAGCAGGCCAGCAGCACCGCCCGGCCGGGCGGGGTGTTCGCGAACCCGGCGCTGTAGCGCTGCAGCGCCAGGGAGATCTCGCCGGTGAGCGCCCATTCGGACTCGAAGCAGACGTCGCCGCGCAGCCAGCGGCCGCCGAGGTGGCGCAGCACCGGGATGAGCACTTCGGTCCAGGCCGCGCCGGGCCCGAGCGCGTCCAGCGTTTCGTCGAGCAGCGCGGCCAGCGACGCGAAGTCCAGGCCCTCCGCGGCCCGCTCGAGCTCTTCGATGTGCCGGTCGACCGAAACCTCGGGGACCGCTTCGTCGGCGCGGGAAAACGCCGCCGCGGCGGCTTCCCTGGCCCGCATCCCGCGATCGATGAGCCGCTGCATGTACTGCAGCCGCCGGACGTCGGCGTCGGAGTAGCGCCGGTGCCGCCCGTCGTCGCGCAGCGTCGGGCCGACCCCGTAGCGCGCGGCCCAGGTCCGCAGCGTCACCGGCGAAACGCCGAGCAGTTCGGCGACCTTGCCGGGGGTCCACGAACCCCCGGCCCGGGGGCCGTCCCGGCCACTCACCGCGTCGACGTCCATCAACACCACGTTCCCACACGCCAGGGGCACCCGCCGGTGCGGTCACCGCCCGGTGACGTCACGGCGGAACAGCCCGCGACCGGCTATGTCCGCTCTAACGGATACGGCATCGGACGCCTGTCCGACACTCCCGGCGCCCAAGAAGCACGCCCCAGAGGGGGCTTTGTGACTCAAATCACAGTTTATTCGATGCATGAATTATCGCACCACCGCCACGTGGCGGCACGGTCACGGCCAGACGCGGCCGGTGTGCGCGGAAACCGCCCCCAGCGCGACCCGCAGGCCGTTGAGCACCGGGCCGATCCGGCCGCCGACGGGCAACCAGCCCGGGCCGGCCGCGCGCACCGGCAGGTCGCGGCGGGCGAGCTCGGCCAGCAGCGGGGCGTCGGCGCTGTACGGCGTCATCGACCAGAGCAGCACCAGCACCGGTTCGAGCCGGACCGCGGTCCGCACGACCACGTCGGGCGCCACCATCTCGCCGAGGAACACCACCGGGATGCGGGCTTCGCGCAGCACCGTGGCGAGCACCTGGAGCGGGAGCGGGTGCCGCTCGGCCGCACAGCAGGCCAGCAGGACCGGCCGTTCGCGCGGGGGCGGCGGGACGCGCGCGACGTGGCGCTCGAGCGCCGCCGAGATCGCCCCGGCCAGCGCCCATTCGGCCGCGAAGGCGCTTTCCCCGGCCTGCCACCGCTCCCCCTGGCGGCGCAGCACGGGCGCCAGCACGTCGGCCCAGGCCGCGATGGTGCCGTGGCCGGCCAGGAGCTCGTCCAGCAGGCCGCTGAGCGCCGGGAGGTCGACGGCCAGGGCGGCTTCGTCGATCTCGTCGGCCCGGAGGCGGGACTGCGCCGGGGTGACGGCCTCGGAAAGGACCAGGTCAGCCGCGGTCCCGGCCCGGATGCCCTGGTTCACCAGTGCGCTCATCCGCCGCAGGCGCTGCAGCTCCCGCGGCCCGTAGAGCCGCTGGCCACCGGGGCCGCGACGCGCGGGCCCGAGGCCGTAGCGGCTGTCCCACGCGCGCAGCACGACGGGCGACACCCCGAGCGCGGTGGCGATCTGCCCCGTCGTCCACCAGGAGGCCCGGTCGGTGACCTCCGGTTCCGGTCTGGTCGTCACTCGCTCCCACCACTGCCTCACGCGCGCGCCGGCCCTTTGGTCCGGCGCCGGCACGGCCCGATGATGACTCATTCGCATCGCTTGTGCAACGCTTTACGGGTGATGAGGCGTCTTCAAATCAGCAGACCTAGCTGGACCTGCGGGAATCCTCGAAAGCCGCGCTCGCTTTTGCATCGATTTCCGGGGTAGCCCCCAGCCGGGTGCGCTCGGCGCTGAGGGTCAGCCGGTACCCGAGCAGGAGCAGCACGTGGAGCAGGTAGAGCCAGAGGATCAACGCCGACACCGCCCCGACCACCGCGAGGCCGCCGAACGGCACGCTCCAGTCCAGCGGGATGGCCAGGAACAGGAGGAACCCGTGGAAGAACCCCGCGAGCACGGCGGCCACGGCGAACGCGCCGGCCACCAGCGGCGCGCGGCGCACACCGCGCGGGGCGCTGCCGGCGAACACGATCGCGGTCACCACCGCGATGATCAGCCAGTCGATGTGGAACGACAGCGTGATGCCCCAGAACGTCGCCCAGCCGCCGCGCGCGTAGAAGCCGGCCACCGTGTCGGCGGTGGCCAGTGGCGCGATCGCCAGGGTCGGGCTCAGCACGAGGACGGGCACGAACATCAGCCGCCCGCGCCACCCGACGAGCGCCCCGGCGGGCTGCCCGGCGACCTGGACCAACCCGCGCAGCAGGCCTTCGCCGTAGAAGGTGGCCGGCAGCAGGGTGACGAGCAGCGCGGTCCACGGCGTGCCGAGCGCGGCCGTGGTGAGGGCTTCGAGCGCCGGGCCGGGGCCGTGGCCGGGCGGCAGCGCGTCGACCCAGCGGGCGACACCGTGCCGGACGAACTCCGGCGACCCGAGGAAGGCGGCACCCCGCAGGGCGACGAGCGCCAGCGGGACGACGGCCAGCACGGCGAAGAACGTCACCCCGGCGGCCCACAGCGAAAGGTCCCGGCCGCGCAGTTCCCGGCCGGCGTCCCGCAGGACGACGAGCGCGCGGCGGCCCGCTTCCCGGGCGCTCACTTCGCCGCGCCGGTGGCCGAGGAGGACGACGGGGTGGCCGGGTGGTCCCGGGTGCACAAGCACGACGTGTCGGGCAGCGCGCTCGCCGTCGGCTGGCTGCGGGCGATCCACCTGCTGACCCGGCCGGTGCTCGGCGTCCCGCCGGACGTGCTGACGGGGTGCGGGGTGCTGAGCGCACTGGCTGCGGTCTGGGCGGCGGCGTCCGGTGGCGACGCGCTGTGGCTCGCCTTGACGGCGATCGTGGCCACCGGCGTGTTCGACGGCTTGGACGGCGCGGTGGCGTTGCGCACCGGCCGCGCCCGCCCGCTGGGCGCGGTCCTCGACGCGGCTTCGGACCGCGTGACGGAGCTGTGTTTCGTGGCGGTGCTGCTGGTGCTCGGCGCCCCGGCGGGGTGGTGCGCGGCAATGGCGGCGCTGCTCCTGCTGCACGAGTACATCCGCGCCCGTGCCCAGGCGGCGGGCATGCGCGGGGCGGGGGCGATCACGGTGGCGGAGCGCCCGACCCGCCTGGTCGTGACGGCGGTGGCGGTCACCGGGGCGGCGCTCGCACCGGCCGGGACGCCGTGGACGGGCTGGCCGTGGGGAACGACCTGCGCGGTGCTGGGGACGGGGTTGTCGCTCATCGGCCTGGCCCATCTTTGGGTGGGTGTCGCGCGGGCGTTCGGGAAGGCCGCGGCGCGGGGCTGACCTCGGGCGGGCGGCCGAGGGCTCGCTCGCCCGGCCGGAACGGCGATCGACCGGCTCCACGGGCGGCCGGCCTCCCACCCCTCGACCGGCGCACAAGCGGCTGGCCGAGCCCACACTCGCCGAGGCCCGGCCGGAACGCCGGCCGACCAGCGCCACGGCCAGCCGGCCTCCACCCCCTCGGCCAGCCCGCAAGCGACCGACCGAGCCCACACTCGCCGAGGCCCGGCCGGAACAGCGACCGACCAGCGCCACGGCCAGCCAGCCTCCACCCCCTCACTCGCCGAGGCCCGGCCGGAACGCCGGCCGACCAGCGCCACGGGCGGCCTATCTCCCACCCCTCGACCGGCCCGCAAGCGGCAGGCCACCCGGGCGAGCCGGCAAGGTGCCGCCCCTTCACCCGTCAGCGGGACCCACCACCCCGCGCGGCCGGCCCGACCAGACCCGCCACGATCTCCGCCGACATCGCCACCAACGGCAGCCCTCCCCCGGGGTGCGCCGATCCGCTCGCCAGGTACAGCCCCGGGATCGGCGTTGCGTTCGCCGGCCGGAGCAGGGCCGCGCGCGGGCCGTTCGACGATGCGCCGTAGATCGCTCCCCCGGGCGCGCGCGTGTCGCGTTCCAAGTCCGCCGGTGTGCGGATTTCGCGCCACAGCAGCCGGTTGCGCACGTCCAGGCCGCGCTCGGCGAGGACTTCGAGCACCCGGTCCGCGTAGTCCTCCGCGCGCCCCGGCAGCGTCCAGTCGAGGCCGGCCGGCGGGTCGTGGCGGGGCGCGTTCACCAGCACGAACCACGCTTCGCAGCCCGGCGGGTGCAGGTGCGGGTCGCCGGGCGCGCAGATGTAGACCGTGGGGTCGTCGACCGGCCGGGGTGCGCGGCCGAAGATCGCGTCGAATTCCGCGTCGTAGCGGGCCGGGAAGAGCACGCGGTGGTGGCCCAGCCCCGGGGTCGTGCCGCGCAGGGCGAGCAGCAGCACGAACCCCGCCAGCGACGGCTGTGTGCGCCGCAGGGCCCGCCGCGGGCCGCGCGCACGGGGGTCGTGCAGCAGGTCGCCGTAGACGTGGGCCGCGTCCGCGTTGGCCACGACGACCGAGGCCGCCAGCCGGTCGCCGTCCGCCAGCCGGACGCCGCGGACGCCGGCCGGGCCGGTCTCGATCGCGGTGACCTCCGCGCCCGTCCGGACGTCGACGCCCAGGGCGGTGAGCCGGTCGACCAGGGCGTCCCCGAGCCGGCGCAGGCCGCCGCGGACGTGCCAGGCGCCGAACTCCTGCTCGACGAACGGGACGACGCTCAGCACGGCGGGCAGCCGCCGCGGGTCCGAGCCGGTGTAGGTCGCGTAGCGGTCCAGCAGCATCCGGGCGCGCGGGTCGCTCAGCCGGCGGCGCCCCATCCCGCGCAGCGTGCGCCACGGCGCGATCGCCAGCAGGTCCCGCACCCCCGTCGCGTGCCGGAGGAGGTCGGCGGCGCCGTTCAGCGGACGGCGCAGCACCGGCTCGCCGACCAGGCCCCAGAGCCGCTCCGCGTCACGCATGAGCCGGCGCCACTCTTCGCCGGCGCCCCCGCCGAAAGCCGCTTCGAGCGCGTCGGGCACCGCGGCGCGTTCGTGGGGGACGGCCAGTTCGGTGCCGTCGGCGAAGCGGTAGCGGCAGGCCGGGTCGACCGGGACGATGTCGACGAGCTCGTCCAGGTCGGCGCCGGTGGCCTTGAAGAGGTCGCGGTAGACCGACGGCAGGGTGAGCAGCGACGGGCCGGTGTCGAAGGTGAAGCCGTCCCGGGTGAAGGTGCCGAGCTTGCCGCCGCACACCGCCGAGCGTTCGAGCACGGTCACCCGGTGCCCGGCGACCGCGAGCCGGGCCGCGGACGCCAGGCCGCCCATCCCGCCACCGACCACGACGACGTCGCTCATACCGGCCGCCCCTTCCACGCCAGCCTGCCGGTCGCCCTGGCCCACCACGAGCGCCCGATCAACCCGGCCAGCGCGAGCACCGACACGGGATGGGCCAGGCTGTCCGGCCACACGCGCGCCCCGGTGCGCCGGGCCGCCACGACCCGGCCGGCCACGCCGGCCGCATAGCCGGCCAGCCCGGACGGCGAACCGCCCAGGGCCGCCACCGCCGGGAGCACCCACACCACCAGCAACAGCCCGGCGATCGCCGCCGCCGCGGGTGCCGAGCCGGTCGCCGACCACAGCGACTTCGTGTAGCCCTCCCGCAGTTCCGCCCACGTCGCGTACATCCGGCACTCCGCGACACGGCTGCCGTCGGCGACCACTCCCCGGCCGCCCGCGCGCTTCACCGCGCGCATCAACGCGATGTCGTCCAGCACCTCGCCCGCGACCGCCGCGAAACCGCCGCACTTGCGCAGCATCGCCGCATCGATGACGAAGAACTGGCCGTTGGCCGCGGCCAGCGACGGGCGCGGCGACGTCTCGGCGAGCCGCAACGGCAGCAGCACCAGCCACGACCACTGCAGCAGCGGCTGCACCAGCCGGGCGCCGAGCCCTTCCGCGCGCTGCCGGGGAAACGGCGACACGGCGTCGAGATTCGCTTCGCGCAGCAGGGAAACCGCGGCGGCGACGGCGTCGGGCGCCAGCACGACGTCCGCGTCGACGCAGACGAGCACGCTCCCCCGCGCCCGCTGGGCCAGCTGGTGGCACGCGTGCGGCTTCCCCAGCGTTCCCGGCGGTGGCTCGGCGCCGGTCAGCAGCGTGACCGCCGTCCCGGCGACGCGGCGGACGACGTCCGCCGTCCCGTCGGTGGAACAGTCGTCCAGCACCAGGATTTCGACGTCGTCGAGGCCGCGCTGGGCCAGCAGGGACCGCAGGGCCGGGGTGACGCGCTCGGCTTCGTCGCGCAGCGGCAGCAGGATCGACACGGCTTCGCGGCACCGGGCCGGTCCTTCGCGCGGCGCCCGGACGATCCGCGCGTTGTACGCCGCGTGCGCGGCCGACGCGACCGCGGCCACGGCGGCCGCCCGCACGATCACGCGGAAACGCGCGCCCACCGGAATCCCCTCCCCAGCCGGATCGCGAACGGCACCGCCACCGCGCCCATGAGCACGCCCCCGGCGACGGCCACCCACGGCCGGCCGAAGAACGCGAAGTGCGCCCACACCGACGAAAACCACGTCCAGAGGTACAGCGCGGGCGCCGGGCCGGCGGCCGGGCCCGGGATCGGGTCCGGCGGCCGGGGCACCCAGTGGTGCAGCGCGGCCTGGATGAGGACGGCGACCAGCAGCCAGCCCGCGAAGTTCGTCACCGGGATGCCGTCGACCAGCGGCAGCGACGGTTCGGGCGATGCCCAGATCCAGTAGCCCTCGTCGACCATCTGCGGGTCGAGGAAGACGTCCCACGCCGCCAGCGCGCACGCCGCCACCGCGACGACACCGGCCGGCTTCACGGCCAGCGCGCGCCCGGCCAGCAACGCCGGCCACGCCATCATCAGCCAGGCCAGCGGGACGATGCCCGGTACGCCCGCGACGGGCCAGCCGAGCAGGTCCGTGTATTCGTAGCGCCCGAACGGGAAACCCGTGTGCAGGCCCGAAACCTCGGCCAGCAGCCCGCCGCCGCCGGCGACGACCGCCAGCGTGACCGCCGCCCGGGCACCGCAGCGGGACCACGCGTCGGCGAGGGACGCCGCCGCGAAGCACAGCACCGTGAGCACGGTGAGCGGCGTGCGGCCGCCGGGGTCGGTCACCGAGTACAGGATCTGGCAGAGCACCGCCGCCATGGCGCAGAGCCAGGCGGTGAGTGCGGGCGGGGCGAAGTGGAGACGGGTGAATGCGGCAGTCCGCGAAGCCATCACGGAAGAAGAATAGACCGGCGACCGGAGCCGCGGACCACTCGGCCTCGATTTCTCCGACTTCACCGAAAAACGCGGTAAATCGCCGGAGAATGGCCGAAGAAATGCACGACGAACACCCGGCGACGCCCAGGTGTGAGCGGGGCGCCGCCGGGTGCGGGGCCCGCGGCCGAGGGGTGTGACGGCGGGCCCGCCGGGGCGGCGTGTGGCATCGCCGTCCCGTCCACAGGGAAGTCGCTTCCGATTCAGCACCGATCCACCTCGCCGCGCAAACCTCGGCGACCGCTCGGCACACCGAGCGGATTCAGCGGAGTGGCCCGGTGTTCACCGGGTCCCTGTAGACAAGCTACACCACATGTGAAACGGTTGCGAATCGAATAGGCTGCGAGTGGGAGGGGCGCCGGATGACCGCGACCATGACGACGGGGGTGGTCCCGGCGGGCGACGCGCCCGCCGAGCGGCTGGACGCCCTGGGCCGTCGCTGTCTCACCGAAGCGCACGGGTTCGTGAGCGCGCGGGCGAAAGAGCATTTTTCCGGGCGCAGCGAAGGGGCGCTTGCGGAAACCGCCGTGCCGGAGTTCGTGGCGGGCGGGAAATGCCTCCGCCCGCTTTTCGCGTACGTCGGCTGGCGGTGCGGCCAGCCGGAGTCCGACGCGGCGATCCGCGCGGCCGCCGCGCTGGAACTGCTGCACTGCTTCGCCCTCGTCCAGGACGACGTGATGGACGGCGCGGCGTTGCGGCGCGGCCGCACCGCGCTACACGTCCGATTCGCCCGGTGGCACGAAGAGCAGGGCTGGGCGGGCTCGGCACCGCGGTTCGGCGAGTCAGCCGCGATCCTGTTCGGCGACCTGTTCCTGGTGTGGTCCGAGCAGATGCTGCGCGAAAGCGGCCTGGCGGCGGAGGAGCTCGCGCGGGGCTGGGCGCACTACGACGCGATGCGGGCCGAGCTGGCCGTCGGCCAGCTCGCCGACCTGGTGAACGACGCGCGGGCCCTGCCCAGCTGGGACACCCTGCTCGACGTGCTGCGCCGCAAGTCCGGCAACTACACGGTCCGGCGGCCGCTGGAGTTCGGCGCGGCGCTGGCCGGCTGCGGCCCGGAGGTGCTGGCGGCGCTGGGCGAGTTCGGCGGCCTGGTGGGCGAGGCGTTCCAGCTCCGCGACGACCTGCTGGGGGTGTTCGGCGACCCGGTGGTCACCGGCAAGCCGGCGGGCCAGGACCTGCGCGAGCGCAAGGCCTCCAGCGTGGTCGTGCTGGCCGCGGCGATGGCCGACCGGCGCCGGCAGACCGAGTTCGCCGAGCTGCTTGAGCTGGAGACGGTGGACGACGAGGCGGTGGCACGCTGGCGGGAGCTGATCGTGGCCACCGGCGCGCGCGAGCGGATGGGCGAGCTGATCCGGGAGCGGGCGGACAAGGCACTGGCGGCGATCGACCCGGCGGTGGTGCCGCAGCACGCCGGGGACCTGCTGGCCGCGCTGGCGGCCCGGTGCACGGAGCGCGACCGATGACGGGCCGGCCGATCCCCGCGACGGCCACCCTCCGAGGCAGGGAGCACGACCGATGAAAACCGTTCCCGGGCCGGTGAACCGGGTCGTCGTGGTGGGAGCCGGGCTGTCCGGTCTCGCCGCCGCCCTCCACCTCGCCGGGCGCGGCCGGGAAGTCACCGTCCTGGAACGCGACCCGGGCCCCGGTGGCCGCGCCGGCCGGGTCGAACGCGACGGCTACCTGCTCGACACCGGCCCCACCGTGCTGACCATGCCGTCCATCCTGGCCGACACCTTCGCCGCCGTCGGGGCCGACGTCACCACCGAGCTCCCGCTCACCCGGCTCGATCCCGCCTACGTGGCCCAGTTCGCCGACGGGTCCACCCTGCCCGTGCACACCGACGCGGCCGCGATGGCCGACGCCGTCCGGGACTTCGCCGGTCCGGCCGAGGCCGCCGGCTACACCCGGCTGCGCGACTGGCTGACCCGGCTCTACCGGGCCGAGTTCGGCCGGTTCATCGACGCCAACATCGACTCCCCGCTCGGCATGCTCCGGCCCGAGCTGGCCCGGCTCGTCGCGCTGGGCGGCTTCCGGCGGCTCGACGGCCAGGTCGGCCGGTTCCTGAGCGACGAGCGCCTGAAACGCGTGTTCACCTTCCAGGCGCTCTACGCGGGCGAATCCCCGATGCACGCGCTGGCGCTGTACGCGGTCATCTCCTACATGGACACCGTCGGCGGGGTGTACTTCCCGCCCGGCGGCATCGCGGCCCTGCCGCAGGCGCTCGCCCGCGTCGCGGCCGACGCCGGGGTCAAGTTCGGATACGGCGACGCGGTCAGCGAACTCGAGCGCGCCGGGTCCCGGATCACCGCCGTCCGCACCGCCGCCGGGTCGCGGTACCCGTGCGACGCCGTCGTGCTCACCACCGAACTGCCCGAGAGCTACCGGCTGCTCGGGAGGCAGCCGCGGCGGCCGGTGGCGCTGCGGGCCGCGCCGTCCGCGCTGATCGTGCACGCCGGTGGCCCCGCCACGCAGCCGGAGGCAGCGCACCACACGATCTCCTTCGGGCACGGCTGGCGCTCGACCTTCGACGAGCTCATCACCCAGGGGAAGCGGATGAGCGATCCGTCGCTGCTGATCACCCGGCCGACCGCGTCCGACCCCGGCCTCGCCCCGCCCGGGCGCGAGCTCTACTCCGTGCTCGCCCCGGTGCCCAACCTCGACCGCGGCCCGGCCGACTGGGCCGCGGAAACGGACGCCTACGCGGAAGAGGTCCTCGACGTGGCCCGGGCCCGGCTCCTGCCCGGCTTCACCCCGGACTTCACCCACGTCATCGGCCCGGCCGAGTGGGCCCAACGCGGCCTGGTCGCCGGGACGCCGTTCAGCTACGCCCACTCCTTCGGGCAGACCGGGCCGTTCCGGCCGCGGAACCTCCCCCGCGGGACGGACAACGCCGTCCTGGCCGGCGGCGCCACCGTGCCCGGCGTCGGCGTGCCGACCGTGCTCATCTCCGGCAGACTGGCTGCCGACCGGATCACCGGAGGGACCCGATGACCCGACGTGAACTCGACGCCGCCGGCATCCGCGAGCCGCAGCTGCGCGCGGCCTACACGTGGTGCCGCGAACTCAACGCCCGGCACGGCCGCACGTACTTCCTCGCGACGCGGCTGCTGACCCCGGCGCAGCGGCCGGCGATCCACGCGCTCTACGGCTTCGCGCGCTGGCTCGACGACATCGTCGACGAGCCGGACGACGACGCCACCCCCGAAACGCTCGACACGCGGCTGCGGGAGGTCGAGAAGCGCTTCCTCGCCGACCTCGACGCCGGCGCGAGCGACGACCCGCTGCTCACCGCGGTGATCGACACCGCCGCCCGGTACACCCTCGCCAAGGCGTACTTCGAGGCGTTCTTCACCTCGATGCGGATGGACCTCAGCGTCGAGGACTACGCCACCCGCGAAGAGCTCGACACGTACGTGCACGGCTCCGCCGAGGTGATCGGGCTGCAGGTGCTGCCGGTGCTGGGCACCGTCGCCCCGCGCGAGGAGGCCGAGCCGAGGGCGGCCGCGCTCGGGAAGGCCTTCCAGCTCACCAACTTCCTGCGTGACGTCGCCGAGGACCTCGGCCGCGGCCGTGTCTACCTGCCCGCCGACGAGCTGGCCGCGCACGGCGTCGACCGCGACCGGCTCGAATGGTGCGCCAAGGAGGGCCGGGCCGACCAGCCGGTCCGGGCGGCGATCCGCAACCAGATCGCCGTCACCCGGGATATCTACGCCGAAGCCCGGCCGGGCATCGCCATGCTGCACCCGATCTCCCGCCCGTGCGTGGCCACCGCGGCGCGGTTGTACGGGGGCATCCTCGACCGGATCGAGGACGCCGGCCACGACGTGTTCGCCGGGCGCGCGGCGGTGTCCCGCGGGCAGCGGCTGGCGGTGGCGTGCGGGGCGGTCGCGCGGACGCAGTGGGCCCGGCGGCGCCACCCCGCGCCGGCGCTCCCGGTGGCGGTGGGCTGAGGTGGGCAAGGCCGAATACCTCGTCGTGCTGGCCGCGTGCGTCCTGGTCACCCTGCCGCTGGAGCTCGCCGGGGCGCGCGTCTACCGGCAGCCCCGGCGGCTGGCGCGCGCGGTGCTGCCGGTCGCGCTGGTGTTCCTCGTCTGGGACGCGCTGGCGATCGCGGGCGGCGTCTGGGACTACGCGCCCGAGCACGTCTCCGGCATCCGCGCCCCCTTCGCCGTGCCGCTGGAGGAAATCCTGTTCTTCGTGGTGATCCCGGTCTGCGGGGTGCTGACCTACGAGATCGTCCAGCTCACCCTCGCGGTGCTCCGGCGGCTCGTCCGGCAGGAGGCCCGCCGGTGATCCCGTGGGGCTACACCGTGCCCGCGGCCGCCGCCGTGGCCGCGGTCGTGCTGGCCGAGCTCTTCCTGCTGCGCACGGGCCTGTTCCGCCGGCCCGCCTACTGGATCACGATCGCCATCGTCACGGCGTTCCAGATCCCGGTGGACGGCTGGCTGACCAAGCTTTCCGACCCGATCGTGCGCTACGCCCCGCAGCACATCACCGGCTGGCGCTTCCCCTGGGACATCCCGGTCGAGGACTTCTTCTTCGGCTACGCGCTGGTGACCGCGGTGCTGCTGGTGTGGGAACGGACCGGCCCCCGGGAGGAGCGAGCATGAGCGCCATGGCGAAGGACGGGCTGCCGCGCGGCGCGGTGCCGTCGGCGTTCGACACCGAAGCGCGGTGGTACGACAAGCTGGTCGGCGCCAACCCGGGCTACCACGAACACCTGCGGCTCTCGGCCCGGCGGCTCGAGCTGCCGTCCGACGGCACGGGCCTGCGGCTGCTGGACGCCGGCTGCGGCACCGGCGCGTCGACGGCGGCGCTGGTGTCCGTCGTCCCCGGCGCGGAGATCACCGCGTTCGACGCCTCCGGGGAAATGCTCGCGCAGGCCAGGGCGAAGGACTGGCCGGACGGTGTCACGTTCGTCCACACGCCGGTGGAGGACCTCGACGGGATTTCCGGCCCGTTCGACGCGATCCTGGCGGCGTACCTGCTGCGCAACCTGACCGACCCGGCCGCGCAGCTGCGGCGGCTGCGCGGGCTGCTGAAGCCCGGCGGCCGCATCGCGATCCACGAGTACTCCGTGCGGGATTCGGCGCGCGCCCGCTGGGTGTGGAACGCCGTCTGCGCGGGCGTGATCATCCCGCTCGGGAAGGTCACCACCGGCGACGCGACCCTCTACCGCCACCTGCGCCGCAGCGTCCTGGAATTCGACGGGATCGCGGCGCTCTGCGGCCGGCTCACCGACGCCGGCTTCACCGACGTCCGCACCGGCACGGTGCCCGGCTGGCAGCACGGCATCGTCCACACCGTCCTCGGCACCAACCCGCAGGAGCACCCGTGACCCGCCCCCTCGGCACCGACCGCCGGATCGAGACGCACCCGGCCGCACCCGGCCTGGCCGACGCCGGGCTGCTCGGCCGCCGCCCGACCGCGGCGGTCGTCGGCGGCGGCATCGCGGGCCTCACCGCGGCGACCGGGCTGGCCGAGCGCGGTGTCACGGTGACGCTGTTCGAACGGGACGACCACCTGGGCGGGCGGGTCGGCGGCTGGGCGGACCGGCTGCCGGACGGCACCGGCGTCACCATGAGCCGGGGCTTCCACGCCTTCTTCCGCCAGTACTACAACCTGCGGTCGCTGCTCATGCGCACCGATCCGCGGCTCGACCGGCTGACCCCGCTGGCCGACTACCCGCTGCTGGACGCCCAGGGCCGCACGGACACCTTCGCCGGTCTCCCCCGCACGCCGCCGTGGAACGCGCTGGCCTTCGCCTGGCGCAGCCCGACGTTCACCCCGCGGGACCTGGTGCGCATCAACGGCCGGGGCGCCCTGCCGCTGGCGACGGTCAGCGTCCCGGAGACCTACCGCCGGCTCGACGAAACCGACGCGGCGAGCTTCCTCGACGCGATCAACTTCCCCGACGCGGCCAAGCACCTGGCGTTCGAGGTGTTCTCGCGCAGCTTCTTCGCCGATCCACGCGAGCTGTCCGCGGCGGAGCTGGCCACCATGTTCCACCTGTACTTCCTGGGTTCCAGCGAAGGCCTGGTCTTCGACGTGCCCACCGAGCCGTTCCCGCAGGCGCTGTGGGACCCGCTGGCCGGCTACCTGACCGACCGCCGGGTGACCATCCGGACCGGCACCGCGGTCGCGTCGCTCGACCGCACCTCCGACGGCTTCGCGGTCACGACGGCCGACGCGAGCGCGCACTTCGACAGCGTCGTGCTGGCCTGCGACGTGCGGGGGCTGCGCGAGATCGTCGCCGCTTCGCCGGGCCTCGGCACGCCCGAGTGGCGGGCGGCCGTGGCGGGGTTGCGCACGGCCCCGCCGTTCCTGGTCCGCCGGCTCTGGCTCGACCGGCCGGTGGACGCCGCCCGGCCGCCGTTCCTGGGCACCGGGAGCGTGCCGCCGCTGGACAACATCAGCCTGCTCGACCGCTACGAGGGCGAAGCCCGGCGCTGGGCGGCCCGCACCGGTGGCTCGGTGGTCGAACTGCACGCGTACGCGGCCACGACCGACGACCGCGAGACGCTGGTGAAGGCCGTGGACGACCGGCTGCACGCGATCTACCCCGAAACCATCGGCGCGCGCGTCACGGCGTCGATTTCGCTGTGGCGCGAGGACTGCCCGCTGTTCGGGCTGGGCGACTTCGCCCGCCGCCCGACGGTCGGGACACCGGACCCGCAGCTGGTGCTGGCCGGCGACGGCGTGCGGATCGACCTCCCGGTCGCGCTGATGGAACGCGCGGCGACCACCGGCTGGGCCGCGGCCAACACGCTGCTGGCGGGGTGGGGCCTGGCCGGGCACCCGGTGCGGTCGGTGCCCAACCGCGGCCGGATCGGCCTGCTGAACCGGCTCGCGTCCACCCGGTACTTCGGCGGGTGACGGGGATGGCCGAAGTCGTCGTCGTCGGTGCCGGGCTCGCCGGGCTGGCCGCCGCCGTCACGCTGCACCGGGCCGGAGTGCCGTGCACGGTCCTGGAGGCGTCCGACGACGTCGGCGGCCGGGTGCGCACCGACGTCGTCGACGGGTTCCGGCTCGACCGCGGGTTCCAGATCCTCAACCCGGCCTACCCCGCCATCCGCCGCCTGGTCGACGTCGACGCCCTGGAGCTCGGCCGGTTCTGGCGCGCGGTCCGGGTGGCCGACGACGACCGCGTCTCGCTGCTCGGCAACCCGGTCGACACGCCCAAGGCGCTGCGCGACATCGTGGCCCGGCGCTACCTCTCGGCCAAGGACCTGGCGGCGATGGGCGCGCTGACCGCCCGCGTCGCGGCGGGACCGGCCCAGGCGATCATCGACCGCGCCGACCGCACGACGGCCGAGGAACTGCGCCGCGCGGGGGTGTCCGCGCGGGCCGTGGACACCGTGCTGCGGCCGTTCCTCTCCGGGGTGTTCCTCGAACGCGAGCTGACCACCTCGGCCCGGTTCTTCCAGCTGGTGTGGCGCAGCTTCCTGCGGTCCGCGCCGTCGCTGCCGGCGCTGGGCATGGGCGAGCTGCCCCGGCAGCTGGCCCGGAGGCTGCCGACGTCGGCGGTCCACCTGGGCACCCCGGCCGAGGAGATCCGGCCGGGCCGGGTCCGCACGGCCGACGGGGTGGTGTGGCCGGCCCGCGCGGTCGTCGTGGCGACCGACGGGTCCGCGGCGGCCCGGCTGGCCGGCACCGAAGAGCCGCACTGGAACAGCGGGACGACGTGGTACTTCGCCCCACCGCGGTCGCCGTTGCGCGAACCGGTGATCGTGCTCGACGCCCGTGGCGGGCCGGTGGTCAACACGAGTGTGGTCAGCGAGGTGTGCCCGGGGTACGCCCCGCCGGGGTCGGCGCTGGTGAGCGCCTCGGCGTTGACGGCGTTGCCCGAGCCGGAGGTGCGAACGGCGCTGGGCCGGATGTACCGCACGGACGCGACGCGGTGGCCGCTGGTGGCCCGGTACGAGATCCGGCGCGCGCTGCCGTCGATGCCGCCGCCGCACGACCTTCGGCGGGAGGTGCGGCTGGGCGAAGGGCTTTACGTGTGCGGTGACCACCGGGACACGAGCTCGCTGCAGGGGGCGTTGGCGTCCGGCACCCGCGCGGCCCGTGCGGTGCTCGCCGATCTCGGCGTGGCGCGCCCCGCGAACCGCTGAAGGCCTCTCGCGCTACGGCATTCGGGCGGAAATTCGCTTCCCGCGCCGCGGAACGCCCCGTGATTCCGCCGAACGGCCGACACCGTTCGTGCCGGCCACCCCGCCCTTCGTCGCTGGATCGAGTGAAATCCGCCCGGCGAAATTCGGTGTTCCGGCGCAGCCGAACCATTGTTCACGTAGCCCGCCTCCACCGCCGTGCCCCGTTGAGCGCCTTGACACAGGGCGCTCCGGGTGACGTTTTCCCGGCTCGCTAACGAATTCCCGGATTTTCCGTCTTCCCGAGGCAACCCGCAGTAATCCGGCCTTCGGAAGGGAAGTCCATGTCGCGGAGATCCTTGTTCGTCGCGCTGACCACGGTCAGTGCCTTGCTCACCCCGGTCTCGGTGGCGGCCGCGGCGCCACCCGGGGTCGATCCCGCCTCCGTCGATCTCACGCTCTCCCCCGGGCAGAGCGCAGGCGTCACCAAGCACGTCACCACGTCCACCGTCCCGCCGAACCCCGACCTCGTGCTGCTCGCCGACACCACCGGCAGCATGGCCGGCGCCATCGCCAACGTCCGCACGAACGCCGGCGCCATCACCGGGGACGTGCTCGCCGCGCAGCCGACCGCCCAGTTCGGCGTCGCGGAGTACAAGGACTTCACCGACTCCGTTCCCTTCAAGGTCAACCAGGGCATCACCGGCAACACCTCGGCGGTGCAGGCCGGGATCGACCAGTGGTCGGCGTCCGGCGGCGGGGACTTCCCGGAGGCCGACCTCAACGCCCTCTACGAACTGGCGAGCGGCGCGGTCACCTTCCGCCCGGACGGCACCCGCATCATCGCCTGGTTCGGCGACGCGCCGTCGCACGACCCGAGCGGCGGGCACACCCTGGCCCAGACCATCGACGCGCTCAAGGCGGCGAAGATCCGCGTGGTCGCGGTCAACGTCGGCGCGCTCGACGCCGACGGCCAGGCGAGTGCCATCGCCACGGCCACCGGTGGGGTGCTGCTGAACAACGTGCCGTCGGACCAGGTGTCGAAGGCCATCCTCGACGGCATCAAGTCCATCGAGGTCACGGTGACGCCGAAGGTCACCGGCTGCGACCCGCAGCTGACCGTCACCAACGCCCCGGCGAGCGTCAAGGTGGCCAGCGGGGACGTCGCGACGTTCACCGAAACCGTCGCCGCGGCAGCCGACGCCGCGCCCGGCACCTACCACTGCACGGTCGACTACCAGGTCGACGGCATGTCCCGCGGGTACGTCGAGACGACGACCGTGCGCGTGCTGGGCTTGAGCATCAACGACGTCACGGTGCACGAAGGCTCCGGCGGCGCGCCGGTGCCGGCCACCTTCACCGTGTCGCTGCTCGGCGGCGCCTCGCCGAACCCGGTGTCGGTCCACTACGCCACCGCGAACGGCACGGCGACCGCGCCGGCGGACTACCAGGCGGCGAGCGGTGACGTGACCTTCGCGCCCGGCGAGACGACCAAGCCGGTGACCGTGCCGGTCAACCCGGACACCGTCGACGAGCCGGACGAGACGTTCACCGTCACGCTCTCGGCCCCGTCGGGCGCCGGGCTGATCGACCCGACCGGCGTCGGCACCATCGTCGACGACGACCGCGACGGCGTCTTCTCCTGCACCGGCACCGCCGCGAACGTCATCGGCGTCACCGCGGCCGTGGCGAACCCGGCGAACCTGCCCTGCGCCGACGACAGCAAGACCGTCCTCGACGCGACGCTCAACGCCGGCCTGATCAAGGTGCAGACGCACGCGCTGACGTCCTCGACCGACCTGGCCCCCGACAACCAGTCGGCGGCCCCGGCGGCCGGTGACCACGCGCAGGCGTCGGCCAAGATCGACAAGACGGTGATCAGCACGGTCGGGCTGACCATCGAGCTGGGCGTGATCCAGTCCCAGGCGGCGGCGACCTGCCAGCCGGCTCCGGGCGGCCTCGCCCCGGTGCTGACCGGCAGCTCGAACGTCGCCTCGCTGAAGATCAACGGCGCCTCGGTCACGGTGGGTTCGGCGCCGCTGACTATCGCGCTGGTGATCGGCTCGCTGAAGCTGAACGACCAGACCATCGTGAACGGCGTCGTGAAGCAGCAGGCGGTCACGCTGGAAACCCCGCTGGCGAAGATCGTGCTGGCGGAGTCCCAGGCCGACGTGCACGGAACCGCCGCGCACCCGGCGGGCAACCCCTGCAAGCGCTGATCCGGTGAACGACCTCGGGGCGGGCGCCTGCCGCCCGCCCCGAGGTCAGAGCCGCGAGGCCGTTCGGATCAACCCGGCCAGGGCGCGGGAGCGGCTGTGTGCCGGCCAGACGATGTGGGTCGTGACCGGCGGAGCGTCACTCAGGGGGACGGCAGCGTGCTCCTCCCACAACCACGTGCGGGCGGATTCGGGAAAAACCGCCGCGGTGCGGCCGAGGGCGATCAGCTGGGCCAGCTGCGTCTGGTCGTGGATCTCGGGGCCCGGGCCGGGCTGGTAGGTGCCGTTGCCGGCCCAGCGGGCGAGCGGAAGGTCGGGAACGTCCGCGATCTCGTTCAGGGACAACGTCTTCCGCTTGGCCAAGCGGTGCCTGGCGGGCAGGATCGCCACCTGTGCCTCCGTCATCAGTGCGACGCTGTCGAATCCGGTCAGTGAGTTGAACGGCGTGTGCATGAGTGCCACGTCGGCGCGGCCGTCGCGCAGCATCTCCTCCTGTTCGCACGTTCCGCTCGGCAGGACCTCGATCTCGGCGGCGCCGGGCTCGGCCGCGTAGGCGTCGAGGAGCTTGTTCAGCAGTTCGTGGAACGCGCCGGCCTTCACCGCCAGCACCAGCCGGTCGCGGGCGCCGTCCTGGCCGCCGGCGCGGCGGGTGCGCCGGACCGCGGCGGCCGTCGCGTCGAGAGCCACCCGGCCTTCCTGGAGCAGGATTTCGCCGGCGCCGGTCAGCGAGACGCCGCGGCGGTTGCGTTCCAGCAGGGTGACGCCGAGACGCCGCTCGAGCTGCTGGATCGCGCGGGACAGCGGAGGCTGGGCGATGCCGAGACGCTCGGCGGCCCGGCCGAAGTGCAGTTCGTCGGCGACGGCGATGAAGTACCGCAGCTCGCGGGTCTCCAAGGTGTCCATGCCACAGCGTAGCTGTGATACCTCTCGAGTATCACAGTGCACCGGATCGGTGTTGGCCGCCCGGCCCGGCAGCGGGTGAAGATCGACGGCATGAGCACTGATCAACTCGAAGTTTCCCTGCCCGGTGGCACCTGGTCCCTGGGCGAGCTGACCGTGACCCGGTTCGGCTACGGCGCCATGCAGCTGGCCGGCCCCGGGGTGATGGGGCCGCCCGCCGACCGCGAAGGCGCACTCGCCGTCCTGCGCAAGGCCGCCGACCTCGGCATCACCCACATCGACACCGCGGACGCCTACGGCCCGCACGTCACCAACCAGCTGATCCGCGAGGCGCTGCACCCCTACCCCGAAGAGCTGCACATCGTGACCAAGGTCGGCGCGCGCCGCGACGACCAGGGCGGCTGGCCCCCGGCGCGGCAGCCGGCCGAGCTGCGCCGGGCGGTGCACGAAAACCTGGAGACCCTCGGCGTCGAGCGGCTCGACCTGGTCAACCTCCGCCTCGGCAACGCGCAGGGACCGCAGCCCGGCTCGCTCGCCGAGGCGTTCGAGACCCTGGTCGAGCTCCAGCGCGCCGGACTGATCCGGCACCTCGGCGTGTCCAACGCCACGGCGGAGCAGGTCGCCGAAGCGCGGGCGATCGCGCCGATCGTGTGCGTGCAGAACATGTACAACCTCGCCCACCGGCACGACGACGAGCTGATCGACGCCCTCGCGAGCGACGGCATCGCCTACGTGCCGTTCTTCCCGCTCGGCGGGTTCAGCCCGCTGCAGTCCTCGGCATTGTCGGCTGTTGCCCACCGGCTGGGCACGACACCGATGTCGGTCGCCTTGGCCTGGCTCCTGCAGCGCTCGCCGAACATCCTGCTCATCCCCGGGACCTCGTCGGTCGCGCACCTGACCGAAAACCTCGCGGGCGCGGCGACCCCGCTCTCCGGCGACGACCTGGCCGAGCTGGACAAGATCGGCCGAAGCTGAGGCGGTGCCGCAGCCTTCGGATCACAGAGCCGGAACCCACTGATCGACAACGCCGGAAACATCGATCACGGGACAGGGCCGCCCGTCAGTGGCCGGTGGAGTAGATGTTGATGAGGTTGCCGTCGGGGTCGCGCAGGAGCATCGACCGGTTTCCCCACGGCTGGTTGGTGGGTTCCTGGACCCAGGCGGTGACCTGGTCGTCCAGGCGGGCGCGTTCGGCGTCGACGTCGTCGACCTCGAACTCGATGATGGCGGATCGGTTGGCGGCGGCCACGGCGGCGTTGTTGTTGAACCGCTTGACCGCCGCGCTGTCGGCCAGCGCGACGATGCCGCCTTCGGTGTGCAGTTCGGCGTAGTCGCCGGACCCGAAGGGGGTCACCGGCTCGCTGTTCGTGAGCGTGGAGTAGAAAGCGGTCAGGGCGGGCAGGTCATCGGTGACGAGGCGTACTGAGGCGAGCTTCACGGCGTTCTCCTGGCTGCTCCCGGCGAGCCGGACCGTCCGGCTCCACGAAACAGTACGGTACAGTACCGTACTGTTTCGCTGCGGGAAAGGAACGGAGATCACCACGTGGCCCGATCCGGGGACTTCGTCGACGCTCGAGTCCAGCGGTCCAAGGCGGCGGTGCTCGCCCAGACGTACGAGCTGCTCTCGGCGGGCGGTATCGGCGGTGTCAGCATCGACGAGGTGTCGCGACGCTCGGGCGTCTCCAAGACCACGATCTACCGCCACTGGCCGTCGCGGGCCGCGCTGCTGATCGAGGCGTGCTCGACGATCGGGTCGGCACCTCCGGTCCCCGACACGGGCAGCTTCGGCGGGGATCTCGTCGCCTTGGCCGAGGCGTTGGCCGAGCAGCTGCGGAGCGCCCGCTGGGCGGCGGTCTTACCCTCCATTGTGGACGCCGCCGAGCGCGAGCCCGAGCTGGCCGGGCTCCACGCGGATCTGCACGCCCGGTTGATGGCTCCGTTCGGCGTGGTGGCCGAGCGCGCGCGAGCTCGCGGCGAGCTCGCCGCGGACCGGGGGCCGGCCGACGTCACCGCCGCCGTCGCCGGCCCGCTGTTCTACCGTCGCTGGTTCTCCCGCGAGCCGCTCGACGCCGCGTTCGTCGCGCGCGTCACGGAGGACGCCCTCGGCCATCTCGGCGGCTAGGGCCGCCGGGCCGGGCACGACATCTCCCCCGCCAGACTCCGCTCACCACAGACCCTAGGCGGCCGGCATCAGCTCGAGCGTCTCGCCGGCCAGCCGGTCCGCACCTTCGCGGAAGTCCGCGTCCAGCTTGCGGAACAGCGTCTCGGCCTCGATCGCGGGCCAGTCGCGGGGCAGGTGCCCGGCCGGCAGGTGCGGATCCCGGCGGACGACGTGCAGCCAGTCCGAGTGCAGCATCAGCTGCCGCGTCAGGTCGTCCGGGAACGACGGCTTCCCGCCGTCCCACTTCTCCATGAAGTCGTGGTAGCGCGAGGCGATCGTCGCCGTGTCGAAGGCTTTGCCGACGAGCTGGGCCGCTTCGGTCGGCTTCGCCGGGTGCGCCGTGAAGACCGTGACGTGCCCGTCGAGGCCGAGCCGATCGACGATCGCCGTGACGTCGCGGACGCCGGGCGCGACCCACAACCCGTTCTGCAGCAGGCCGAATCCCGCCCAGGTCAGCTGGCGGCGCAGGTCGTGGCGGTCGCCGCGGCGGGTGTCCGGGAGGGAGAAGCCGACCAGCGTCCAGGCGCCGTCCTCGTTGCGGTTGACCGCTCCCGTCTCCCAGATCCGCCGCCTGCCGTCCTCGAGGACCGCGGCGAGGCGCTCGCTGAGCCCGAAGTAGACCTTGCGCCCGTGGCGCTGGCGGGTCAGCAACCCGCTGCCCGCCATGCGGGTCAGCGTCGAACGGACCGCCTCCTCCGAGACGCCGACACGGCCGAACACGTCGATCACGCTGCCCGAGTAGATGGCGCTCGCCCGGCCGAGCAGGTGGATGCCCAGGAACGTGAGCATGACGGACTTCGGGCGGGGCCCGGAGCCGGTCTCGGCGGAGTTCGTCACGGACGTCAGCGTAACCCGGCCGGCCACTTGATGTTGTGCAGATCGTTGACGGCCGTCATACCCGTGACTAACGTTGGGGCCCGCTCCCCCGTCGTCCCGCCCGGACGAACCTGCTCCGAAGACCCGCCCCCAGAGACGAGGGTGAACCTCATGAGCACTCAGCTCCGCAGAGCGGTCGCGTCCAGCTTCCTCGGCAGCCTCATCGAGTACTACGACTTCCTCCTCTACGCCACGGCGAGCGCGGTGGTCTTCGGCAAGGTCTTCTTCGCCAACCTGGACCCGGCACTGGCCACGGTGGCCAGCTTCGGCACGTTCGCCACCGGCTATCTGGCCCGCCCGCTCGGCGGCCTGATCTTCGGCCACTTCGGGGACCGGCTGGGCCGCAAGCGGATGCTCGTGCTCACCATGACCCTGATGGGGGTCGCGAGCTTCCTCATCGGCCTGCTCCCCGGCTCTGCCCAGATCGGGCCGCTCGCCCCGATCGGCCTGATCGTGCTCCGCGTCGTGCAGGGCATCGCGGTCGGCGGCGAGTGGGGCGGCGCGGTGCTGATGTCCGCCGAACACGCGCGGACGCGCCGCGGCCTGTGGGCCGGCTTCACCAACGCCGGCGCGCCGAGCGGCATGGTCGTGTCGACGCTCGTCATGTCCGCCACCGCCGGGCTGACCTCCGAGGCCGACTTCCTCGCCTGGGGCTGGCGGATCCCGTTCCTGCTCAGCATCGTCCTGCTCGCGATCGGCCTGTTCGTGCGCTCCCGCGTCGACGAGACGCCCGCGTTCCTGGCCACCCGCAAGGAAGAACGGCGGCGGCTGCCGCTCGTGGCCGTGCTGCGGGACCACCCGCGCGTGCTGGCGCTGGGCGTCGGCGTCGGGCTGGCCGCGTTCGTCGTCCAGGCCACGCTGACCACCTTCGTGCTCGCCTACAGCGTCCAGCACGGACACCCGCGGCAGGAGGTGCTCAACGCGCTCACCTTGTCGTCGGCGTGCGCGGTGGCCGGGATCCTGCTGTGGTCGGCGCTTTCGGACCGCATCGGGCGCCGTCCGGTCGTGCTGGCCGGCGTGGCCGCGATGGCGGTGTTCGGCTTCCTGCTGTTCCCGATGGTCCGCAGCGGCAGCGGGTTCCTGCTGGTGCTGGCCCTGGTGATCGGCCAGGGCGTGATCCACCCGATGATGTACGGGCCGCTGGCGGCCCTGTACTCCGAGCTCTTCGACACCGAAAGCCGGTACACCGGCGCGTCGCTGGGCTACCAGCTCGCCGGGCTCGGCGCCGGGTTCGCCCCGCTGATCTTCGCCGAGCTCCAGCGCGCCAACGGCGGCGGCTCGACCATGCCGGTGTCGTGGACGATCGCCGCGTTCTGCGTTCTGTCCGCGGTCTGCGTGCTGGCGCTGCGGGAGACCCACCGCCGCGACCTCACCCCCGAGCCGGACGTCCCCGCGCCCGCCGTCCAACGCGAAGGGAACCTCGGATGAGCCGGTGGCTCCGGCGGGCCGGCGCCCTCGTCGCGACGACGCTGACCGCGTTCGGCCTCACCACGGGCGGCCCGGCGCAGGCCGCCACCCCCGCGCACTACACCGGGCAGCTGCCCGACGGCGCGAGCTGGGTGGCGGACGTGCCGGCCGCCTGGAACGGGACCGTCATCCTCTACAGCCACGGCTTCGGCCCCCTGGAGGCGCGCAACGCCCCCGACGAGCCGACCGGCCAGGCCCTGCTCGCGGCGGGCTACGCGCTGATCGGCTCGTCCTACAGCGGGCCGTCGCTGTGGGCGCTCGCCTCCGCGCCCCGGGACCAGTTCGCCTCCCTCGGGGAACTGGTCCGCAAGATCGGCGAGCCCCGCCGCACCATCGCGTGGGGCACGTCGATGGGCGGGCTGGTCAGCGCGCTGGAAGCCGAGTCCGGCGCGGGCGGGCTCGACGGCGCGCTGACCACGTGCGGCCTGGTCGCGGGCGCGCTGGACCTGAACAACTACCAGCTCGACGGCGAGTACGCGTTGTCCCGCCTGCTGGCGCCGGCACAGCCGGTGAAGCTCGTCCGGTACGCGAGCGCCGAGGAAGCGACCGCGGCGGGCGCGGCACTGACGAAGCTCGTCACCGACGCGCAGGGCACCGCGGCCGGGCGGGCCCGGATCGCGCTCGGGGCCGCGCTGATGAACACGCCGCCGTGGCTGACCGGCGACGCGCCGCCCGGGCCGGCCGACTACGCCGGCCAGGAACAGCAACAGCAGCAGGCCCTGGCGGGATTCGTGCTCGGGTTCGTGGTGCCGGGCCGCTACCAGATCGAACTGGCGGCCGGCGGCAACAGCGCGGTCAACCGGGGGGTCGACTACCGTGCCCTGCTCTCCGGCAGCCCGCTGGCACGGCAAGTCCGGGCGCTGTACCGCGCCGCGGGTCTCGACCTCGACGCCGACCTGGCCGAGCTGACCCGCCACGCGGACGTCACCCCCGACCGGCAGGCCGTCGCCACGCTCGCCCGCACGTCCACGGTGACCGGACGGCTGCGCGTCCCGTCGCTGGCCATCCACACCACCGCGGACCACCTGGTCCCGGTCGAACAGGAGAACCGGTACGCCCACCGGGTCCGCGCGGCGGGGCGGGAACCGTTGCTGCGCCAGGCATACGTCGGCGCGGCCGGGCACTGCGCGTTCCGGCCGTCGGAGACCCTGGCGGCGTTGCACGCCCTGGAATCCCGCATCGCCACCGGCCACTGGCCGGACCTCCGGCCGGAGCGCCTCAACGCGGCCGCGGCCGAGCTCGGGGCGCCGGGACGCTACCTCCGCTACACGCCGGCGCCGCTCACCGGCTCGGACCGCCGCTGAGGCAAGGGGCGGCCGCACTCCTCGGCGGCCGCCCCTTGCGTCATGGTAAATCGATTCTTTCCGAACTTGCATTTGATGTTAAGTACGGGTGTCCCTAGCGTGGTGAGCATGAACCTCACCGTCCTCGCGGCGTCCGGCCGGACCGGACTCGCACTCACCCGGGAAGCCTTGCGGCGCGGGCACACCGTCACCGCGATCGCCCGGGATCCCGCCCGGATCGACGTCCCGCCATCGCCTCGCCTGCACAAGGTGGCGGGTGACGTCGAGGAACCGGCGAGCCTCCCGGTCGCCGGCTCGATCGTCCTTTCCGGACTCGGCACGGACCGGGCGGGTGTCCTGCTGGCGGGCGCGAAGGCGGTGGTCGCCGCCGGGCCGTCGCGGATCATCTGGCTCGGGGCGTACGGCACGGGCAGGTCGGCGCCGGTGGCCGGGGAAGCGGCGGGAGCGCTCGCGAAGCTGCTGGGCGACCGGCTCGGCGACAAGGTCGAGGCCGACGCGGCGATCCTCGCCGCCGGCGGCACGGTGTTCCACGCGGGCCTGCTGACCGACGGGCCCGAGAGCCCCCAGCGGCGCACGGTGGGCCTGGAAGCCGGGCCACCGCTGGACTTCGAGGCGGTGATCAGCAGGGCGACCGTCGCCGCCGCGATGCTCGACGAGGCCGAGACCCCGCGCTTCCCGGGCGCGATCGCCCTGCCGCTGCCCGGCTGAGCGCCCCGGCGGGCTAGGCGGTGATTTCGCCGAGGGCCGCCCGGACCTGTTCGCGGAGCCAGGCGTGGGCCAGGTCGGAGTCGAAGCGCTGGTGCCACGTGCAGCAGATCTCCGCCTCCGGGGACTCCGCCGGGAGCGGGCGGGTGATCAGCCCGAACGCGTCGATCAGCGGGCGGCCGAGCACCTCGGTGCAGCTGACCAGCGCGTCGCTGCGCACCGCCAGCTGCAACGCCGTCGCGAGCGTGGCCACCGAGGCGATCACCCGGCGGTGCAGGCCCTCCGCGGCCAGCACGTCGTCGATCGGGGCGGTGAGGCGGCCGCGGCGGGACACCAGGACGTGCGGGTACGCCGCGAACGCCGGCAGGTCGAGTCCCCCGGCCGCCGGGTGACCCGGGCGCATCGCCACCACCAGGCGGTCGTGGCCGAGCACCTCGGACCGGAACTCGGGCTGCTGCGGCCGGGGCCCGCCCAGCTCCACGTCGACGCGCCCGTGCCGCAGGTCGTCCGTGTCGGCGGAGTGCTCGGCCAGCACCCGCAGCCGAACTCCGGGCGCCCGGTCCTGGAGCCGGCCGGCCAGTACCGGGACCACCGACGCCGCCAACGCGTCGTGGCACTGGATGGTGAACGTGCGGTCCAGTTCGCCGAGGTCCAGCTCGCGGGCCGGCTGCAGGACCGCGCGTGCCTGCCGGACCAGGCGGTGCACGTCTTCCCGGACGGCCATCGCGTACGGCGTCGGCACCATCGCGTGGCCGGTGCGGACCAGGATGTCGTCGCCGGTCACCGCCCGGAGCCTGCCGAGGGTGCGGCTGACCGCCGGTGACGACAGGTGCAGCCGCTCGGCCGCGCCCATCACGCTGCCCTCCTCGAGCAGCGCGTCGAGCACCGTGAGCAGGTTCAAGTCGAGTTGCACGAACGCAAGACAACCACAGGAGGAACCATGACCCAGGACCTGCTCGCCGCCACCACCGCCGCCGTCCGCGCGGCCGGGGACCGGATGCTCGCCCGCTACTCCCCCGCATCCCGCCGGCCCGGCTTGGACGAACTGCTGAAAAGCCTGCAGGACAACGACTCCGCCGTCGCCGAGGTGCTCCACCCGGCGCTCGCCGCGATCCGGCCGGAAGCGCGCTGGCTCGACGACGAACACGGCTCCGGGCCGCTGCCCGCGGGCGAGTGGTGGCTCATCGACCCCGTCGGCGGCAACGTCAACGCCGTGCACGGCATGCCGGACTGGAACATCGGCGTGAGCCTCGTCCGCGACGGCCGTCCGGTGCTGGCCGTGCTCTGCTTCCCCGTGCTGGGCGAGCTGTTCACCGCCACCGAAGGCGGCGGCGCCCACCTCAACGGCGAACGGCTGCGGGTCTCGGCCAAGACGTCGCTGGACGGCGCGCTGGCGGGCACCGGCCAGGCCCAGCCCGGCCACCGGTTCCTCGAGCGGATGGGGAGTTCGTTCGCAGCGATGTCGGAAGCCGCGCTGTACGTGCGGATCTCCGTGCCGGTGACCCACCAGCTCGCCCAGGTCGCCGCGGGCCGGATGGACCTGCACTGGCAGTTCGACAACGTCCGGTCCCACGCCGCCGGCGTCCTGCTGGTGCAGGAAGCCGGCGGCGTCGTGACGGACCTCGACGGCGGCCCGTGGGACCTGACGAGCACCGGTTATCTCGCCGCCGCACCCGGGGTGCACGCCGCCGCGCTGAAGGTCCTCGGCGCCTGAGCGCGCCGCCCCGGCGTCAGGACAGGCCGAAGAAGGCGATCGCGGCGGCGGCCATCCCGGCCGACGGCAGGCTGTGCCCGGCGCCCTGGATGCTGTAGGCCTCGACCTTGTCGGCGTACCGGCGGCGGTTCCAGCCGCCCTGCGGGGTGTCCGACGAGGTCGGCGTCTGGCTCAGGCCGAACACGTTGGTCCACTGCTCGATTTCCTCCTGCAGCAAGGCATACGGCACGAGCGTGTCGGCGGTGCCGTGCCACAGCTGGACGCGCGGGCGGGCACCGGTGTAGCCGGGGTAGGCCTGGCGGACCGCGTCACCCCACTGCTGGGGCGTGCGGTTCGCGCCGCCGTTGCCGGTGCACTTGCTCGACCACGGCGGGAAGTCCGCGGCGTTGGCGAAACAATTGAACGGGACGCCCATGAACGCCGCGCCCGCCTTGAACACGTCCGGGTAGAGGGCGAGCATTTCGTTGGTCATCATGCCGCCGGAGGAGGACCCGGTGGCGAAGACGCGGTTGGGGTCACCGCCGTAGTGCTGCTGCGCGTAGGTCACCATCGACACGATGGAAACCGGGTCGCTGCCGCCGCCCCGCCGCTTCGCCGCGTCGGACCAGGTGTCGAAGCAGTTCCCGAACCCCGCCTGCTGCTGGGCGCTGGGGTAGATGACGAGGAAGCCGTAGCGGTTGGCCAGCGAGGCGAATTCGCTGCCGGAGTAGAAACCCGGCCCGGAACCGCCGCAGCCGTGCATGGCGACCACGATCGCCGGGTTGGCCGGCCGGTTGTCCGGCACGTAGACGTGCATGCGCATCCCGCCCGGGTTGTTCCCGAAGCCGGTCACTTCCACCAGTGACGCGGCCGAGGCCGGGGCCGGCACCACCGCCGTGGTGACAGCCAGCAGCAGCGCACTGGCGATGGTCACGAACGCCGTTCTGAATCCACTCATCGGTGACCTCCGGTCGGCGATCCCCCTCGGGCATGAGGTTAGGCAGATCCACGACGACCGTCAACAATTCATCAACTATTCCGCAGCACCGAAACTTTCGAACCCGGTGCTAGGCTCGAAATGCCGGACAAACGATTGATGATCGTCGAAGAAATGGCGAAGAATCCGGCGAGGCCAGGAGGTGGCGCATGCTCGAAGCGGCCGGCTGGAGCGAGGACGAGGCCGCGCCCGGCGTGCGGCCGGAGGCCCTGTTGCTGACGCTGTTCGGCGACCACGTGCTGGACCGCGGGATCGCCGTGTCGACCGGCGGCGTCATCGCCGTGCTCGACGGCCTCGGCGTCGGCGAGCACGCAACGCGGGCGACGCTGAGCCGGATGAGCCGCCGCGAGCTGCTCCGCACGGTCCGCCGGGGCCGCCAGGCGTTCCTGAGCCTGACCGAGCACGGCACCGCGGTGCTGCGCGACGGCCAGCGCAAGCTCGACGGCGACGTCGTCGACCGGCACTGGGACGGCCGGTGGACGCTGCTGACGTTCTCGGTGCCGGAAACCCGGCGCGCGGACCGGTACGCCCTGCGCACCCGGCTGGGCTGGTTCGGGTTCGGCCCGCTGCGCAGCGGGCTGTGGGTCTCGGCGTCGGCCGCCGACATCGGGCCGGCGCTGGCCGAGCTCGACCTGCTCGACCACGCCGAGGTGTTCCGCGCGGAGCCGTTCATGTGGACCGACCCCGCGCGCATCGCCCGCGAAGCGTGGGACCTCCCGCGGATCGCGGCCGGCTACCAGCAGTTCCTCCGCCGCTGGACCGGTGGCGCGCCGGGCGAACCCGGCGACGAACTGTCCCGGCGGATCCGGCTGGGCGCGGAATGGCTCCTGCTGATCCGCCGCGACCCGGTCCTGCCGCCGGCGCTGCTGCCCGCCGACTGGCCGGGCACGCGCGCCGCGGCGCTGTTCCGCACCCTGCGGCAGGAGTGGGCGCAGCCGGCCGAGGAGCTGGCGGGCCGCCTCCTCGAGTCCCTCGTCGAGGAGTGAACCGACGGCGGTTGCCACGTTGCATGCCACGTTGCAAACTGGGCTCCCCCGCTCCCTGCCCCGGAGGTCAAAGGTGACCGGCTTCGATCGACGCGAGGTGCTGCGTGCCCTCACCGCGCTGGGCGTGACCGGCGTGACCGCGAGCCTGTTCGGCGGCACCGCCGAGGCCGCGCCGCTCGCGGGCTTCGAAACCCGGAGCCCCGGACAGACGGCCGGCGGTACCAGCCCCCTGGACCTGGAGTTCTCCGTCGCCGAGCAGTTCCGGCCGTTCGACCTCATCGCCCCGAAGTTCGTCCAGCTCGACACCCCCGCCCGGCCCGGCGCGCTGGTCAGGACCGGGATCCGGCCGAAGGCGCCGTACGGGACGGTGACCGTGCAGGTGCTCGACGACCGCGCGCCCGTCGTCGCCGGGCTGGCCGGGGCCGGGGTCTCGGTGCTCGGCACCTACGACGCCGCCGCCGGCCAGGCGGGCATCGAGATCACCACGGCGGCCGGGACCACCGTGGTCAAGACCGCGCCGGCGGACCTGCGCGCGCCGTTCGGGTTCGCCGTGGTGGTCAACGAAAACGCGGTCACGGTGCTGGCCGACCGGGGTGCGGGCTGGCGGCCGCTGCTGACCGAGCGCGACCAGGTCCGGGCCCGGATCGACCTGCGCGACCCGGCGGTGCTGGGCCGCCTGGGCTACGCCTACGGCAGCCGCGGGCCGGCCCGGCTGGGCCGGGTCCGGGCCGGGTACTACGGCCAGGCGGGCGTCCGCGACCCGCACGTCGTGCAGTACGCCGACGGCCGGCCGTACATCCGCCACGGCAAGCTGTACCTGACCATGACCAACGCCGGACTGGGGTTCTTCCAGCAGGCGCACTGGGCGGTGTGGACGCTCGACCTGGCGGACCCGGCGAAGCTGGAGCAGGTGGCGGCCCTGTTCTTCGAGCGCGACGGCGTCGTCCTCGGCGACCACGCCGGCCAGATCGTCCTCGACGGCGACCGGTTCGTCCTGCTGATGAGCTCCTGGGGCGACTTCTCGTTCAACGGCGTCCACGTGCGCCACGCCGTCACCCGCGACGACGTGCTTTCGGGCGTGCACGTCCTGCCCACCTCGCGGCTCCCGCTGCCGACGGCGGTCAGTTCGTGGGACCCGGCCCTGACGAAGATCGACGGCCGCTGGCACATCGCGTTCGTCGAAAGCCCGGCCCAGCAACCGGCTTTCGTGTTCCACCCGGCCCTGGCCGCGGCCCCGTGCGGCGCGGACTACGACCAGGGGCTGACGCTGCTGGGCGCGGACACGTCGGTGAAGCAGACGGAGGGGACGATCCTGCAGCGGGTGGGCGGCCGCTGGTACCTGTTCGCCAGCGACGGCGACGCCCGCGAATACCCGGTGTACGACCTGGGCCTGCGGAAGCTCGGGACGTTGAACGCGCCCTACGGCACCAACATCCCGCACCCGATGCTGGTGAAGATCGGCGACCGCTGGTGGCTGCCGACCTTCGACGGAACGCAGTACGCCGAAGACGTCCTGGGCTACGGCGGCCACGGCGACTTCATCCTGATGCGGTCGAGCTAGAGCGCGAACTCGGTCACCGTGCGCCAGGAGCCGGGGCTGGTGTTCCCGGCGATCAGCCGGACGCTCCCGATCCGGGCCCGGACCGGGAGCTTCGCGGGCACCTCGGCGGCCACGCGTTCCAGGGCGGGCCGATCGCCGAGGCGGGTGCTGCCGACCGTCAGGTGCGGGATCACCTCGGGGTGGGCCCCGCCGTAGGGCAGGCACTCGGGAAACCGGCGCCACACCCGTTCGGTCAGCACCCGGAACGGCTCGGCCGGGTCCGGCGCCAGCCACACGACGTCCCGCCCGAACCAGGCGACCCGGGAGAAGACGCACTCGAACGGCCCGGTCAGGACCTCGCCGAGGGCGCCGACCACCGCCGGCGTGATCTTGTCCGGCGGGAGGAACGGGTAGAGGACCGTGACGTGCGCCGGGACGCCCCACACGGCCGAGTGGTCCAGCGCTCGCCGGTAGGGCCCCACCACCGCGTCGGCGGCGGGGACCGGCACGATCACGGCCGTTTCGGTTGCGCCTGCCAGGTTGTCCACCACGGCATGTTCGCACGGCGCTGCCCGGCAAGGCGGGGAGCACGAGGACCACCGCGCGGACGCCCACCACGACCGCGGCAGCGGCCGACGGAGTGCCGCGGCGGCTCGCCTTGCCGAGCACGGCGGGCAGCCGCCAGTCGTGGGTGACCGCGGCGGGCAACCACCGATCCCGGGCAAGCACGGCGAGCCACCACCCCACCCGAGCGAGCACGGCGAGCAACCACCGCACCCGAGCGAGCGCGGCAAGCAACCACCGCACCCGGGGGAACGCGGCGGGCAACCACCGCACCCCGGCGAGCGCGGCGGGCAACCACCGCACCCCGCGCACCTGCCGCACCCGCCGGCGGGACAGCCGCCGGCCGGGCCGCCGCCCGCGTCCGGGGAGCGCCCGGGCGCGGGCGGACGGGTTCACCGGTTGGACGCGATGAAATACACCACGACCCCGATCAACGCGAGAACTTCGCTCAGCACGAACGTCGAATACCCGAGCGTCTGCAGTTTCCCGCGCGCTTCCGGCTGGCGCGCGGTACCGTTGATGACGGCGGCGAAGATCAGGCCGACGCCGATTCCGGGGCCGATCGCGCCCAGGCCGTATCCGATGGCAGCGAGGCCGGGGTTGATGTTGACGGCCTGGGCCAGAACTGTGTCACTCATGGACATTCCCCTTCACATCGGTCCACGCGCACGCTCGCGTGGAACAGCGGGCTCGTGCGTCACACCGGACATGGAACAGGGCTGAGAGAAGGCTCGGAAACCGGAAGAGTTCGTCGGATCGAGGCAGATCTCGCCGGCCGGGCGGGATTGTCGGTCATCGAGTGGTCCGATCACCAGCAGGATATCACGGGAAATCGGAACCCGCCGCCGGAGGAATCGGAGCGGACGACCGTCCCGCGATCCGCAGTGTCCATTGTGGCCGACCCGGGCCGGCCTGAGCGCCGGAGCCGCCCGGCCGCGCGTGCACGCAGTGTGATCACGACATCACCGGCCCAGTGAGTGCGGTCCGCTCGAATCACGACCGGACGCCGCCCCGGCGAGAAGGCAGCCGCGAGGCGAAGGCGGGCCACTAACCCGGTTACCACAGACACGGCCCGCGCGTGCCTTGTTTCGAAAATCCGGGTACGCCGTTCACCAACCCCGGAGGCAGATCCCGGACAAACCCGGACGGGCCCCGAAACCGCCAATTTTATTAGGGCAGCGGAAACGCGAATGATCTTTGCGTTTCCATTGCGGAGGACCTGCCGCCCCGGCCGCGGCCCGCCTCCGGCACCCGGCTCCCCGGCGGCCCGGACCGCCCGCCCCCACGCGGACGACCGCACGGTCAGCGCGGGTTTCCCGCTGTAATGGCCCCCTTGCCGTTCGTGCAAGCGGCAGGCCGTCACGACCGCTCACGAGAGCCCCTACCAGCGAAGATCACCCGCGCCCGGCGGAGTGCTGCCACCACCATTAATGGTGGTGCTAACACCACCATCCCCATGGGTGTCCGAATACATCCAGAGCCAAACTGTCCACGAAGTGATACTACTGACGAGTTGGGCCTTTCACTGGTCCGAACGGAGGTACCTAAGCCACCGGCCCTCTGCCACTATCTTGCGCAAAATACATCTTCGGATGGTCCGACCATGAGCAGCGGGCTGCCCGAATCTGGGGGTCGATCAAAGTGGAAATCGAACTACTAGGCACCATGGAAATAAGATCGAATGGGAGAATTTACTCGATACGAGCGAAGAAAGTCCGGACCCTGCTGGCGATGATGGCTCTGTCACCGGGCCGGCCGGTGTCCTACGAGCAGCTGGCGGACGAGCTGTGGGGCCCGCGGTCACTTGCCAACTCCCGCAACGCTCTGCAAGCAAATATCGCACGGCTGCGGCGGCTTTTCAAGCCGATCACCGACGCCACCGGGGAGGAGATCGTCCGGACCACCTACAGCGGCTACCAGCTGGAGGTGCCCGCCGAAGCGATCGACTCGCACCGGTTCCTCGAGCTCGCGCGGCGCGGCACGTCCCTGGTCGCCTCCGCACCCCAGGAGGCCACCGGCATCCTGCGGGAAGCGCTCGTGCAGTGGCGGGGGCCGGCACTGATGGACGTCCAGGAGGGGGTGCGCTGCCGGGCCGCGGCCACGCACCTGAACGAGCGACGGCTGGCCGTTCAGGAAGACCTGATCGCCGCGCGGCTGGCGGTGGGTCAGCAGCACGAGATCGTGCACGAACTGCGGCAGCTGGCCACCGAGAACCCGGGCCGGGAGCGGCTCAGCGAACTGCTGATGCTCGCCCTCTACCGCACGGGCCAGCAAAGCGAGGCACTGTCGGTGTTCCACCACACCAGCAAGTGGCTCGGCAGTGAGCTCGGCCTTTCGCCCGGCCGCGCGCTGCGGCAGCTCTACCAGGCCATCCTGGTCCAGGACTGCATGCTCGACTGAACACCAGCTCCTCTTTCCACAGCAGGGACGGCGATCATCGCCGTCCCTGCTGTCGTTTCCCTGTCACGGACACGGTCCGGGCTCATCCACTCTCCTTCCGTGATCGACGACCGTGATCATGGCGCACCCGGATGACGGACGGCTGACGGAACGCCGACCGCATCCTCGTCAGCGTTCGGTCAACGGGCGGTCATCTGCGCTGGCTAGTTTCCGGCGAGGCCGAAGTTCGTCCGAAAACGCCCACGGGAGCAGTCATGACAGCGGCAGTGTCCGAGCGCAGGGAACAGATCCGCGCGATCGTCCGCGAGCACCTCGAACTCGAAGACAGCGAGCTCTCCGAGACGAGCAACTTCATCGAGGACCACGAAGCCGACTCGCTCACGCTGATGGATGTCCTCGCCGCGCTGGAGAAGCAGTTCGGCGTCACGATCGACCAGGCGCAGTTCCGCCGGATGACCGACCTGAACAGCGCCTACGACGTCGTCGCGGAATCCGCCGGCTGGTAGGGGAAATCCGATGAGCGAACAGTCCACCGCACCCGGCAGGCGGGTGGTGATCACCGGTTGCGGGGTGGTTTCCAGCCTGGGCACGGGCATCGACGAGTTCACGGCCGCGCTGCGCGCCGGGCGCAGCAACGTCCGGCCGATCAGCGTGTTCGACACGACCGGGTTCGAGCACAACAACGGCTGCGAGGTCGTCGGCTTCGAGCCGGAACGCTGGATCCGGAACGTCGACATCGAAACGCTCGGCCGCGCGAGCCGGTTCTCCACCGCCGCCGCCCGGCTGGCGGTGGCGGACTCCGGCATCGACCTCGACGTGCTCCGGGAGGCACGCTGCCTGCTGTCGGTCGGCACGACCGACGGCGAGTCGCACGAGCTCGACAGCATGGTCTCGCTGGAGATCGCGGCCGGGCCGGAGGCGATGAGCCCGCGGCTGGCCCGGCGCACGTCGGCCGGACGGCTCGCCACCTCGATCGCCCACGAGCTGCGGCTGTCCAATGTGGAGGTCGGCAGCATCGCGACGGCCTGCTCGGCGGGCAACTACGCGATCGGTCACTCGTTCGACGCGATCCGGCTCGGGGAAGCCGACTTCGCGTTGTGCGGTGGTGCGGACGCCGTCTGCCGCAAGACGTTCACCTCCTTCTACCGGCTGCGGAGCATCGCGCCGGACTACTGCCGCCCGTTCGACAAGAACCGGCTGGGCATCCTGACCGGCGAGGGGGCAGGCATCCTGATGCTGGAGAGCCTGGAGTCGGCCACCGCGCGCGGCGCCCGGATCTACGGCGAAGTGCTCGGCTACGGCCTCTCCTGCGACGCCCACCACCCGGTGGCCCCGCACCAGGGCGGCATCGCCCGGTGCATGGAGCTGGCGCTGGCCAACGCGGGTGTCAAGCCCGCCGAAGTCGACCTGATCTCCGCGCACGGCACCGGGACCCACGCCAACGACAAGACCGAAGCCGCGGCGATCCGCGAGCTGTTCGGTGACGACACCCCGCGCGTGGTCTCGATGAAGTCGATGCTCGGCCACTCGATGGGCGCGGCGAGTGCACTGGCCGCGATCGGCTGCTCGGTCGCCATCACCGAAGGGTTCATCCCGCCGACGATCAACCAAGTCGAGACCGACCCGGAGTGCGCGGTCGACTGCGTGCCCAACGTGGCGGTCGAAGCCGACCTGCGAATCGTGCAGAACAACGGCTGGGCCTTCGGCGGCAACAACTCGGTCGTGCTGATCGGCCGCTACGACGGACCGCGGGAGGCGGTGGCATGAGCACGGCAACCCCGGCCGCCCCGGTCATCTCGGCGTGGACGGCGATCTCGCCGTTCGGGCACGACCGCGGCTCCTTCGCCGACGGCGTCCGCACCCGGACGTCCCCGGTGTCCACAATAGATGAACAGCGCTGGGCGCGGGGACCGGCGGGAACGGCGGCCACCGTGCCCGGCTTCGAGCCGCGGGAGTTCCTCGGCACGAAGGGCACCCGGGCGATGAACCGGGTGAGCGGGCTGGCCGTCGCCGCGGCGAAGCACCTGCTCGCCGACATCGGCGTCGAGCCGGGCGACGAGCGCGACGACATCGGGTTCGTGCTGGGCACCACGACCGGCAGCGTGCAGAGCATGATGGACCTCACCCGCGCCTCGCTGACCGGCGACAAGCCCGACCACGTCGAACCGGCCGCGGTACCCGGCTGCGTGATGAACTGCGCCGCCGGGCAGGCCGCGATCTGGCACGGGCTCAAGGGCCCGAACGCGACGATCGCCGCGGGCCGGACCACCGGGCCGCACGCGCTGAACTACGCACGGCGGCTGCTGCGGACCGGCCGGGCCACCCGGGTGCTCTGCGGTGCCGCCGAGGAGTACTCCCCCGCCCGCGCCTGGGTCGAGCACCACCGCCGCGGCGGGGGCGACCCGGTCGTCATCGGCGAGGGCTGCGCGATGTTCCTGCTCGAACCCGCGGAGCTGCGGCCGCCCGGCCGCCGGGTGCTGGGCACCCTGGAAGGGTTCGAATCCCGGGTGTGCCTCGACGGCGATCTCGCCGGGACGGTCACCGTCGCGGTGCGGAAGCTGCTCGCCTCCGCCGGGGTCACGCCCGATCAGGTGTGGGCCGCGACCGGCAGCGGCTTCACCGACGCCGGCGGGCAGCCGGTCGAGACGGTGGCGCTGCGGGGGCTCTTCGGCGACCCGGCCGTCGACCGGGTGCCGTCGGCGGACCTGCTCGGGGACACGGCTTCGGCGAGCGCGATGTTCCAGCTCGCCGCCGTCCTGAGCGTCGCCGAGTCCGCCGAGCGGGCCGGTGCCGACCACACGGTCGTCACCACCTGCGACGACGACGGCTCGGTGGCGTGCACGCTGCTGCGGCTCGGCGACCCGGCATGAGCGCCCCCAAGGTCGCGCTGGTCAGCGGCGGCTCGCGCGGCATCGGCCGCGCGGTCGTGCTGAGCCTCGCCGAGAGCGGCCACGACATCGCCTTCTGCTACCGCTCGGACGAACAGTCCGCCGACGTGCTCGTCAAGGAGGTGCACGACCTCGGGCGGCGGGCGGTCGCGACGAAGGTCGACGTCACCGACCGGGAAGCGACCGGCGAGTGGGTGGCCGCCACGGCCGCCGGCCTCGGCGTCCCGGACACCGTGGTGACGTCGGCAGGCATCACCCGCGACGGCGCGTTCGTGACGATGACCGAGGACCGCTGGACGGACGTGCTGCGGACCAACCTCGACGGCGTCTACAACGTGTGCCAGCCCGCCGTGTTCCTCATGCTCAAGCAGCGCCGGGGCAGCGTCGTCACGCTGTCCTCGGTGTCCGGGGTGTACGGCAACCCGACGCAGGTCAACTACTCGGCGTCCAAGAGTGGCGTGATCGGCTTCGCCAAGGCGCTGGCCAAGGAGGTCGGCCGGTTCGGCATCCGGGTCAACGCCGTCGCGCCCGGCCTGATCGAGACCGACATGACCGCCCAGATGACGGACAAGGCGCGCGAGAAGCTGCGCGCGGCCATCCCGCTGGGCCGGTTCGGCACCGCCGGAGAGGTCGCCGACCTGGTGGCCTACCTGGCGTCCGACCGCGCCGCCTACATCACCGGAAGCGTATTCGAGATCGACGGCGGCCTGGTCGTCTGAGGGGGAGATCCACAGTGGACACCGATAGCCCGAACTTCATCGCGCGGCTGAAGACCGCGGCGCTCGGCTCGGCCGAACACCCGTTCGTCTTCCTCGGCAACTTCGAAGTCGAACAGCTGTGGGCGGCCGACGAGCTCGGCCTGCCGCGGGTGTCCGCGGCGGGCAGCACCGCGGTGGTCAACAGCATGGACGAGTTCGCGCTGCTGCTGGGCGGCAAGGGCGACCACGTCGTGCTGAAGCACGCGCCCGACCCGGACTACCACCGCTACCTGCTCGACCTCGGCTTCGAGCTACCGGAGGTCCACGTCGTCGCGACGCCGGACCCGGCGCGCAACGTCAGCCAGGACGCCCTGGCCGATCCCGCGCTCGTCGCGGCGCTCACCGAGCTGGCCACCGACGGCGCGCACCTGCTGCCGCACGGCGCTTCGGCCGTCGAGGAGGAGCTGGCGGCCCGCACGGGCGTGCCGCTCGCCACCCCGCCCGCCGCGCTGTGCAAGGCCGTCAACAGCAAGGTCTACAGCAGGCAGCTGGCCGACGAGCTCGGCCTGCGGCAGCCGCCCGGCTGGGTCTGCGACACACCCGAACAGCTGGCCGAAGCCGTGCCGGAGGCGGCCAAGGTGCTCGTCGAGGGCGGCACGGTCGTGGTGAAGGAGGCGTTCGGCGTGTCGGGGAAGGGCATCGCCGTCGTGACCAGCGAGCAGCGGCTGCTGCGCCTGCAGCGGATGATCGAACGGTCCGCGGAGAAGGCGGGCCGCGACCGGATCGCGCTGGTGACCGAGACCTGGGTCGAGAAGCGCGCCGACCTGAACTACCAGTTCACCGTGGGCCGGGACGGCTCGGTGCGGTTCGACTTCGTCAAGGAGGCGATCACCGAAAACGGCGTCCACAAGGGACACCGGATGCCGCCGCGCCTCGACCGGACCCAGCACGCCGTGATCCGGCACGCGGCGGACGCGCTCGGCGCCCGGCTCGCGCAGGACGGCTACTACGGCGTCGTCGGCGTCGACGCGCTGGTCGAGCCGGACGGCGGGATCTTCCCGGTGCTGGAGATCAACGCCCGCAACAACATGTCGACCTACCAGGTGCCGCTGCAGGAGCGGTTCGTGCCCGAGGGCGCGGTCGCGATGGCGCGGCACTACCCGGTGCGCCTGGCCGCTCCCCTGCCCTTCGCGCGGCTGCGGCCGGCGCTCGGGGATCTGCTGTTCGCCGGGTCCGGGAGCGGGCTGCTCGTCAACAACTTCGCGACGGTCAACGCGGGTGCCGGGGTCGCCGCCGCGGGCGAAGCGTTCGCCGGCCGCCTCTACGGCGTGCTCATCGGCCCGTCGGCGGAGACGCTCGACGAGCTGGACCGCCGGATCACCGACCGCCTCGCCACCCTCACCGCCGAATGACCACCAGTCTCAGGAGACCGCCAGCATGAGCAGCAGCACGTCCGTCCCGGAGTTCGCCGTGATCTCCGGGACGCAGGTCAACGACGTCCTCAGTGGACAGGAGAAGCTCGTCATCGACCTGATCGAGTCGGCCTACCGCCTCCACGGCGACGGCGACACGGTCAACCCGCCGTCGTACTTCCTGCGGTTCCCGGACCGGCCGTCCTCGCGGATCATCGCGCTGCCGGCGTCGGTCGGCGGGGACATCGCGGTCGACGGGCTGAAGTGGATCTCGAGCTTCCCGGAGAACGTGGCGAGCGGGTTGCCGCGGGCCTCGGCGATCCTCGTCCTCAACGACCGGCGGACCGGTTATCCGCTGGCCTGCCTGGAAAGCTCCATCATCAGCGCCACCCGGACCGCCGCGTCGGCCGCGCTCGCCGCCGACTGGCTGACCCGCGACCGCGCCCGGCCCGCCCGGCTCGGCATCGTCGGCACCGGCCTGATCGCCCGGTACATCCACACCTACCTGGCCGCCGGGGGCTGGGACTTCGACGACGTCGGTGTGTTCGACCTGAGCACCGCGCACGCCGAAGGGTTCCGCGGCTACCTGAGCGCGGCCGGGCAGCCGTCGGTCACCGTGCACGAGTCCGCCGAGGACCTGATCCGCGCGAGCGACCTGGTCGTGTTCGCGACCGTCGCCGGGGAGCCGCACGTCCACGACCCGGCGTGGTTCGACCACAACCCGCTGGTGCTGCACGTCTCGCTGCGCGACCTCTCGCCCGAGGTGATCCTGGCCTCGACCAACGTCGTCGACGACGTCGAGCACTGCCTGAAGGCGAACACTTCGGTGCACCTGGCCGAGCAGCGGACCGGCGACCGGGACTTCCTGTCCGGGACGCTGTACGACGTGATGACCGGGAAGGCGTCGCTGCCGAAGGACCGGCCGCTGGTCTTCTCGCCGTTCGGGCTCGGGGTGCTCGACCTCGCCGTCGGCAAGCACGTCTACGACCAGCTGCACGCGGCGGGCGACCTGCGGACCGTGCCGGAGTTCTTCTTCGAACTCGACCGGTACGGCAAGCGGTGAGCGGGAGCTTCGCGTGCCGATAATCACCGCCCCTCAGGACTTCAACACCGACGACCTGTTCGTCGACCTGCGCCGGTTCGCGGGCCGGCCGCTGTACCTCAAGTGCGAAGGCTTCAACTTCGCCGGGTCGATCAAGATCAAGGCCGCCCGCTCGATGGTCGCCGCGGCCGAGCGCCGCGGCGACCTGCGGCCCGGCTCGACGCTCGTGGAGAGCTCGTCCGGCAACCTCGGCGTCGCGCTGAGCCTCGTCGCCGCCAGCTCCGGCTACCGGTTCGTCTGCGTCACCGACTCGCGGTGCACGCTCGGGGCCCGGCAGCTGATGGAGACGCTCGGCGCCGAGGTCCGCATCGTCACCGAGCCGCACCCGGAGCACGGCCTGCTGGGCGCGCGCATCGAGCTGGTGCGGCGGCTGTGCGCCGAGCACGGCCACGTCTGGCTCAACCAGTACGAAAACGCCGGGAACTGGCGTGCCCACTACGAGACCACCGGCCCGCAGATCGCCGGCGCCTTCCCCGACGCGGACGTCGTCTTCATCGGGGCGGGCACCACCGGAACGCTCATGGGGTGCGCCCGGTACCTGCGCGAACACCGGCCGGGCACCCGCGTGGTCGCGATCGACACGGTCGGTTCGGTCACCTTCGGCACGCCGCCTGCCCGCCGGATGATCCCCGGGCTGGGCACCGGGATCCGGCCGCCGATGCTCGACACCTCCTACGTCGACGACGTCCTCCACGTGGAAGAAGCCGACACCGTGCGCACCTGCCGGGCCCTCACCAGGGAGGGGTTCTGCTTCGGCGGCTCCACCGGGACCGTCGTGAGCGGCGCGCTGAGCTGGCTGGCGCGGCACGACGACGTCGGCACGGCCGTCGCGATCGCGCCCGACCTCGGCGACCGCTACCTCGACACCGTCTACCACGACCAGTGGGTGGCCGACCTCTACGGCGAGGAGCTGCTCGAGGAAGACGTGAGGGCTCGCCGGGTCGGTGCGCTGTGATCCACCACACACGGCCTAGCACCACCGCGGATCCGGGACTCACACCCCGTGAACGAACGGTCACGGTTCACTAGACTCGAACACAGGCGCGGGGGGAAACCGACCGGGAGCGCGCCACGCCGATCGGGTCTAGGGGGACGATCGTGAAGCCTTCACTGGCCGTCCGCGCGTCCTGCTGGTCCGCCGGCCACGCCGGGGTGGTCATCGGCCTCTGGCTGGTTTTCGTGGCACTGGCGCAGCTGCCGGGTCTCACCGGCGGGCACCGGCTGGGCGACGGTTCGCTCTCCGACCCCGACGTGGCGGCGAACTGGTGGCCGGTGGTGGCCGCGCCCGTCGCGGTGCTGATGAGCGTGCCGTTCTCCCGGCTGCTGCTGCTCGTGTCCGCGCTGTTCATCAGCGTCGTCACCGCGGCGTCGGCGGCGATGCTCGACACCGTCTCCGAGTCGGTCACGATGTCACCGCGCACCGGCGACGCCGCGTTGCTGGTCGTCATCACGGTTTCGGTCCAGCACCTGCTGTTCGCCTTCTGCCGGCGGCGGGAGGCACTGGCCGGCGGCAACGACGCGACGCGGGCCGCGCGGATCGTCGCCGGCACGGCGGGCAACGCCGCCCTCGTCTCCGGCAGCGGGGTGGCCGCGGCACTGGCCGCGGTGGCCGTCGCCGGCGCGGCGGAGCTGCTGCCGCTGGCCACCGCGGTGCTCGTCGCGGTGCTGGTGGCGACGGTCGCCACGCTGAGCCTGCTGCCCGCTCTCAACGATCGCGTGCTCACCTCGTCGAAGGAGCTCCCGCCGCAGCCGCCCGCGCGGCTGAAGGTCGGCGACCTGCCCCGGTTCACCCGGACCACGGCGGTCGCGGCCGGCGTGCTCACCCTCGGCGCCGCCGCGGTCTACGGGGCGTTGCGCGTGTTCGCCCCCGGCTGCCCCGGCTGCCGTCCCTTGGCCGCCGACCTCGACGTCGGCGGGGTGACGACGCTGCTGGTGGTGCTCGGCCTGGCCACGCTCGTCGCCTACCGGCGGCCGGTGGTGGCGCTGGCGACGTTCCTGCTGAACGGCCTCGCCGTGCTCGCCGGGCTGGGCATGCTGGCCCTGCTCGCCGACCCGCTGCCCGGCTGGGCGCCGATGGTGCTGGTGGTCGTGCTGCTCGTGCCGGCCAACCACCTGCAGGTCTACCTGCTGCACCGGCTGCGGAGCGAAACCCTGGCCGGCATGTCCCGCCGCAACACGGTGGCACACGCGTGCCGCCGGGCCTGGTCGGCATCCGGCGGCGCGCTGCTGGTGACGGTGGCGATGTGGCTGGTCTGGGGCCTGACGGAAAGCGGGGACGTCCGCGAGTTCGCCCTGGCGACCGCGGTGGTCCTGGTCGCCGACACCCTGATCGTCCGGTTCCTCCTGCTCCCGCGCCTGGCGGTGCTCGGAGGCCGGACGAACTGGTGGCGGGTCAGGGGCCCGAAGAACGCCGGCTGACACGAGTTTCCGGTCCCCGGCCCGCCGGTTCCGGCTCGCGCTCGCGCGAAGCCGCTGCCGGAAGTCCGGCAGCGGCAACCACTTCCGGTCCGGGGCGGGTCAGGTGCCCGAAGGGCGCCCGGTGAGGTCGAGGAACACTTCGTCGAGCGTCGGGCGTCGCAGGGCGAAGTCCGTGTACTCCACGCCGGCGTCGCGCAGGGCGGCGGCCGCGGCCGCGACACCCCCGGCGGTGTCGGCCAGCTCGACCGAGATGCTCCGCTTGCGTTCGTCGACGGTCACCGGCGAACCCGAAACACCGGACAGCGCCGAAACCGCGGGCTGGAGCCACTTCTGCTCGGTGACGGCGACCTCGAGCCGCTCCGCGCCGATCTTGCGCTTCAGCTCGTCCGCCGTTCCCTCGGCGATCACGCGGCCGTGGTCGATCACCACGATGTGGTCGGCGAGGTAGTCCGCCTCCTCGAGGTACTGCGTGGTGAGCAGGACCGTGACACCCTCGTCGACCAGGCCGCGCACGATCCCCCACAGCGTGCTGCGGCTCGCCGGGTCGAGGCCGGTCGTCGGCTCGTCGAGGAACAGCACCGACGGGCGGCCGATCAGGCAGGTCGCCAGGTCCAGCCGCCGCCGCATGCCGCCCGAGTACGTGCCGACCGCGCGGTCGGCCGCGTCGGTCAGGTCGAACCTCTCCAGCAGCTCGGTGGCCCGCTCGCGGGCGCCGCGGCGGCCGAGGTGCAGCAGCGTGCCGAGCAGCTGGAGGTTCTGGCGCCCGGTGAGCAGCTCGTCGACCGCGGCGTACTGGCCGACCAGGCCGATCCGGCGCTGCACCTCCTTCGCCTGCGTGGCCACGTCGAACCCGGCGACCCGGGCGGTGCCGCCGTCCGGGCGCAGCAGCGTCGCGAGGATCCGGACCGTGGTGGTCTTGCCGGCGCCGTTGGGGCCGAGCAGGCCCAGCACCGAGCCCGCGGGCACCCGCAGGTCGACGCCGCCCAGCGCCTGGTGGTCGCCGAACCCCTTGCGCAGCCCGGTGACTTCGATGGCCGCTTCGCGGTCGAGCGCGTCGCTCGCCATCAGACGGCGTCCCGCAGGCTCTTCGGGCGCAGGTCCGTCCAGGTCGCCTCGACGTGGGCGATCGCGTCGGCGCGGGAACTCTCGCCGAGTGCGATGTCCCACCCCGGCGGCACCGCGGCGAACACCGGCCAGATGCTGCGTTCTTCCTCGGCGTTGACCAGGACGAGGAACCGGCCGTTCTCGTCGTCGAATGGACTCGTCACTTCACATCTCCGTGTGTCTCGGGGCGGCTTGTGTCATGGTGTTCGGCGGGGCTGACGGCGCGCTGACCGCCACCTGACTACGCGATGGTGCGGTACTTGCGGAAGCTCAGGAAGCCGGTCAGCGCCAGCGTGAGGACGAGGGTGATCGCCACGACCACGCCGGGGTGCTGGGCCGGGAAGCCGGTCTCGTCGACCGGCGTGCCCCACATCCGGCGGACCGCCGTGGTCACCGAGCTGACCGGGTTCCACTCCGCCACCGGCCGCAGCCACGCCGGAAGGCGGTCGGTCGACATGAAGGCGTTGGAGAGGAACGAAAGGCCGAGCGTCGCCACCGCGCCGATGCCGTCGATCGCCTCGGGGTTGCGCAGGGACAGGCCGAGCAGGATGCCGACCCAGATCATCGCGTAGAGGAACACGACGAGCAGGGCGAGCCCGCCCAGCAGCGGCAGGAACCCGGTGTGCACCCGGCCGCCGACCAGCAGGCCGGAGGCCACCGTGATGGCGAGGGCGATCAGGCCGACCACGAAGTCGCCGAGCGAGTGTCCGATCAGGACGGCGGGCCGGACGATCGGCAGCGAGCGGAACCGGTCGGTCAGGCCGCCGTTGAGGTCGGTGGCCACGGCGATCGCGGTGGGCGCGATGCCGGCCAGGCCGACCTGCATCAGCGCGGCGGGGAACAGGAACTCCGGGTAGCTGCCGCTGCCCGGCACGATCACCGCGTCCTTGAACACGTACCCGATCGCCAGCATGGTGATCAGCGGGTTCAGCGTGACCGCGAGCAGACGGGCGGGCACGTTGCGCAGGTGGGTGAGCCGGCGCCCGGCGAGCGCCAGCACCTCCACCACGGCGTCGGAAACCCGCCCGGTCCGCGCCGGGGCAATCACAGTCATTCGTCCTCCTCGGAAGAGCCGTCCAGAGCGGCGGCGACGATCCGGCCGATGGCGGCCTGGGCTTGCGGGTGCATCATGAATTCGTGCCCGCAGCCGATGCGGTGCGGTTCGACCGCGCCGTCGACGTACGGTGCCCAGCGGCCGGGCCGCTCGGCGAGGTCGGCTTCGGAGCGCCCCTCGGCCGCCAGGAACAGCAGCAGCCGGCCCGAGAAGCGGGCGGGCTCGTACCGGACGGCGAGCTCACCGTTGTTGCTCATCACGTCGAGCACGCGGGTCATCCGCTCCTCGCCGATCCCGGCCAGCCGTGACCCGCCGCGGCGCAGGACGTCGATGACGGCGGCCGGGGACAGCTCGGCGTCCTCGTCGGCGTCGTGACCGAGGTGTTCGAGGAAGCTGACGAGCAGCTCCTGCCGGGTGGGCGGGGCCTGGCCAGCGGCCTCGACCGGGAAGCTGTCCAGCACGCACAGCGTTTCCACCCGCTCGCCCGCTTCCTGCAGCTGCACGGCGATTTCGTGCGCCAGCAGCCCGCCGAACGACCAGCCGAGCAGGTGGTACGGGCCCGACGGCTGGATCGCGCGGATCCGGGCGGCGTACTCCTCGGCGACGTCCTCGACGCTGACCGGCAGCTCGCCGCCCGAGCCGATGTTCGGCGACTGCAGCCCGTACATCGGGCGGCCGGGGTCGAGGTACTGGACGAGCCCGAGGTAGGGCAGGCTCAGGCCGAGTCCCGCGTGCACGCAGAACAGCGGCGCCCGGTCGCCGTCGGGCCGGATCGGCAGCACCGGGGCGAACGGGTCGAGCACGTCGCCGCCGCCGCCGCCGGTGCCGGCCACGGCGGCCAGGCGCTCGACCGTCCCGTGCGTGAGGACGTCCGCGACGGTGAGCCGCAGGCCGGCGTTGCGGGCCAGCGCGACCAGCCGGACGGACAGCAGGCTGTTGCCGCCCAGTGCGAAGAAGTCCGCGTCGGCGTCGACCTCGGGCAGGTCGAGCGCCTCGGCGAACGCCAGCCGCAGGACCTCCTCGGCCGGGGTGCCGGTCTTCCGTTCGGGTGCGGGCAGCTTCGCGTGGTCGAGGCCGCCGTCCGCCGTCAGCGGGATGGCCTCGAGTTCGACGATCGCCGACGGGACCGCGAAGTCCGGCAGTTCCCGGGCGAGGTGGTCACGCAGGTCCTCACCGCGGCCGACGACACAGGCGACGAGCTGGTCGTCGCGGACCACGACCTCGGCCGCGGTGACGCCGGGGTGCCGCAGCAGCGCGGCCTCGACCTCGACGGGCCGGACGGCGAACCCGCGGACCCGCACGGCTCCGGCCGCCGGCTCCAGGCGCCCGTCGAGCCGGCGGCGGACCACGTCGCCGGTGCGGACCATGCGGGCGCCCGGGGTGAAGGGGTCGGCGACGAAATGCGCGGCGGTGCGGCCGGGTTGTCCCGCGTAGCCGCGGGCGAGGGCCGGTCCGGCGAGCCAGAGCTCGCCGTGTGCGCCCGGCGGGACGGGCCGGAGGGTTTCGTCGAGGACGTACGCACGGGCGGGGTGGGGCAGGGTGCCGGGTTCGGCCGGGCCGGTGAGGGTCCGGTAGTGGGTGTGGACTTCGGCGCCGGCGCGGTGGAGCCGCTCGGTGAGCGGGGTGGCGAGGGGTTCGCCGGTGACGATCAGCCGCACGCCGGCCAGTGCCGGTTCGTGGCCGGCCACGAGCGCCCGGACCTGGTGGGAGGTGGCGAGGAGGACGGCGGGCAGCTCGCCTTCGAGGAGCCGGGCCAGTGCGGCGGCATCACCGGTTTCGGATTCGACGAGGTGCACCGAGCCGCCGGCCGCCAGCGCGGCGAGGGTGGCGGTGGTCGCCTCGGGCAGGTCGGGGACGATCACCCGGCTGCCGTCGGGAATGGAACCGCGAAGGGCGGCAACGGTTTCGGCAAGCGCGCGGCGGGAGAGCACCGTGCCGTCGGGCAGGTGGGCGGCCGCGTGCGCGGGAGACACCGGTCCGGCGGTGGCGTCGCCTTCGACGACAGTCACCTCCGGCTGCGTGGCGGGGCCGGCCAGCCGGTACGCGGCTCCCGCTTCGAGTGCCGCCAGGACCTGGACCACGCGGTCCGCCGGTGCGGCCGTCGCGATCGAGACCGTCCACTCCGGACCGGCCCCGCGCGCCTTCAGCTTGCGGGCCTCCGCGGTCACCTTGCGGCGCAGCTGGGCGTGGCTGAGCCGGCCGCCGTCCCAGATCAGGGCCGGTCCGCGGCCGGTTGACAGCTCCGGCAGCTCCGGCAGCTCCGCCGGCTCCGCGGTCCGGGCCACGGACACCGCCGCCTCGCCCGGTGCCAGCTCGATTCCGCTCAACGGCAGTTCCGGGTCTTCCGCGACCACCGACAGCAACCGGCCCAGCCGGGTGGCGAGCAGCTCCGCCGTCTCCGGGGTGAACAGGTCCGCGCAGTACTCGATGCTGCCCTCCAAGCCCCCCTCCCCCGGCCGCTCGCCCAGCTGGAACGTCAGGTCGAACTTGAACTTCGCGCCGGTCGCCGGGAGGATCTCCGGCCGCACCGACAGGTCGCCGATCGTGAAGCGCGGGTCCGGGACTTCGTAGTACGACAGCATCACCTGGAACAGCGGCTGCCGCGCCAGCGACCGCGCCGGGCGGGCCAGCTCCAGCAGGAGCTCGAACGGCAGGTCCTGGTGCGCGTACGCCTCGAGGTCGGTGTCGCGCACCCGGCCGACCAGCTCGGCGAACGTCGGGTTGCGGCCGGTGTCGGTGCGCAGCACCAGCGTGTTCACGAAGAACCCGACCAGGTCGTTCGTCACCTCCTCCGACCGGCCCGCGACGAGGCTGCCCAGCGGGATGTCCGTGCCCGCGCCGTGCTTGGTCAGCAGCGCGGCCACCGCCGCCTGGAGCACCATGAAGACGCTCGCGCCGGACCGGCGGGCCAGCGCCGTCAGTGCCTTGTGGACGGACGGCGGAACCTCGAAGCCGACCGAGCCGCCGCGGAAGGCGGTCGCGGCCCGGCGCGGGAAGTCCGCGGGCAGCCGCAGTTCTTCGGGAAGGCCGTCGAGCGCGTCGCGCCAGTACTGCCACGGCCGGTCCACCGCCTGGCGGTCGTCGAGCAGTTCGCGCTGCCAGACCGCGTAGTCGGCGTACTGCGCGGGCAGCTCCGCCCAGCCGGGCGCGGCACCCCGCGCCCGGGCGTCGTAGGCCGTCGCCAGGTCGCGCGCCAGGACGTCCACCGACCAGCCGTCGCCCGCGATGTGGTGGAGGACGAGCAGCAGCACGTGCTCGTCGCCGGCGCGGTAGAGGGTGGCCCGCAGCGGGCGGTCGGTGGCGAGGTCGAACGCGCGGGCGGCGGCTTCGGTGAGGGCCGCGGTGAGCTCGTCCTCGGCGACCGTCGCGGTGGCGAGCGGCGAATCCGGGGCAGGCGGCAGAATCCGCTGGTACGGGACCCCGTCGACGTCCGGGAAGACGGTCCGCAGGATCTCGTGCCGCTCGACGACGTCGCCGAGCGCGGCCGCCAGGGCCACCGGGTCCAGCGCGCCGCCGAGCCGGACGGCCAGCGGGATGTTGTACCCGGCGCTTTCCAGCCGGTTCAGGAACCACATCCGGGTCTGCGCGTGGGACAGCGGGATCCGCTCCGGCCGGTCGAGCTTCCGGAACCCGGCGCCCGCCTGGCCCGCGGAGACGAGCCGCCCGGCGAGCCGGCTGACCGTCCGCGCCTCGAACAGGTCGCGAATGGACAGTTCGGCGGCCAGCGCGGACCGGACCCGGCTCACGACCGAGTTCGCCAGCAGGGAGTGCCCGCCGATGACGAAGAAGTCGTCGTCGATGCCGACCTCCGGGACGCCGAGGACGTCGGCCCAGATCTCGCACAACGTCGCTTCGACCGGGGTGCGCGGCCCGCGGGCGGCGACGCCGCCCTGCTGGTCCGGCGCGGGCAGCGCCTTGCGGTCGATCTTGCCGTGCGCGGTCAGCGGGAAGCGGTCGAGGACGACGTAGGCACCCGGGACCATGTACGCCGGCAGCTGCGCGGTCAGGTGTTCACGCAGTTCGTCGGCGGTGGCGGTGCCGGTGACGTAGGCGACGAGCCGCCGGTCGTTGCCGGTGCCGTGCACGGTGACGACCGCCTCCCCGACACCCGCGTGCGCGGCGAGGCCGGCTTCGATCTCGCCGAGCTCGATGCGGTGACCGCGGATCTTGACCTGGAAGTCCCTGCGTTCCACGAACTCCAGCTGCCCGTCCGGGCGCATCCGGACCCGGTCGCCGGTGCGGTACATCCGCGTTCCCGGCTCGCCGAAGGGATCGGCGACGAACACCGCCGACGTCCGCGCCGGATCGCCCACATAGCCGCGGCCGACCACCAGGCCACCGACGAACAGCTCGCCGATCGCCCCCGCGGGCACCGGACGCAGCTCGTCACCCAGCACGTAGAGCCGGGAATTCCGCACCGCACGGCCGATCGGCACCACGTCGACACCCGACCGGATCACCGCGTGCGTCACGTCGTCCGAGCACTCGGTCGGGCCGTAGGCGTTCACCAACGGCACGTCCGGGAACCGGGCGAACCACCGCGCGCACAGGTCCGGCGGCAGCGCCTCCCCCGTCACCACGAGCCAGCGCAACCCCGAAACGTCGGGCTGCTCGGCCAGGTCCCAGGAATCCAAGGCCGCCCGCAACAGCGACGGCACGACCTCCAGCACCGAAACACCCTCGGAACGGATCAGGCCGAACAACGCGTCCGGATCCGCCGCGACCGAACGGGAAACCACCCGCACCCGGCCACCGACCAGCAACGGCGCCAGCATCTGCCACACCGAAACATCGAACGTCACCGGCGCGTTCTGCACCACCACGTCCGACGACGCCAAGCCCAAGTCCTCCACCTTCGCCAGCAGGTGGTTCACCATCCCCCGACGGTGCACCATCGCACCCTTCGGACGGCCCGTCGAACCCGACGTGAAAATCACGTACCCGAGGTCCAGACCGGCGTCACCGGCCGCGACGGGCGCCCACTCGGAGTCTTCGGCGTCGTCCAGGACCACGATCTCGGTGCCGCCGCCGGCGATCTCGGCCGCCAGGTCCGCGAAGCCGGCACCCACCACGACGGACGCGGCGCCGGAATCCACCAGCAGCCCGGCCAGCCGGGCCACCGGCAGCGTCGGGTCCAGGGGCACGTACGCCGACCCGGACCACAACACGCCCAGCACGGCCGTCACGAACCCGGCCCCGGGGTCGGCCAGGATCCCGACCACGCCCCCACCCAACCGGCGGGACAACGCACTCGCGCGGCCGGCCAGCGACGCGTAGCTCACCCACCCGTCACCGTCGGACACCGCGGGCGCTTCCGGGGCGGACCGCGCGAATTCGCGCACCCGCGCCACCACGTCGGCACCCACCGGACCGGTGGCGCCGGCGCCCCGCTCGAGTTCCTCCCGCGGCACCACGTCGATCGCACCGAGCGCCACCGAAGAATCGGCGATGGCGGTGCCGAGCAGGTGCCGGAACATCCCGGTGATCCGGGCGGCCCGCCCCGCGTCGAACGCCTCGGGCGCGTAGTCGAAGCGGAAGGCCAGTTCGGGGCCGGGGTTCACGACCAGGCTGAGCGGGTAGTGCCGGGAGTCCTCGGTGACCGCGTCGAGCACGCGGACGTCGCCGCCCAGCACGACCTCGGTCCGCTCGCCGTCGGCCGGCACGTTCTCGAAGACGATGGCGGTGTCGAACAGCTCACCGGTGCCGGCCAGGCCGGGGACGTCGTTCTGCACCTCGGCGAGCCCGACGTGCTGGTAGGCCGACATCCGGGCCTGCTGGTCGCGCAGGCGGACCAGCAGCTCGTCCAGGGTGCCCGCCGGGTCGAGATCGGCCCGGACCGGCACCGTGTTGATGAACATCCCGACCATGGTCTCCACGCCGGGCAGCTCGGCCGGGCGCCCGGAGGTGACCGAGCCGAACACGACGTCCCGCCGCCCGGTGAGCCTGCCGATCAGGATCGCCCAGCAGGCCTGCACGACGGTGTTCAGCGTGAGCTCGTGCCCGCGGGCCCAGGCCACCAGCTCGGCGGTCTCGTCGCGGGACAGCACCACCTCGGCCGACTCCGGCACCGCCTTCAGGTGGCCGTCGACCTCGGGGGCCACCTTCGTGGGCTCGGTGAGGCCGTCGAGGACTTCGCGCCACGCCTGGCGGGCTTCCCGCTCGTCCTGGCGGCCGAGCCAGGCGAGGTAGTTCCGGAACGGCGCCACCTCCGGCAGCGCGGCCGCCGGGCCCTGCGCGTACAGCGCGGCCAGCTCGCGGATGAGGATCGGCACCGACCAGCCGTCGGTGGCGATGTGGTGGGCGGTCCACAGGAAGCGGTGCCGCCCGGCCGCGACCTTGACCAGGGTGAACCGGACCAGCGGCGGGTGTGCGAGGTCGAACCGGCGTTCCCGGTCCTCGGCCGCCAGCCGGCCCAGCCGCTCCTCGCGCTCGGCCTCGGGCAGCGTGGAGACGTCGAGCTCGGTCCAGGGCAGGCCGACCTCGGCGGCGATCAGCTGCACGGCGTCGCCGCCGCGGCGGTGCCGGAAGTACGCGCGCAGGGTCGCGTACCGGCGCAGCAGCGCGGCGCACGCTTGGCGCAGTGCTTCGACGTCGAGCGGGCCGTCGAGGTCCGCGGTGGCCTGCACGGTGTAGACGTCGACGCCGTCCGGGTCGAACTCGGAGTGGAACAGCAAACCCTGCTGCAGCGCGGAAAGCGGCCAGGCGTCCTCGATGCGGCCGCCCTCGGGCACCAGCTCCCGCAGCTCCTCGCCGGTCAGCTCGACCAGCGGCCCGTCGGCCACGGCGACGGCTTCGGCGCCCGGCTCGCGAACGGAGACCTGCTCGGCGATCGCGGCCGGGGTCCGGCGCTCGAGGATGTCCCGCGGGGTGAGTTCGATGCCCGCCGTGCGGGCCCGGCCGGCGACCTGGATCGCGCTGATGCTGTCGCCGCCGAGGGCGAAGAAGTTGTCGTCGATGTACACCCGCGGCACCGAAAGCACCTCGGCGAGGATGTCGCAGACGACCGTTTCGACGGTGTTGCGGGGACGGCGTCCGACGACCTCGGCCCGGAAGTCCGGGGCGGGCAGCGCCGCACGGTCGACCTTGCCGTGCTCGGTGAGGGGCAGCTCGTCGAGCACGACCAGCGCCGAGGGCACCATGTAGTCCGGCAGCAGCTGCTGGGCGGTGCTGCGCACGGCACCGGCGTCGATCGGCTCGTCGGCGTCGACGCCGACGAGGTAGCCGGCGAGGCGTTTGCCGCCGTCGGCGTCGGTGAGCACCCGCACGACGGCGTCCAGGACGCCGGGCACGGATCGCAGCACGCTTTCGATCTCGCCGAGCTCGATGCGGTGACCGCGGATCTTGACCTGGAAGTCACGGCGTTCCACGAACTCCAGCTGCCCGTCGGGACGCATCCGGACCCGGTCGCCGGTGCGGTACATCCGCGTTCCGGCGCCACCGAACGGATCCGCCACGAACACCGCGGCCGTCCGCGCCGGGTCGCCCACGTAACCGCGGCCCACGACCAGGCCGCCGACGAACAGCTCGCCGATCGCCCCCGCGGGCACCGGACGCAGCTCGTCACCCAGCACGTACAGCCGCGAGTTCCGCACGGCATGGCCGATCGGGACCACGTCGACACCGGATCGGATCACCGCGTGCGTGACGTCGTCCGAGCACTCGGTCGGGCCGTAGGCGTTCACCAGCGGCACCTCGGGGAACCGCGCGGACCAGCGCGTGCACAGGTCCGGCGGCAGCGCTTCACCGGTCACGACCAGCCAGCGCAGTCCCGCCAGGTCCGGCTGCTGTTCGGCCAGGTCCCAGGAATCCAGCGCCGCCCGCAACAGCGACGGCACGACCTCCAGCACCGAGACACCCTCGGAACGGATCAGGCCGAACAACGCGTCCGGATCCGCCGCGACCGAACGGGAAACCACCCGCACCCGGCCACCGACCAGCAACGGCGCCAGCATCTGCCACACCGAAACATCGAACGTCACCGGCGCGTTCTGCACCACCACGTCCGACGACGCCAAGCCCAAGTCCTCCACCTTCGCCAGCAGGTGGTTCACCATCCCCCGACGGTGCACCATCGCACCCTTCGGACGACCCGTCGAACCCGACGTGAAAATCACGTACCCCAGATCCAGACCCGCATCGCCGCCGGGAACCGGCGCCCACTCGGAGTCCTCGGCGTCGTCCAGAACCACGATCCCGGTGTCACCACCGGCGATCTCGGCGGCCAGGTCCTCGAACCCGGGGCCCACCACCACGGCGTTCGCGCCCGCGTCGGCGAGCAGCCCGGCCAGGCGGGCCACCGGCATCCCGGCGTCCAGCGGCACGTAGGCGGCGCCCGACCACAGCACGCCGAGCACGGCCGTCACGAACCCGGCGCCGGGCTCGGCCAGCACACCGATCAGGCCACCGCCGGTCAGCCGGCGGGACAGCGCGCTCGCCCGGCCCGCCAGCGCGCCGTAGGAAACCCAGTCCCCGCCGTCGGCCACCGCCGGCGCGGCCGGCGAAGCGAGCGCGATGTCACGCACCCGTGTCACCACGTCGGCACCCACCGGACCGGTGGCACCGACGCCGGCGGCGAGCAGCTCACCGAGCTCGTCGGCCGACACGACGTCGACCGAGCCCAGCACCGCCGACGCGTCGGCCTCGGCGAGGCGGCCGACGAACCCGGCGAGCCGCTCGAGGTGCGCGGTGACGCCGTCGGCGTCGTAGAGGTCGGGGTTGCCGTTGAGGTGGATCTCGATGATGTCCTCGGTGACGTCGAGGACGGTCAGCGAAAGGTCGTTGGTGATCCCGGTCGACAGGTTCATCACGCGCGTGTGGCACTCGCCGAGCCGCAGCCCCGGCTCGGGCGGCAGCACGTTGACGAACGGGCCGCCGAACGGGCGCCGCTCGTCGCTGCGCACGCCGATGTCCCGGCGGATCTGGTTGACGTGGTAGCGCTGGTGCTTCAGGGTCGCGGCGAGCTCGCTCGAGGCCTGGGCCAGCAGCTGCGCGATCGACGTCTGCGGCTCGACGAGCATCCGCAGCGGCAGGTAGTTCGCGACCATGCCCGGGGTCGCCCGCGAGCGGACGCCCGCGCGCGCCGCGACCGGGACGGTCAGCAGCAGGTCCTTGATGCCCGAAAGCCGTTGCGTGTAGGCCGCCATCGCGGCGATGAAGAACGTCGGCAGCGTCACCTTCGCGCCCGCGGCCGCCTCGCGCACGGCCTTCGCCGTCTCCGGCGGCAGCACCATGGTGCGCCGCAGGAACCCGCGGGCCGGGGCGGGTTCCTTGCCGGACAGGCTGACCAGGTCGGGGGTGGTGTCGAAGTGCCGTCCCCAGAACTCCTTGTCCCGCAGCCGGTGCGGGGAGTCCTGGTAGGCGAGGTCGGCGTCGAGCAGCAGCCGGAACGGCGGCAGGGCGCTGCGCCCGGGGTCTTCCCCGTTCAGCAGCGCGTTGTAGAGCTCGCCCAGCCGGCGGTGGCAGATCGCGGCGCTGAAGCCGTCGCCGATGAGGTGGTGGGTGGTGAGGTACCAGAAGTGCCGCTGCGCCCCCACCTTGATCAGGGCACCGCGGAACAGCGGGAAGTCCGCCAACGAGAACGGGTGACGCATGTCCTCGTGCATCCAGTCGAGCGCGGCGGCCTCCGGGTCGGCCTCCCCGGACACGTCCGGGTAGCGGATCGGGAGCTCGTCCAGCGGCTCGATGAGCTGCCGCGGTTCACCCTCGACCTCGACGAACCGGGCCCGGAAGCACTCGGCTTCGTCGGCCAGCGCGCGCAGGGCGGTCCGGAACACCTCGACGTCCAGCGGGCCGGTGATGTCCAGGTAGTCCGCCATCGCGTAGGCGAGGCCGCCACCGGAGAGCTGTTCGTCGTACCAGACGTCGGTCTGTGCGGTGGACAGGGGCAGGAACGCGTCGACCGCGGTCATCAGGGCACCTCGAAGAGTGTTTTGGCGTACGGGGTTTCGTGTTCGGCGCCGTCGAGCAGCGCTTCGGGACCGTAGTTGTCCTTGACCCACTGGTCCTGGTAGATCGTGTCCAGGTAGCGGTCGCCGAGGTCGGGCGAGATCACCACCGCCGTGGCCGCGTCGTTGTCCTCCAGCCAGCCGAGCGCGCCCGCCAGCACCATGCCGGAGCCGCCGCCGAGCAGGAACCCGCTCAGCGCGAGCCGGCGGCACGCGCGGATCGCGGCCGCCTCGTCGACCCGCACCAGATCGTCCACGAGGGACATGTCGATGACCGGGAACCGCACGCTGGTGCGCACCGCCGTGCTGCGCCGCGCGGCCCGCGGCCCGGGACCGACGCACTCGACGGCCACGATCCGCACCTGCGGCCGGACCTGGCGCAGGTACCGGGCGCAGCCGGTCAGGGTGCCCGCCGAGCCCACCCCGACGAAGAGCACGTCGAGGTCCGGCACCGTGCGCAGGATGTCCGGGCCGGTCGACCGGAAGTGGGCCATCCAGTTGCCCGCGTTGACGTACTGGTCCAGCCAGGTGTAGCCGTCGTTCTCCGCGCACAGGCGGCGCACGAGCCGCAGACCGGCGGCCGGGTCGGGGGCGACCAGCACCTCGGTGCCGAGGTTCTGCATCAGCTGCCGGGTGAGCAGCGTGCTGCGCGGGTCGGTGACGCAGACGAACCGGTACCCGCGGCTGGCCGCGACCAGGCTGAGCGCCACGCCGAGGTTGCCCGACGACGTCTCGACGATGGTCGAGCCCGGCCGCAGCACGCCCGCGCGCTCGGCCAGCGTCACCATCTCCAGCGCCGGCTTCAGCTTGCTCGAACGCGCGAAGTTGAAGCCTTCGCACTTCATCAGCACCCGCCGGCCCACGATGTGTTCGAGGTCGACGTAGAGGTCCGTGACGTCGAACTCCTCCGGCCTCGTGATCACCCGCACGACGAACCTCCGGTCGGCGATTTCCCGGCGTGGGCGGGAAACGGCTCGGTGCGGCCGAGCTTCCCCGTGGTCAGGCCCTGGAAGACGGTGAGCTTCTGGATGTTTCCCGCGCCCTCCATGAACTCGACGCCGCGGGCGTCCCGGACCAGCTTGTCCAGCGCCGGGTGGTCCCAGCGGGCCCGCGGCCCGAAGAAGCCGCAGGCTTCGAGCGTGGCGTCTTCGGCCAGCCGGCACGCTTCGGCCTTGGCCGCCGAGGCGAGGTGGCCGCGGGAGCCGTCGGCGTCGACCTCGATCGCGGACAGCTGCACGAGGTGACGCACGCCCTCGATGCGGCGGCCCAGCTCCTCGAGCCGGTCGCGGCCGCCCCGGTCGAGCGGGCCGCGCTCGGCCAGCACGTAGTCGTGGGCGGCCGCGGCGATGCCGACCGCGATCGCGGCGACCCCCGGCCGCAGCCGGTTGAACGTCTGCACGCAGGCCCACATGCCCCGCCGGGCGGGCGAGCGGTCCCGGCCGAGCACGCGCTCGGCGGGCACCTCGACGCCGTCCAGCGTCAGCTCGCAGATCCGCGCGGCACGCAGGCCCAGCGACTCCAGCGGCTCGGCGTGGAAGCCCGGGTCCGCCGTGTCCACCAGGACCGCCGTCACGCCCAGCGGGCCCGGCCCGGTGCGGGCGAACACGACCCCGAGCGCGGCCCGGGCGGCGTTCCCGACGTACTTCTTGCGGCCGTCGAGGCGGTGCGTGCCGCCGTCCGGTGCCGAGAGCGCCGTCTCCAGCGCGGTGGCGTCGGAGCCCCGGTCGGGTTCGGTGAGCGCGAAGAACGTCCAGGTCGGCCGCTCGAGGAGCCGGCCGTAGAACCACTCCTTCTGCTCCCGGTCGGCCAGCACGTCGACGAGCACACCGGACATCGACGCACCCGGGCTGGCCAGCATCAGGCCGGCGTCGCCCCGGGCGAGCTCTTCGAGCACCACCGCCCGCTCGATCGCCGTCATGCCGTGGAAGCGGTGCTCCCCCAGGCGCAGGCCCGCGCCCCCGAACTCCTCGGGGACGAGCATGGTGGCCAGGCAGCGGACACCGGCCAGGTCCAGGTGCTCGCCGACGCGGTCCGGGTCGGTGTCGAGCCCGGCGCCCGCGGCGCGGAACTCCGCACCCCACTGCCGGGCCGCGTCCCGCAGGGTCACCAGGCGGTCGTCCAGCACGGTCGCCGTCACGCCGCGGCCTCCGGGGTGTAGGCCCCGGCGAGCAGCTCGGAGACGTCGGCGACCTCGCCCGCACCGCTGCGGACGTACCCCGCCGCGCCCAGCAGGCGCAGCAGGACCCGGTCGGTTTCGGTGAGCCGCCGGTGCAGGTAGGCCAACGCGGCCGGCGGCGGGCCCTGCTCGTGCGCGGTCAGGAACGCCCGCACCTCGAGCTGCCCGGTCAGCGCCTCGGCGACGGCACCCTGCACCATCTGGCGGCGCAGCAGGGTGGTGTCGCCGCTGCGCCGCCCGCCCAGGTAGGCGAGCCCGGTGTCGAGCAGGGCACCGGACAGGCCCAGCCGCAGCCACACCGCCCCGGTCGCCAGGACCGGATCGGGGTGGCCGGCGGGCCGGAGCGTCCGCACCAGGACGACCGGGCCGCCGGGCAGCTCCGCCGTCCGGACCACGAGCACGTCGCCGTCGCGGTCCGCCGGTCCGGCCGGCCGCACCGCGGCACCGCCGGTCCCGGCCGCTTCCGCCCCGGCAGGCAGGGCCGCGTGGAGCACGGCCAGTGCCGGGGCCATCCCTTCCGCCCGGGCGGTGTCGTGGCACCGCAGCCAGGTCGCCGTGATCGGCGGCGAGATCGTGGTCATCGCTCAGGCGGCCATTTCCGCCGAGACGAACCGGGCCAGCGACCCGACCGACTCGAAGTGGCTCATTTCGAGGTTCTCGGCGTCGAATTCGATGCCCAGCGCCTCTTCCAGCTGCATCAGCAGTTCCAGCACGCCGGTGGAGTCGAGGCCGGCGTCCGCGAGCCGGGTCTCCGGGCCGAGGTCGGCGACCTCCGCCTCCAGGACGGACTCGAGTGCGGCGCAGATCCCCGCGACCACGCGGTCGTCCAGGACCTCCGTCGATTCAGCCACGGCTTCCGTCACTTTGGCTCACCATTCCCTTCGTGAAGACAGCAGTCATTACCCACGGGCCCGGAACCGGGCCCCGAGTTCTTTCTTTCCGGTGTGTCGCGTCCTTACCCGGCGACGACCCGGTCGAGCAGGGCGAGGCCGCGGGCTTCGCGCCGCCGCAGGCCCCGGGAGGTGCGCAGCGGGTCCCAGCCGGGCTCGCGCTCCGGGAGCAGCTCGGGGTTCCCCAGTGCCCCCTCCGCGAGCACCGGACGGCCGAGGATCGTCGAAGCGCACAACGCGCCCCCGGTGGCGACCCCCACGATCCCGCCCCCGTGCAAGATGCTCTGGCCGGTCAGGTAGAGACCGTCGATGCCGGAATCGATATCCGGCCGTTGCCCGACGCGGCCCCAGGTCTGCAGGCCGTAGGCGCTGCCCCCGGTCGAAAGCGTGTAGCGCTCCTGGGTCAGCGGCGTCGACGTCTCGGCGTGCACGAGGTGCTTGCGGAACGGGCCGATCGCCGCCTCGGCGAGGTCCAGCATCTGTTCGGTCAGCCGGTTCTTCGCGCCGAGGTAGCCGGGTTCGCGGCGGTACCGGGCCCCGTGCGCCGGGCCGTCGGCGAGTCCCCAGTGCGCGTAGCCGGGCGGGCAGGCCGTCATGATCTGGAAGTTCATGTGCCCCGGCGGGCACGCCGAACCCGGCACCGGGTCCTTGAGGGAGGCGAAGGACAGGAACGCGAACGGCAGCTCGTCGAGGTCGCCCGCTTCCACCCGCGCGTAGGCGGCGTCGACGTCTTCGCCGGGCCAGTACCAGATGTTCGCGCTGGGCAGCGGCAGTTCCCGGTCGAGCGCGACGTAGCAGACGGCCAGCGGCAGGCGCATCGTCGCCGTCTCCGCACGGGCCACCACCGGCTCGGGCAGGTTTTCCCGGCCACCGCACAGTTCCAGGACCGTGCGGCGGTAGTCCGCATTGGACACGACGATCGGCGCGCGGTGGACCGTGCCGTCGACCAGCCGGACCCCGGCCGCCTTCCCGCCTTCGACCAGGATCTCCCCGACCCGGGTGCGGGTGAGCAGCGTGCCGCCGTGCGACTCCAGCAGCTCGACGAACGACGCGGCGATCACCTGCCCGCCACCCTCCGGGTAGTAGGCGCCGCGCAGGTAGTCGTCGAGCATCATCGTGTGCGCGACGACGAGCGTGCCGGACGGCGCGGACCCGTAGTTGCCGGACTGGGCGGCCAGGACCGTGCGCGCCCGTGCCGAAAGGCCGCAGTGGTCGAACAGCTGCGCCAGCGTGCGGCGGCTCCAGCGCACCATCACGGCCGGCACCTTCGCCGCCGGGCCCGCCGCGAAGGCGGACTGGCGGCAGGCCTGCGCGATGGCGGCGCAGATTTCGACGTAGCGGGTGAGGCCATCGGCCTCCGCGGGCAGCGCGGCCCGCAGCCGGTCGGCGTAGCGGTCCCACCCGGTCGGCACGTCCACCGTGACGCTGGGCAGGACGATCCGGTCGAACCCGTCGGGGTCCATCGGGTGGAAGCGCACCCGGTCCCCGAGGCCGAGACCCGAGAGCACCCTCGGCAGCAGGCCGTCCGGCCCGCAGTCGCCTAGGTAGTGCACCCCGACGTCGAACTGGTAGGCACGACGGCGGCGGAACACGTGGCTGTTGCCGCCGGCGACGTCGTGCTGCTCGAGCACGAGGACGCGCATCCCGCTCGCCACCAGGTACCCGGCGCAGACGAGGCCGCCGATCCCGGAGCCGACCACGATGGCGTCCCAGCGCCCGGCGTTCTCTTCGGTGTTCACGCCCCGACGCTATGCCGGGGCGGTGACCTCGGGCTGACCGCGCGCTGACAATCCGGGGGAGGGGCTCGTCAGCGCGGCTGGGGTCCCCGGCCGCCCGAGGTCACCTATTCAGGGGCGAGCGTCGAAGGCGACGGCCTGGTGCGCAACGTGAACCACGTCGGCGCACACGTGGCCACCACCGTGAGCACGACGGCCAGCCCGAGTATCACCAGATATATCCACAACGGACCGGACGGGACGAGGCTGTCCGACACCGCCGCGCTGAAGGGCACCAGCATCGACGCCGCGACCAGCGTGCCGAGGAAGACACCGATGGCGGCCACGATCCCGGCTTCCACGGCCATCATGCGCATCACCTGCCCCCGCGTCGACCCGATGAGCCGCTGCAGCCCGAACTCCCGGCGCCGGTCCGCCGTCGCCATCACCAGCGTGTTCACCATGGAGATCGCGGCGTACACCAGCAGCAGCCCGACGATCAGGTAGTTGACCCAGGCGTTGGCCTGGACCTCAGCCAGGAACGCCTTGGTCAGCGCCTCCCGGCCGGCCACCTGCACGCCTTCGACGTCCCCGACGCGGCTGCGCAGCGACGCGAGCAGATCGCCCTCCGCCGTACCGGGCCGGGCCATGACCAGGATCCGGTCGGCCGCGCCGGCGGCCGTGTGCGGGGCAAGGGTGTCGGCCGGCATCAGCGCCGACGCCGAGGCCGCGGTGGTCCGCAGCGTCGCGACCACGTCCAAGGTGGCCCGGGATCCGTCGCCCAGCCGCATGACGATCTTCGCGCCCACCCCGACCCCGAGCCGCTGCGCGAGATCCGCGGGCAGGGCGATGGTGTTGCCGCGCAGGGCGTCCAGCTGCCCGCTCGCGACGAGGCTCCCCCACGCCTTCGCGACGCCGTCCGCCGTGATGCCGGTGAGGTCCACGCCGTCTTCGTCCTGGGTGGCGTCCGACGGCTTTTCGTTGTACCCCTTGCTGGTCACGAACGCCGTGGCCCCGCCGACGCCGGGAGCCTGCTGCACCTTGGCGATCAGGTCGGGCGGCAGGTCACCGGTCGCCGACGTCACGACGGCGTCGGCGAGCAGCGAGTCGGTGTACTGCTTTTCCGCGACCGCGACCTCCGTGGTCTGGAAGTACAGCATGAAGATCGCCAGCCCGGTGGCGAGCATGATGGGCGTGACCGCACCGGCCATCGGCATCCAGCGGGCTCGGGCGTTCAGCGAGGCCAGGTAGCCGGGCAGGCCGCCGAAGGCCCGGATCGGCCGGCGCAGCACCCCGACCAGCAGCTTGGTCAGGCCGGGGGCGAACAGCGCGACGGCGGTCGCCACCAGCGTGACGGCCGGTCCGGCCGTGCTCGCCGCCAAGGGGCCGTCGACGACGGTGATCGTCAGGTAGGCCAGCGCGACCGCGCCGATCAGGCTGGACACCCCGAGCCACAGCCGCGTCGGGGTCAGCCAGCGGGTGGGGATCGCCGTCTCCCGCATGGCTTCGACCGGACGCGTGCGGCCGGCGTAGCGGGCGGCGACGAACGCGGCGCCCCACGCCGAGCTCAGGCCCACGATCGCCGCGGCGACGACCGGGTAGAAGCCCTGCTCGAACTTGAGCACCGGCTGGATCACGCCGAAGCCGGTCAGCCGCGCGAAGAGCCAGTCGCCGAGCAGCACGCCGGGGACGATGGCCAGCGCGGTGCCGAGCGCGCCGATGATCATCGCTTCGCCGGTGATCATCCGGCTCAGCTGGCGCGGGGTCGCGCCGATCGCCCGCAGCATGGCCACTTCGCGGCGGCGCTGCTGCACCGAAAGCGTCAGGGTGCTCGCGACGACGAACATGGCGACCTGGGCCGCGAGGCCGCCGAACACGGCCGCGAGGATGATCAGCAGCTCGCCGTCGCCGGCGGCCTTCGCGAACTCGGCGGTGCCGCGGGCGTCACCGGTCAGCGTCACCGCGCGCTGGTCGCGCACCGCGGCGGCGACCTGCGCGTTGACGGTGGCGACGTCGGCACCGGGCGCGAGCTGGACGCCGAACGCGTCCACCTGCCCGGCCGCGGACCGCAGCCCGGCGGCCTCGGCGGGCGAGAAGAACACCGCGTCGGAAGCCATCAAGCGGCCGGCGTCGGCGATCCCGGTGACCTGGTAGGAGTGGACGCCGCCGCGGACGGCGATGTCCACCTTGCCGCCGACGTGCGCGCCGATCCGCCCGGCGGTGGCCGAGTCGAGCACGACTTCGCCTTCGCGGATCGGGGCCTGGCCCTCGGTCAGCCGGTACGGCGCCAGCTCCGCGGAAACCCAGCTGTGGCCGGCCTGCGTGCCGGGCACCGACGGGCCGCCGGAGTCGCCGAGCACCTCGGCGTGGAAGGAGACGTCCGGCACCACGTGGGCGACACCGGGCACGCCGCTGATCGTGCCGGCCAGGCCTTCGTCGAGCCGGACGCGCTCGGACAGCGTCGCCGTCTCGTGGTAGGCGTCTTCGCCGTGGCCGACCGTGGGCAGGTCGTAGGACTGGTTGCCCGCCACCACGATCGGCGCGGCGGCCAGCCGCTGCGGCGGGATGACGGTCCGGATGCCGGTCTCCATCAGGCCGCCGCACGCGAGCATCACGGCGGTGCCGACGAACACCGAGACGAGGGTGGCGATGAAGCCACCGGTGCGGTAGCGCAGGGTGCGCAGGACGAGGGTCAGCATCAGCGCGTCAGCTCGCTCGGCCGTCGCTCGGCGCGGGCGACCAGGCCGGTCATCCGGCGGGCCACCTCTTCGGGGTTCGGCTGCCGCAGCTCGTCGACGACGCGCCCGTCGGCGAGGAAGAGCACGCGGTCGGCGTAGGAGGCGGCCACCGGGTCGTGGGTGACCATCACGATCGTCTGCCGGGCCACGCTCGTCGCCTCCCGCAGCAGGTTCAGCACTTCCTGGGCCGAACGCGTGTCCAGCGCGCCGGTCGGCTCGTCGGCGAAGATCACTTCGGGGTGGGTGACGAGGGCGCGGGCGATCGCCACCCGCTGCTGCTGCCCGCCGGAGAGCTCGCTGGGCCGGTGGTGGCGCCGCTTGCCGAGGCCGACCTGCTCGATGACCCGGCGCACCCAGGCCGCGTCGGCCCGCCGCCCCGCCAGCCGCAGCGGCAGCGTCACGTTCTGCTCGACGTCCAGCGCGGGCAGCAGGTTGAAGGCCTGGAACACGAACCCGATCCGGTCGCGCCGCAACCGGGTCAGCTCCACCTCGCGCATCGCGCTGAGGTCGGTGCCGCCCAGCACGACCGAGCCGGACGTCGGCTTGTCCAGGCCGGCCGCGCAGTGCAGCAGCGTGCTCTTGCCCGACCCCGACGGTCCCATCACCGCGGTGAACGTGCCGGCGGTGAAGCCCGCCGTCACGTTGTCGAGCGCCAGCACCTGCGCCCCGTTCCTGCCGTACGCCTTGCGTACGGACAGCAGCCGCACGACTTCGGCCGTGTCGCCTTGCTGGTACATCTGCGGCTCCCCTGCGCGTCCTTCGTTCTTTACCGCGACCACGTTACGAAGCCGGGGCGCCGTTTCCGAGGGTGCTAGGGAGCGGAAGTTTGCGGGGGTTAGCACTACCGCGGAGAACGGCCCCGCCTGCGCATAATGGGCGCCATGACTAGCGGAAGCCCGGTCGCGGCGATGACGCGGTCGCTGCTGCGCGACGGCGGCCTGGCGACGCTGCGCGGCGGCGCGCTCGCCGTGGTGGCGGTGACCGAACTCGTGGTGTTCGTCGTCGTGGTCACCGCCGGTTCGCTGATCGGCGTGGGCGTGGGACTGTTCGTGCTGCCCCCGGCGGTGTTGCTGATGCGGTCGCTGACCGACCGGGTCCGCGCGTCGGCCGACGCGTGGTCGGGCGTGCGGATCCCGTCCCCGTACCTGCCGGAGCCGGCCGGGAGCACCCCGGTGCGCCGCTGCCACCACCTGCTCGGCGACCGCGCGAACTGGCGCGACGCGCTGTGGCTGCTGGTCGACAGCTCACTCGGCATCCTGCTCACGCTCACCCCGCTGCTGCTGATCCTGCACGGGATCCGCGGGCTCACGATGCCGTTCCTGGTCGGGACCGAAGCGGCGGAGTGGCTCGGCACCTGGTACGTCGTGCTCCCGGTGGACGACCGGCCGACGGCCTGGTTCGCCGCCATCCTCGGCCTGGCGCACTTCCCGCTCGCGCTGTGGAGCGCACCGCACCTGCTGAAGCTGCACGCGCGGCTCGCGGCGACGCTGCTGGCGCCGACCGAGGTGACCCGGCTGACGAACCGCGTGCAGCACCTGGCGGAAAGCCGGGACGACGCCGTGGGTTCGCAGGCGACCGAGCTGCGCCGCATCGAGCGCGACCTGCACGACGGCGCCCAGACGCACCTCGTCGCGATGGGGATGACGCTCGACGCCGCCATGCGCGTGCTCGATTCGCACCCCGAAGCGGCCCGGTCCCTGATGGACGAGGCGAAGAACAGTTCGGCCAAGGCGTTGCAGCAGCTGCGCGACCTCGTCCGCGGCATCCAGCCGCCGGTGCTGGTCGACCGCGGGATCGCGGACGCGATCCGCACCCTGGCCATCGAAAACCCGCTGCGCATCGAGACGACGATCGACCTGCCCGGCCGGCCTTCGCTGGCGGTGGAGACCGCCGCGTACTTCTCGGTGTCCGAACTGCTGAACAACGCGATGAAGCACTCCGGCGCGGACAGCGGCGCGATCAACGTCCACTACGAGTTCGGCCGGCTGGTGATCAACGTCAGCGACAACGGCCGCGGCGGCGCGAACACCGAGGGCGGCTCGGGACTGCGCGGCATCGAGAAGCGGCTCGCCCCGCTCGACGGCTTCGTCACCATCCTCAGCCCGCTCGGCGGCCCGACCATGGTGACGATCGAGATCCCCTGCGGTCTGGCGCCTTGATCAGTGCTTCAGGTACGCGAGCACCGCCAGCACCCGCCGGTTGGCGTCTTCGGACTGCGGCAGGTTCAGCTTGGCGAGGATGTTGTTGATGTGCTTGGAAACGGCCTTCTCCGAGACCACCAGCACGCCCGCGATGTTGCTGTTGGACCGGCCTTCGGCCATCAGCTTGAGGACCTCGCGCTCGCGGGCCGTCAGCCGCTCCAGGCGGTCGTCGCGGGTGTTGTGGGTCAGCAGCCGGGTCACCACGTCCGGGTCCATCACCGTGCCTCCGAGGGCGACCTGGCGGACGGCGTCCACGAACTGGTCGCCGTGGAACACGCGGTCCTTGAGCAGGTAGCCGACCGAACCCTCGCCGTCGGCGAGGAGTTCGTCGGCGTACAGCCGTTCCACGTACTGCGAAAGGACGAGCACCGGGAAGCCCTGGATCCGGCGGCGCGCTTCGATCGCGGCGCGCAGGCCTTCGTCGGTGAACGACGGCGGCAGCCGGATGTCGACGATCGCGATGTCCGGCCGTTCGCGCAGCATGGCTTCCAGCAGGTCCGGCCCGTTGTCCACGGCCGCGCTGACCTCGAATTCGTGCGCCTCCAGCAGCCGCACCAGGCCGTCCCGGAGCAGGAACTGGTCTTCTCCGATGACCACGCGCACGTTTGTCCGTCCCCCGCTTCGAGCCCGACTACGACGACACCCATCTTAGGGCCGCGTCAATCGGATCCGGCGGCCACCACGCAGATCCCCAGCGCACCGCGGCGCGGGTCGTAGTCGGCCAGCAGCACCGATTCGGCGGCCGGAGCGGCCACGAGCGGCGCCCAGAGCCCGGTGCACGGGAATCCGGGCGGTGCCACGATCGCGTCCGGCGGGCAGCCCAGCGCGGCGAGCCCGCGGCCGACGACGACGGTGTCCGCCGGCTCGAAGCCCGGCAGGGCGCCGGGCACCGCTTCGGGTTCGTAGCCGACGCGGACCGTCCGGGAGCCACCGGTCTCGAACAGCAGGGCGGTCGCGGCGTCGCCGATCCGGTCCGGGGTGTCGTACGGCGTGACACCCTGGTCCATGATCAGCACCAGGACCCGCCGGTAGCCGTGGCGCCGGGTGTAGGAGCCGGCGATCCGCAGCGCGGTGAACGGGGCCAGGCTGCCCTGCCCCGAAACGGAAAACACCAGCGGGTTGCCGGGCAGCACGGCGGTGAGGTTCACCGGCGCCGAGAGCCGCGGGTCGAATTCGGGCGCCGCGTGGGCGACGATCGCGAGGTCGACCCGCTCGCCGGACAGCTGCCCGGCGAGCAGCTCGCGAGCCATCGCGAGGAAGGGGTTGCCGCGCGCCCGCGTCACCCGGCCGGGCCGGAAGCCGATGTCGTGCCCGCGGCTGAGGTCGGCGAAGTACCGGTGCAGCGCGGGGACGTCGATCTCCCGTTCGCCCGGCCCGAATTCACGCCGGGTCGCCAGCGCCAGGCGCAGCGGCAGGGGCTGCAGGCCCGGCGCGGGCGCGGTGGACAAGGTGGTCGCGGACGCGCGGTACATCGGCTAGCGCTCCGCACCCACCGCGACCGGCGCGGCGAACTCGTGCAGGTGCTGGCGGCGCAACAGGTCCGCGGGCTCGTCCCGCTCGCTGACCAGGTAGTGCTGTCCGTTGTGGACGATCACCTCGGCCGGGTAGCCGTGGCTGAGGAACAGCACCGGGGACGCCGTCGGGCCGTAGGCACCGGACCGCGTGACGCCGATCAGGTCGCCGGGGCGGACCGGCGGCAGCGCGGCCTTCTTGGCGAGCACGTCGTTGGGCGTGCACAGCGGCCCGGTGATCTGCCAGGTTTCGGTGGCGGGCTCGTCGATGCGGTTGAGCAACCGGATCGGGAAGTCGCGCTTGACGTAGGAGCCGATGCCGACGGCGGCCATGTGGTGGTTCGTGCCGCCGTCGGCGACGGCGAAGTTCTGGCCCAGCGAAGTCTTGGTGTAGCGGACGCGGACGACGTAGGTCCCGGCCGTGGCGGCCAGGTACCGGCCGAGCTCCATGACCAGCCGCGTCGCCGGGTGCCGCCGCGCGAACTCGTCGATCACCGGGTTCAGCATCGAGGCGAGCCGGTCGCGGTCGAGGTCCTTCTCGCCGTCGAAGTACGCCACGCCGAGGCCACCGCCGACGTCGACCATCTCGAGCGGGAACCCCAGCTGCCGCGAAACCCGTTCGGCCAGCTCGAAGATGCGCCGGGTGTTCTCGACGATCGGCTCCTCGTCGAGGATCCGGGTGCCCATGTAGACCTGCACGCCCATCAGCCGCAGGTGCGGGTGCCGCTCCACCAGGTCGGTCGCGGCGAGCAGCTGCTCTTCGTCGATGCCGAACTGGCGCGGCTTGCCGCCCATGGTCAGGCCCGAGCCCTTGACCGCGAAGCTCGGGTTCACCCGCAACGCGACGCGCGCTTCGATGCCGCGTTCTCGCGCGAGTCCGTCGAGCATCGCCAGTTCGCCGAACGATTCACAGACGACGGTGTAGACGCCTTCGTCCAGGCAGGCGGCCAGTTCCGCGGCGCTCTTGCCGGGGCCGAGGAAGATGATGTCCTCGCCGGCGACCCCGGCGCGCCGCGCGGTGATCAGCTCGGCCATCGACGACACCTCGGCCCGCGCGCCGTGGGCGTGCAGCAGCGCGCACACCGAGATGTTCGGGTTGGACTTCAGCGAATAGAAGATTTCCAGCCGCGGGTGCAGTTGTCCGCGCAGGCCCAGCAGCCGGCCGCCCAGTTCGTCGCCGTCGTAGACGAAGAGCGGGGTGCCGTACCGCTCCGCGAGCTCGGCGATGCCGACCCCGGAGATCTCGAATTCGACACTCATGCAGCGCTCCTCATTTCCGGAAGACCATGGCGGAGAACGTCGACCCCAGGCCGACGGAAATCATCAGGTAGCAGGCGCCGGGCGCGATCAGCCCGAGGCCGTTGGCGGCGTGGTAGTTGAGAAAGGGGTCGGCGCAGAAGCAGTGCCCGGTCACCCCGACGTTCCGCAGGAAGATCTTCGAACGCGGGATGCCGAGCGCCGCGCTCGCGCGGACCCAGGAGATCTTGTTGACGTTGTGCGGCAGCACGAGGTCGATGTCGTCGACGGTCAGCCCGGCGGCCGCCACGGCTTCCCGCGCGACGTCGGCGACCGCGCCGGGGTAGATCTGCCGGAACTCGGCGGCCTGCTCGTCGTCGAGGATGACTTCGCCGCCCGGGCCGCCGAGGGTGGTGGTGGCGTAGCCGAGCAGGGTGTCGGAGTCTTCCCCCGGCCCGACGAGCACCGCGGCGGTGGCCTCGCCCATGATCGCGGTGTCGGGGATGACCTGCGCGGAGTGGGTGAAGGCCTTCTCGCCGGTGAGGACGAGGGCGAGCGCGTCGGGATCGCCGTCGGCGGCCAGCAGCGTGCCGCACAGGTCGACGGCCAGCAGCCCGGAGGCGCAGGCGTGGTCGGTGAGGGTGAACAGGGTCGCGTGGGTGAGCCCGAGCACCTCCCGCACGTCGACCATCGGATCGACCGGGTACGGGTTCGCGGCGGGCATCGTCTTGGCCCGCACGACGTACCGGACGCGCTCTTCCCGGCCACGCAGGGAATCGAGCTTGCTGACCGCGCCGAGCACCATGTCCGCTTCGGATTCCTCCGACCGGCAGACCCGATCCAGCCCGTACATCCGCCGGAACCGGCGCACCTGCCCGGAGTCGAGCGCCAGCTCGTCCTGCAGCGCTTCGATCGGGACGGTCGTCGGCACGTAGGTGGACACCGCAACCAGCGAAGTCATCGCGCCGTCAACTCCTGTCGGGGTTCGCCACCGCTTTTCTCGGACCGCTCAAGAATCGCGGCGCACGCTGACCGGGCACTGACGGCAGGCTGACCGCGCTCAGGCGCGCACCTTCCGGCGCGCCGGGCGCGTTTCCGCCAGCGCGGCCGACGCTTCCGCCAGCGCGGCCTCGTCGGCCAGCTCCCGCGCCAGCTTCACCGCCCGCTCGTGGTGCGACACCGCTTCGGCGGTGTGCCCGAGCGCCGCGTGGACCCGGCCCAGTGCCGTGGTGGCCATGCGCTCCCACCAGCGGTCGCCGACCTCCTGGGCCAGGGTGACCGCCTGGCGGAGGCAGTTCGCCGCCTCCGGGGTGTCGCCCTCGGCGTGGCGGACCATGCCCAATCCCGTCAGCGCCATGCTTTCGCCCCACCGGTCCCCCGCCGCACGGGCGTCCTCCAGGCCGCGTTCGAGGTGGCGGCGGGCGTGCCGGGGGGACGCCGTGAAGCCCAGGCCGATGGCCGCCAGTGCGGCGCCCCAGCGGTCGCCCACCTCGTGGGCGAGGTCCAGGCCGCGCTGGAAGTCCGCCGCGCTCTCCGCCCGGCGGCCCGCGTGGTAGTGCAGGTCGCCGAGGCCCACCAGGGCTCGTGCTTCGCCACAGCGGTCGCCGGTCGCGGCGTACAGCTCCACCGCGCGGCGGTGGTGGGCGAGCGCTTCGTCGTGGCTGCCGCCGCGGGCGTGGATGAAGCCCAGGTGGTTGTGGGTCTTGGCCTGGCCCCACTCGTCTTCGTTCGCCCGGTCGAGCGCCAGTGCGAGGTGGTGCTGGCCGACCGCCTCCGCGAAGTCGCCGCTGCGCCAGTGGCCGAGGCCCAGGTTCTTGCGCAGCTCCGCTTCCGCCGCCCGGTCGCCCAGGTCACGGACCACCGTCAAGGCGAGCCGGTGCGTCCGGATCCAGTCGTGCACGTGCCCGCGGACGAAGTAGAACCGCCACAGCGTCTGGACGAGCTGCCAGCAGTGGTGCGGCCGGTCCCGGCCGGCCGCCGCCGCGGCGACCGCGGCGAGGGTGGCCCGCTCGGCCTCCAGCCAGGCGAGCGCCGCCGCGGCGGAGCCGAACTCCGGCGCGCACGCCGGCGGGGAGCCGGCCGGCGGGAACCGTTTCCTGGTCGGCTCCAGCACGTCGGCCGCGCGCCCGGCGACGTGCAGGTAGTAGTCGAACATCCGGCTCGCCGCCGCCTCCCGGGCGGCGGCGGGGCCGGCCAGTGCGGTGGCGCGGGCGTGGTCGCGGATCAGGTCGTGGAACCGGTAGCGCCCGAGCGCGGGCTGGGCCAGCAGGTGGACGTCGACCAGTTCTTCGAGGAGCCGTTCGGTTTCGCGCGGTTCGCGGCCGGTGATCGCCGCGGCGGCGAAGGCGTCGACGTCGGTTCCGGGGAATTCGCCGAGCAGCCGGAACAACCGCTGCTGCGGCTCGGTGAGCTGGCGGTAGGAGAGGGTGAACGCCGCCCCGACGCCGCGGTCGCCGGTGCTGAGCTCGGCCAGCCGCCGGTGCTCGTCGCGCAGCAGGCAGGCCAGGTACGTCACCGTCCACAGCGGACGGTCGCGGAGCCGGGCGGCGGCGATGCGCAGCGCGAGCGGCAGGTAGCCGCAGAGCCGGGCGATCTCGCCGACCGCCGGGTCGTTCCCCGTGCGGTCCTCGCCGGCGACCCGGGTGATCAGCTGCGCGGCTTCGGCCGGGGCGAGGACGTCCAGCGACAGCGTGGTGACGGCGTCGATGCTGGTCAGCCGGGCCCGGCTGGTGATCAGCACGAGCGAGCCCGGGCCGCCGGGCAGCAGCGGGCGCACCTGGGCGGCGTCGGCCGCGTCGTCGAGCACCACCAGCGCGTTGCGGCCCACCAGCAGCGACCGCCAGAGCGCGGCGCGCTGGTCCAGCCGTTCGGGGATCCGGGCGCCGTCCACGCCGAGCTGGCGCAGCAGCGAATCGAGCGCGGCCTCGGGCGCGAGGGGGCCGTCCGAGCCGTGGGCGTGCAGGTCGGCGAACAGCTGGCCGTCCGGGAAGCGGTCGGCGAACCGGTGGCCGAGGTGGACGGCCAGCGCGGTCTTGCCGACGCCCGCCATCCCGCAGAGGCCGTACACCGCGGCCCGGCCGGCGGCGCCGGCCAGCCGGACGGTCTCGGCCGCGCGGCCGACGAAGTGGTCGACGTCGCGCGGGAGGTAGTTGCTGCTGCCGAACGGCCGGGCCGCGGCGGGCACCTCCTGGCGCAGGACGTGCAGCTGGGCCGCCCGGACCTCCGGCCCCGGCTCGATGCCGAGTTCGCTCGCCAGCCGTGCGTGCAGGGCGTCGAACAGCGCGAGGGCGGCCGCCTGCTGCCCGCTGCCGGCGAGCGCGACCATCAGCCGCGCGTGCAGGCCCTCGTGCAGCGGTTCGTCGTCGCGCACGGTCTCCAGCTGGGCGACGACCTCGTCGTGCCGCCCGAGCGCGATCCCCGCGTCGGCGTGGGCGAGAGCGGCGGACAACCGCCGCCGGGAAAGGGCGGCCACGGTGGTGTGCTGCTGCAGGGCGTCGTGCCCGGCGAGCACCGGGCCGCGCCAGCAGCCCATCGCCTCGTCGAGGGCGCGGAAGGCCCCCTCGACGTCGCCGACGGCCCGCGCGGCCTTGGCCTCGTCGAGCCGGGCGTCGAACCGCAGGACGTCGAGCTGCTCGGGCGCCCCTTCGAGCCGGTAGCCGCCGTGGCCGGTGGCCTCCAGCCGCAGCTGCGGGTGCAGCAGGGCCCGCAACCGGCGCACCGCGCTGCCGATCAGGTCGAGGTGGGACCGGGGCGGCCGGCCGCCCCAGAGGACCTCGACGATGTCGTCCACGGCGACCGGCCGGTTCGGCTGCAGGGCCAGCAGGCCGAGCAGCCGCGCCCACCGCGTGTTGCCGAGGTGCTGCTGCCGGCCGTGGGCCTCGAGGAGCAGCGGCCCGAGCACCCCGACCCGGGTGGTGGCCCCGGCCGGCGCACCGGGCCGCGGTTCGAGCGCGGCGACCAGCTGGCGGATCGACGCCTTCCGCGGGTTCCGCGTCCGGCCTTGTTCGAGGTAGCGCACGGCCCGCACGCTGACGCCGGCGCGCCGCGCGAGTTCGGCCTGCGTGATGCCCAGTTCACCCCGGCGCCGCCGGAGCAGCGCCGAGAACGGCTCCCCGGCCGCGGCGGCGCGCTCGGTGTGCGGATGGCCTCCCCTGCCCGTGTCCACTCACCCGATTCTGCCAGCGCCGCGGCGCTCGTGCCGGGGACCGGTCACCGCGGGTACGACCAAGGGCAGGCAGCCCACCCGATCGGCCGAGTGCGGGCGGCCGGCGTCCCACGCGCCGGAGCGCCAGCGGGACCATCCATTGTGGAGCGATCGAGCTCAGACGGACGGCTGCCCGAAGGCCTTCAGCAGCAGCCGGTGCAACGTCTCCCGCTCCCCCGGGCTCAGCGGGGCGAGCAGTTCACCGGTCACCGCGCTCGAGACCTCCTCGACCTCACCCACGGTGGCCTGGCCGCGCTCGGTGAGCGTGAGGACGTGCCGGCGGCGGTCCTCGGTGTCCCGCTCCCGCGACACCCGGCCGGCGGCCTCCAGCCGGTCGAGCACCTTCACCAGGTCGCTGCGGTCGAGGCCGAGCCGGTCGGCGACGCGCTGCTGGGACAGCGGGCCCGACTCGCCGATGCAGACCAGCACGTAGTAGTCGCGCAGAGCCATCCCGTGCCCGGCCAGCACCGGGTCGATCCGGCCGACGCCGCGGCGGTGCAGCTGGCCCATCACGTAGGTGGGCGAGCGCAGCAACGCGCGCGGCCGGTCGGGCGAGGAAGCGGGCATGCCGGCGAGCATAGGGGCGCTCGCGGGCCGGCACAATTGCGGGAAAGTCCCGCAATCGGGCCCCACCCGCCGCCGGAAACCGGCCGGACGGCTCCTGGCTGTCCATTGAGGACAGTGCCGGGCGCCGCGCACCGGCCGGTTCCGGCGGACGGTCAGTGGATTTCCGTGGCGTAGCCGCCGTCGATGGCCAGTGTCGCGCCGGTGATGTTGCCCGCCACCCGGTCACTGGCCAGGAACGCCACCAGGTTCGCCACCTCCGCGGGCCGGGTGAACCGGCCGGTGGCGGCGTGCCCGGCGGCCTCCTCGGCCACCGCGTCCGGGTTCGCCCCCGTCGCCGTCGCGAGCGTTTCGGCCACCCCGCCGGCACCGAGCCACAGGTCCGTCGCGACCGGGCCCGGATTGATCGCGTTGGCGCGGATGCCGCGTGGCCCGAACTCCTTCGACAGCGACTTCGTGAAGTTGACCAGCGCCGCTTTCGCCGCGCTGTAGTCGATGACGCCGGGGTCGGGCAGCACCGCGTTGACCGAGGCGACCGTGACGACGCTCCCCCGGCCCGCGGTCACCATCGTCGGCAGCACCGCGCGGGTGGCGCGGACCGCGCTCAGCAGGTTCAGCGTCACCGACCGCGTCCACTCGTCGTCGGTGACCAGCAGGAAGCCGTTCGGCCGCGGGGTGACGGCGCCGACGTTGTTGACCAGGACGTCGATCCGCCCGAACTCGGCCAGCGCCAGCTCGGCGAGCCGGCCCGGGCCGTCGGCGGTGCCGAGGTCGACGGCGAGCGCGTGCGCCTTGCCCGCCTGGACGAGGGCTTCCAGGTCCGGCCCCGGGACGCGCGCACCGGCCACGACGTGGGCGCCTTCCGCGACCAGGGTTTCGGTGACGGCCAGGCCGATGCCGCGGCTGGCTCCGGTGACGACCGCGACCGCGCCGTCCAGTCCCAGGTCCACCGGCTAGACCCCCTGCTCGCGCAGCCAGCCGAGCACGGCGTCGGCGACCTCGCGCCAGCCGCTGTCGATGGTCAGCGAGTGGCCGCGGCCCTCGAACTGCTTCAGCTCGGTGACCGCCGCGGAGTCCCGGTACTGCTTGAAGGTCGAGCGGGTGACGACGTCGGGGACGGTGTGGTCGGCGGTGCCGGAGATCAGCAGGAGCGGGCCGCGGTCCGCGCGGCCGGTGTCGACCGCGGCCTGGGAGTGCAGCACGAAGTTCGCGGCGGCGGCCTGGAACAGCGGCCGGGCCGGCGACGGGATCGTCCAGCGCCGGTACAGCTCCGCCGATTCGTCGTCGCTCAGCGCGTTGCCGAAGCCGAACCGGAACTCCTTTTCGGTCAGCGACACCGCGCGGTGGAGGTTCGCGGGGTTGCCCAGTGCCGGCAGGCCCGCGCGCAACTGGGCCAGCGGCAGCGGCAGGACGCCCTTGATCTGCGCGGGATCGATGGCGACGCCGGCGCGGCCGATCCCCTGCCCCAGCAGCTTCTCGGTGATCAGCCCGCCGAAGGAGTGCCCGATAAGCACCGGCGGCCGCTCGAGGCCGGCGATGACCGACGCGTAGTGCTCGGTCGCCTCGTCGATGGTGATGTCGGCGACGGCGTCCGGGTTCGCCCGGGCCAGCTCGACGGTTTCCGGCTCGTGCGGCCAGCCCGGCGCGACGGGCGCGTACCCGGCCGCCCGGAAGTGCTCGATCCAGGGTTCCCACGAGGTGGCGTGCAGCCACAGCCCGTGGATGAACACGACGGGGGTGCCCGGCTCGGCCATCGGATCCTCCAGTTCGCCCGGTTCCCTTCGAAACCGCGGTCCCCGTAGCCAACCCGATCGGCGGGCCGGCGTCCAAGACCTGTTGCGCCCGGATCGATAGCCGTGGTGGCATCGTCGGCGTGGACCTCGACCTCCGGCTGGTGCGGTACTTCGTCACCCTCGCCGACGAACTGCACTTCGGCCGGGCCGCGGCCAAGCTCTTCATCAGCCAGCCGACGCTGTCCAAGCAGATCCGCAAGCTCGAAGCCGACGTCGGCGGCGCCCTGCTGGTCCGCGACAGCCGCCACGTGGCCCTCACCCCGCGCGGCGAACGGTTCCTGCAGCTGGCCCGGCAGCTGCTGGCGACGGCGGACCTGATGCTGCGCGAGCCCGCCCCGCACCACGTGCGGATCGCCCACATCTTCGAGCTGGACACCAGCCGGGTGGTCGCGGACGCCTTCCACACGGCCCACCCCGGCGTCCGGCTCGTCCAGAGCCAGATGGACAGTGCCCGCCAGCTCGCGGCGCTGCTCGAGGACCAGCTCGACGTCGCGATCATCCGCGTCACCCAGGCGATGCAGGCGGCGAACCCGGCGGGCTGGCAGCACAAGCTGCTGCGGCTGGAGCCGTTCCGCCTGGTCGGCCGCCCGGGCGACCCACGCCGGCCGTCGGTGTCGGTGCACGAGCGTCCCCTCGAGGTCTTCGCGGACGCACCCGGCACGGCGCTGTACAACGTCCACGGCCGGTACCTGAGTTCGCTGGAGCAGCACACCGGGCTGGCCCTGCGCTGGCTGGGCAACCCGGGCACGTTCGACACCTGCCACGCGGCCCTCACGCGCGCGCCGGACAGCGCTTACCTGCTGGAGTTCGACAGCTACGCCCGGCGGTACGGCGAGCTCGGCATCCCGGCGTACCGGCCGCGGGAGCTGCAGCCGGTGTACCCGTGGTCGCTGGCCTGGCGGGAGGGCGAACGGGCGGAGAGCGTCCTGGCGTTCTTGGCCGTGGCGGAGGAGACCGCCGCGCGGCGGCACTGGCGGCACCCCGAGCGGGCGGACGGGGCGCCGCTGTGGGCACCGCCGGAGGACCTCACCGTCGCCTGAGGCCTACTCGGCCAGGCGGTGCAGCACGATCATCCCGCCGTACGCGGGCTCGGCCGACCGCTCGGTGTCCGTGGACACGTACTGCTCGACGAGCGCGACGATCCCGCGCTCCAGCTCCGCCGCGTCCTCGGCGGACAGGTGGACGGCGAAGCGGAGGAAGGTGCGCACCGAGTCGGGGCCGGCCGCGCGCAGCTCCTCCTGCACCGCTTCGATGGGCGCGAAGGCCGCGTCGGCTTCGGTGTTCGGCGGGTCGTCGAGCCACCACGACCGCGCCTTGGCGCGGTAGGGCTTCTCCAGCGCGCCGCTTTCCCCGGTGCGGACGGGCGCCGGTTCGAGCAGGCGCGCCTCCAGCAGCTGCCGCACGTGGTACAGGATCGTCCCGGGGTCGCGCCCGAGCCGGTCGGCCAGCTGCTTGTTCGTCAGCTCGCCCTGCCAGCAGAGCCGCAGGATGCGCAGCCGCAGCGGGTGGGCCAGGGCCTTCGCCTCGCTCACCGTCGCCTCGCGCCGCGGCATCGACGCGGAAGCACCTCCGGGATCAGCCATGGGCGAAGCCTAGTGCACACTGATGGACTTTTCTCCATCGATGTGAAATTCTCTATCAATGGGGACAACGCTCGGAGGGAAGTACTGGCGGCTGTGGACGTCGGCCGCCCTGTCCAACCTCGCCGACGGGATCCTCAAGTTCGCGCTCCCGCTGCTGGCGATCGGCTACACCCGGTCGCCGCCCCTGATCGCGGGGCTGACGCTGGCTTTCACGCTGCCGTGGCTGGTCTTCGCCCTGCCGGCCGGCGCGATCGCCGACCGCCGGGACCGGCGCTCGCTGATGCTGCTGGCGAACGCCGCCCGCGCCACCCTGCTCGCCGGGCTGCTCGGGGCCGTGCTGCTCGACGCCGGCTCCATCTGGCTCCTGTACGTCGCCGCGCTCGGCACGGGCATCGCGGAGACCTGCTACGACACGGCTTCCCAGGCGATCGTGCCGCAGCTGGTCGGGCGCGACGAGCTGCCGAGAGCGAACAGCCGGCTGTACGCGGCCGAGACGACGGCGCTGGAGCTCGCCGGTCCCCCGGCGGCCGGTCTGCTCGTCGCCACCGCGGCGACCCTGTCGCTGGGCACACCGATCGTCCTGTGGGCGGTGGCGGTCGCCGTCCTGCTGTCCGTCCGCGGCTCGTTCAAGGTGGCGGCCACCGACCGGCGGCCCGTCCTGCGCGCCGAGATCGCCGAGGGGCTGCGCTTCGTGTGGCGCACGGGCATCCTGCGCACGTTCACGCTGATGACGGGCGTCTTCAACTTCGCGAGCAGCGCGATCCAGGCCGTTCTCGTGCTGTATGCGGTCGGGCCGGGTTCGGCGCTGGGCCTGTCGGAGGCGGCCTACGGCTGGCTGCTCAGCCTGCTCGCGGCCGGCTGCCTGGCCGGTTCGTTCTTCGCCGAACGCGTCGAACGTGCGCTGGGCGCGGCCCGCGCGATCGGCGTCGCGTACTTCCTCGGCGGCGCGTCGCTCGGGGCCCCGGCGGTGACGACCGACCCGGTGCTCATCGGGGCCGCTTTCTTCGCCGGCGGAGTCGGGCTCATCGTCTCCAACGTCACGACGGTCTCCCTGCGCCAGCGGATCACCCCGGACCGGCTGCTCGGACGCACCAACAGTTCGCACCGGCTCGTCGCCTACGGCACGAAGCCCCTCGGCGCGCTCGCGGGCGGCCTGCTCGCGCAGTTCTCCGGTCTGCCCACGGTGTTCGCCGTGATGAGCCTGCTCGCCATGTCCACCGCCTTCGGCGCGACGAAGGTGACCGCAAGCGCGGTGGCCGAAGCCGAACGCAGCGCGTTGCGGAGTCCGGCCTAGCCGGCGACGGCGGCCAGCCTTTCCTGCACTCGCGCGTGGCGGAACTGGTACACGCCCCCGGTCTGCCGCAGCACCCCGCGCCGGTGGGCGTCGTCGAGGAAGTGCATCAGGCGCCACGGGAGGCGGCCCGTCGCCGCCAGCCACACGTGGTGGACGAAGTAGTTGCCCCACGCCCGCGTCACCAGCACCGCCAAGCCGATCCCCGCCCCGAAGCACACGCCCGCCACGATCGGGGCCACCGGGTTCGTCGCCGCCGGGAACACCTGGCCGCCCGCCAGCGCGCCCGCCACGCCGTAGCACAGCGCCGCCGTTCCGCGGGCCATGAAGAACCCGAACGACGCCCCGGCGACTCCGCCGGCGATCGCCAGCGCCACGTCGTAGCGGCCGCCCAGCACCGGGAGGAACCGGGTCTGGGCCGTGAAGGCGAACGCCATCCCGTCGAACAGGCCCAGTGACACCATGAACGACACGGACAACGCGATCGCGCCGGTCCGTTCGTTGCGCAGGATCGTCCGCGGGCTCGACACGCGGCTGGCGTCGACCGGCTTCGCCAGCCACACGTGCACCGCGAACACCAGGCCGAACACCAGCGCCAGGAGCACGACCAGGGCCGCCGCCAGCGACCAGCCCAGGCCGAGCAGGACCCCCACCGCCGCACCGATCGCGAAGCGGCCGGCGAACTTCCCGGCCGCGCCGGCGAAGCGCAGCTCCGTGCGCAGCGGCTCCGGTGGCCTGCCGAACCGGTGGGTCAGGTATGCGGCGCCCCCGAACGACAGGCCGTAGATCGCCGCCAGCACCGGGCCGTCGTCGACCCAGCCGGTGATGACGAAGAACACCGCGACCAGCGCGCCGACCAAGCCCGACCGGGTGCCGGCCGGCACCGCGCGGTACAGCTGCCACCAGGCCAGGTCGCGGCTGCGCGCCCGTTCGAGGTGCCGGGCCAGGAACCCGAGCCAGCGGGTCGCCTGCTCCGCGGTGTACTGCCCGGACGGGCTCGTCTTCGGGTTCCGCCCCAGCGGCTGCGGCACCTGCGCGTAGGCGTTGGGGACGAACGAGTCCAGCAGCCGCCCTTCGAGGGTTCCGGCGTCCTCGGCGGCGAGCAGTTCCGCCGGATCGGCCGGCGGACGGCCGTAGCCGATCCGCGCCAGGTCGACCATCAACGGCGTCCGCAGCACCCGGGCCAGCGCCGTGTCCGGATCGCGCCGCAGCCTCTCGGCGACCGGCCGCCAGCGGTCTTCGCCGTGGCGTGCGGACAGGTAGGTGATCGCCTCCTGCCGGGCGACCGGTTCGAGCCGCACGACGGTGGCGGCGGCCAGCACCGTGCCGGATTCCCTCCGCACCTGCTCGTACTCCGCCGAGCGGCAGGTGAGCACCAGTGAGCGCCCGGCACCCATGGTCTGGTCCAGCGCGTCGAGCGCGGCGACGCGCAGGTCGGCCGGCATCTCGTCGAGGCCGTCGAGCACCGGGACGACGTGGCCGCCGAGGACGAGCCGGGTCGGGGCGCCCGCCCCGTACTCGCGGGCGTTGAGCAGGGCCGGGTGGTTGTCGGCGAGCCGGGCCGCCAGCCACCGGTCGAGGTGGTCCCGCCGCGGGTCCCACGAAGCCAGCGACAGCAGGACCGGCACCGGGGCGTCCGGGGCGCGGGTGCGCAGCAGCTCGAGCGTCAGCATCAGGGCGAGCACGGACTTGCCCGAGCCGGGCTCGCCGAGCACCACCAGCTGCCGTACGGGCAACGCGGTGAACGTCTCCGCGATGTCGTCGAGATCGCCGCGCCGCGCGGGCTTTCCGGCGCGCGCGGCCGCCGACCAGCGCAGCATGATCGGCTGGGGCCGGTGCAGCGACCGCAGTTCGGCCTCGGCGCGCCACTGCCACGTGACGGCTTCGGCCAGTTCGGTGACCGCCCGGTCGAACCGGTGGTGCGGCAGGCTTTCCGGCTCGGCGTCCTTGACGTCCTCGGCGTCCTCGGCGCTGGGCGCGGCTTCGGCGAGGATCTGTTCGTGCAGCCGCCGCAGGTCGGGGTTCGGATCGACGCCGAGTTCGTCGGCCAGCCGGCGGCGCAGGCCGTGGAACAACGCCGAAGCCTCGGCGTACCGGCCTTCCTTGGCCAGCGCCCGCATCAGGAGCAGGTGGGACAGCTCGCGCGTCGGGTGCTCGCCGCAGAACTCGGTCAGCTCGCGGACGACTTCCGCCGTTTCGCCGAGCCGCAGCCGCCATTCGGCACAGAGTTCGACGGCGTCGGCGCGTTGTTCGTCGAGCAGCGCCGCCCGGCCGGCGAGCGTGGTGATCCGCAGCCCGTCCAGCGCCGGGCCGCGCCACAGGGCGAGCGCGGCGCGGATTTCGTCGACGGCGTCGACGAGTTTGGCTTGCCCGGCAAGGGCGCGGGCGGCGGTGACGTGCCGCCGGAAGCGGAGCGAGTCGAGGTCGTCGGCGTCGGCCTGCAGGCGGTACCCGGGCCCGTCGGTGACGATCACCGCGCCGGCCTCGCCGAGCCGGCCCCGCAGGGCGGAAACGCAGTTGCGCACCTGCTTCGCGGCGGTCGCCGGCGGATCGTCCTCCCAGAGCGCGTCGATCATGCGCTCCACCGGGACGACGGCGCCCGCGTTGAGCAGCAGGACGGCGAGCGCGCGCTGCTGCCGCGGGCTCGCCAGGGCCACCCGGCTCCCGTACGCCTGCACTTCCAGCGTCCCGAGAATCCGGAACCTCATCGCATCCCCCCTGGTCGTCAAGGCCGCCCGGCTCGCCGAACGCGCAGGTGAAGCGGCGGATGCCGGCGCGAGGACGAAACGAGGACGGCGTCGGAAACCCTAGGGCCACGGTGAAAGAGGGGGAATGCCGGGGCCGCCCCGGTGGCGGGCGCGTCGTTGGGGGTCGCGCCCTCCGCCGGGACTCCCCGGCGCATCCCGCGCTCACCGGTGGCGGGTGCGTCGTCGGGGGACGCGCCCGCCGCCGGGCTTCTTAGCCGTTTCTTAAGACCGCGCCTGGCCGCCGCTCCGCCCGTCTCGGACAATCGGCAGGGTGCTGATCGTGATCGCCGACGACGAGGACGCCGTGTGCGACTCCCTCTCGCGCACGCTGCGGTTCGAGGGCTACGCCGTCGAGATCGCCAAAGACGGCCAAGCCGCCCTCGACGTCATCCGCGAACGGGAGCCCGACGGGGTCATCCTCGACGTCACCATGCCGGTGCTCGACGGCCTGGAAACCTGCCGACGGCTGCGGGCGGGCGGGAACCTCGTGCCCGTGCTGATGCTCACCGCGCGCGGCGACGTCACCGCGCGGGTGGCGGGGCTGGACGCCGGTGCCGACGACTACCTCGCCAAGCCCTTCTCCCTCCAGGAGCTGCTCGCGCGGGTGCGGGCGCTGCTGCGGCGCGCGCGGTACGAAGCCGTGCCCGAGGCGCCGGCCGACCTGCGCTTCGCCGACCTCGCGCTCAACCCGGCCACGCGGGAAGTCGAGCGCGCGGGCCGTCCGGTGCGGCTGACCCGCACCGAGTTCGCCATCCTCGAACTCTTCCTGCGCCACCCGCGGCAGGTGCTGACCCGGTCCGTCCTGTTCGAACACGTCTGGGGGTTCGACTTCGGCAGCAGTTCCAACAGCCTCGACGTCTACCTCGGCTACCTGCGCAGGAAACTGGAAGCGGGCGGCGACGGGCGGCTGCTGCACACCGTCCGCGGCGTCGGCTACGTCCTGCGCGAGGACCCCCTGTGAGGCTGCTGCGCGGCCTCGGCCGGCGCAGGCTCACGCTGCGTGCGCGGGTCGCGGTCCTCTCGACGCTCGGCGTCGCGCTCGCCGTCGTCGTCGTGTCGCTGGCGGGCTGGTGGCTGATGCACGCCCGGATGTACGAGAACCTGGACCTCCGGATGCGCGCCGACACCGCCGAAGCCGCCAAGGCGGCGACGCCCGGGGAAGCGCTTCGCACCTTGCACAGCGCCGACGAGCTGCCGGGCAACTGGGCGGCGGACGACGAGCTGCCGGACAGCTGGGCGGACGACGACCAGCCGCCCGAGATCCGGCGGCTGATCGTGGTCGCCGGCGCGCCGCCGCCCTTCGTCGTCCGGTTCCTCGACGGCCACGGGCACCCGGTGGCCGCCACGGCGGGGGCCGGTTGGCTGGGGCCGGAACCCGCTCCCGCCGCCGTCCGCATCGCGGAGAGCGGGAGCGGCCAGGACGTCGGCGACGCCGGCCCGGGTGACCACACGGTCTACCGGGTGCGCACCGCGCCTCGGCCCGGCGGTGGCGCGGTCCAGGTGGCCAGCCGCGTCGTCGGCATCGAAGGAACCCTCGACGACCTCCGGACCCTGCTCACCTGGATCGGCCTCGCCGGCGCCGCTCTCGCCGGTCTGGTGGGCTGGGGTGTCGCGCGCGCGGGCCTGCGGCCGGTCCACCGGCTCACCGGGGCCGTCGAAGAGGTGGCCGAGACGCAGGACCTGGACGGCTCGATCCCGGTGGCCGGGCACGACGAGATCGCCCGGCTCGCCACCGCGGTCAACCACCTGCTGACCGCGCTCGCCGCGTCGAAGGCCGCCCAGCGGCAGCTCGTCCAGGACGCCGGGCACGAGCTCCGGACGCCGCTGACCAGCCTGCGCGCCAACGTCGAACTGCTCACCTACGCCGAGCAGCAGGTCGCCTCCGGCCGGTCGCTCGCCCCGGACGACCGGGCCCGGCTGCTGCGGGACCTCGGGATCCAGGCCGAAGAGCTGACCACCCTCACCACCGAACTGGTCGAACTGGCCGCGGAGAACACCGACCCCGAGCCGTCCGGCCCGCTCGACCTGGCCGACGTGGTCCACGGTGCGGTCATCCGCGCCCGCGCGCGCTGGCCGCAGGTGGTCTTCGAGGTCTCGGCCACGCGGGCGAGCCTGACCGGCCAGGCGGGCGGGCTGTCCCGGGTCGTGCTGAACCTGCTCGACAACGCGGCGAAGTGGAGCCCGCCGGGCGGCACGGTGCGCGTTCGGCTGTCCACCTGGGACGGCTACGCCGAGCTGAGGGTCACCGACGAAGGACCGGGCATCGACGAACAGGACCGCCCGAAGGTCTTCGAGCGCTTCTACCGGGCCACGGCGGCGCGGTCGATGCCCGGCTCCGGCCTCGGGCTGGCCATCGTGGCGCAGATCGTCGGGACGCACGCGGGCACCGTGGTGGCCGCCGCGGCCCCGGGCGGCGGCGCGGAACTGCAGGTGCGGCTGCCGCTGGAACGCAGTTCCTGACCGCCCCGGGCGGCGGCACCGACCCGCGCGCGGCCGCCATCGAAGCCCGCTTCCCGGCCGTCGCAAGCAGCGACACCAACCTCCGGCCGCGGCCGGCGCCCTGACCGCCTCGGGCGGCACCGACCCGCACGCGCGGCCGCCATAAGCGCCCACCGGCCACCGCGCCGGCCGGCAGCACCAACCCACACGCGCGGCCGCCATAAGCGCCCACCGGCCACCGCGCCGGCCGGCAGCACCAACCCACACGCGCGGCCGCCGTGAGCACCCACTCCCCTCACCCCGAGCGGCAGCACCAACCCGCGCGCGGCCGGCGTCTGAGCGCGTTTCTTAATCACCTCCGCGGCGGTTCTTAAGGTTTCTTCATCCGGTGACACGAAGTTCGAGTCGTGTCCTCCGTCGAAACGATCCGTCCCGCTGCCGCGCAACCGCGGCAAGGCCGCGGCGGTGGCCCGTGGGCCGCCGCCGCGGTCGCGTGCTTCGGCCTGTCCGTGGTCACCGCCCTGCTGTTGCACGTCACCCTGGCCGCCGAGGTCGATCCGGTGCGTCAGGTGATCAGCGATTACGCCCTGTCCGACGGCGCCGGGTTCGCCGTCTGCGTGCTGATGATGGCCGCGGGCACCGGTTTTCTGCTGACCGGGCTGAGCCGGGCCGGGCTGCCGGTGACGCGGCCCGTCGTCGCGCTGACGGCCTGCTGGGGTGCCGGCCTCACGCTCTGCGCGTTCTTCCCCACCATCCCCACCGGCGCGCCGATGACGCTCTCCGCCGAGGTCCACCGCTACGCGGGCCTGGTGCTGTTCGTCAGCCTGCCCGCCGCGGCCGGGCTCCTCGCCCGGGGGGCCGCGAACCACCCGGCGCACCGCGGGCTCGCCGCTCGGCTGCGGCGGTCCACCGACTGGGCGTGGGCCGCCCTCACGGTCTTCCTGCTGAGCCAGCTGCCCGTGCTCCTCGCGCCGTCGCGCGGCGTCGACGGGCCGCTGTTCCAGGGGCTCACCGAGCGGCTGGTGTTCGTCGTCTACCTCGTCCTGCTCGGCGAGGCTGCCCTCGCCGTCCTGCGTTCCGGGAGAAAACCATGCTGACCCTCGCCATCGGCCTCGCCGCCGCCGGTGCCTGCTGCTTCGCCGGCACCGTCCACTTGCAACACCGGGCCGTCCGCGGCGCGGACACGGGTCCGGCGCTGCGGCTGTCCGGCATCCGCGCCATCCTGCGGACGCCCGGCTGGTACGCCGGGATCGGGCTCGCCGGGCTGGGCGCCGCGCTGCACGTCCTCGCGCTCACCATGGCCCCGCTCGCCGTGGTGCAGCCGATCGGCGTGCTCACCCTGGTGCTCACAGTCCTGTTCGCGCGAACCCCGCTCACCCGGAGCGTCCTCGCCGCGCTCGTGTTGAGCGTCGCGGGGCTGGCCGGGTTCGTCGCACTGGCCGCCGTCGCCACGAACGCCGCCCTGCCTGCCCCCGCTCTCGGGACCGCGCAGTGGGCACTGCCTGTCGCGGCCACGCTCGCGGTGGCCGCCCGGTACGCCCGCGGCCGGGCCCGCGCCTTGCTGTCGGCGCTCGGCACGGCGGTCCTCTTCGGGTTCACCTCGGCGCTGATCCGGGCGGCGGCCGTCGCGCCGCTCGCCGGCGGCGCGGCCGTCGCCGTGGTCGCCGAGGCCGTGGCGGCGACCCTCGCCGGCGCGTGGCTGCTGCACCAGGCCTACGCGAGCGGCCCCGCCCCGATCGTGGCCGGCGCGACCACCGTCGCCGACCCGCTCAGCGCGGTCCTCATCGGCGTTTTCGCCTACGGGGAACTGACTCCCGGGCAGCTGGCCGGCCTGGCCGTGCCCGGGTTCGTCGCGGTGGCCGGGCTCGTGCTGCTCGCCCGCGCGCTGCCGGTGCCTGCCGCGCCCGTCCGCCGGACGCGCCGCGAGGGCCCGCTGCGGATCGCGATCGCCGCCGACACCTACCCGCCGGACGTCAACGGCGCGGCGAACTTCGCCCACCGGCTGGCGTCCGGGCTGGCCGCGCGCGGGCACGACGTCCACGTCCTCTGCCCGTCACCCCGCGGCGAGTCGTTCACCGAGACGGTGGCCGGGGTGACGGTCCACCGGCTCGGTTCGGTGCGCACGCCGTTCCACCCGACGTTCCGGATCTGCCCGCCGTGGCGGACGGCCGCGGCCGTGCCGGCGCTGCTCGCCGGGATCGAGCCCGACGTCCTGCACACCCAGGCGCACTTCCTCGTCGGCCGCGGCGCGGTCCGCGCCGCCACCGCGGCCGGCGTCCCGGTGGTCGCCACCAACCACTTCATGCCGGAGAACCTGCTGGGCTACGGCCCGCTGCCGCGCTGGACCCACCGCCCGCTGGCCCGGCTCGCCTGGCGCGACCTCGTCCGGGTCTTCGGCCGGGCGACGGTGTGCACCACCCCGACGCCGAGAGCGGCCGGGCTGCTCGAACGCAACGGGTTGCACCGGCCGGTGCTGGCCATCTCCTGCGGGGTCGACCGCGCGCACTACGCCGGGTCGACGGCCGAAGCCACCGGCGCGCCGAGCGTGTTGTTCGTCGGACGGCTGGACGCGGAGAAGAACGTCCACGAGCTGCTGGAGGCCGCCGTCCTGCTGCCTTCCGACGTGCACGTCGAGCTCGTCGGGGACGGCAGCGAACGCGCCCGGCTGGAAGCGCTCGCCGCCCGGCTGGGCGTCGCGGATCGGGTGCGCTTCCACGGGTTCGTCCCGGACGCGGACCTGGTCCGGGCCTACCGGCGGTGCACGGTGTTCTGCATGCCGGGCACCGCCGAGCTGCAGAGCCTGGTGACGATGGAGGCGATGGCCGCGGGCAAGCCGGTCGTCGCCGCGGACGCGATGGCGCTGCCCCACCTGGTGCGGCCCGGGCGCAACGGCTGGCTCTACCCGCCCGGCGACGTCGCGGAACTGGCCGGGCGGCTGACCGCCGTGCTGGCCGACGAGCCGGCCCGGACGGCGATGGGCCGGGCCAGTCTCGAGCTGATCGCCGCCCACGACCTCGACGCCACCTTGGACGCGTTCGAAGGGGTGTACCTGGACGTGGCGGTCCGCCCGGCGGTCGTGGCGCCGGTGCGGTGAGCACCGGCAAAAGTGCCGGTGACACCTGCCTCACCGTGGTTCACCACCGCCGGAACCACCTGGTCAGCCGGTTCCGGTCGGACGTCGGCCGCGTGCCGGTTCCGGCCGGGTCGCCGGGATTACGGTCGTTGACGCGGGGCCGGCGCACCGGCGGTGGCCCCGCGTCGAGGGGGGGAACACATGGGGAACCGATGGAAGACCGTCGTGCCCGGCGCGCTCGTGCTCGCCGGGGCGGCGAGCGGGATCTGCTGGAGCGTGACACCGGCGAGCGCCGACGCGGCCACGGACACGGTGGCCGTGGAATGCTCCACCTACCGCAGCGCCGACGCCAAATGGGTCGGGGTGTCGTGCAACTCCGGCCGCTACTACGTGGTCGGCACCGCGTGCAACGAGCGCGGCTGCAGCACGATCGGCGGTCCGGTCGTCAGCGCCCCGGCCACTTCGTGGGCCTACGCGGGCAGCGGGTACTTCAGCGGCCCGATCTCGGCCCACTTCGTCTGAGCCGAGGGGGAACACCAGCCGGACCACCGACGGCAGCCACGTCCGCCGATCGCGGTCCCGTGGTGGGTGCGGCGGACTACCCCAGCGCCGCACCCACCACCCTCACCCCCCGGGGAACACCGTCGGGACCGGCTCGTAGCCGAGCCGGTCGATCGCCGCGGTGATGTCCAGGGTGCGTTCCACCGCGAACTGGCTGATCACGTACCGGTTGAGCCGCCCGCCCGGGAACACCCGGGCCGCGGGGGCCAGCAAGCAGGCCGGCACGTACGCCGGCCGCACCGGCACGCCGGCCGAGGCCAGCAGGCCGCGCAGCGCCCAGTCGATCGTCACCGGGGTGCGGTCGGCGATGTTGAACACGCCCGGCCACGCCGGTCCGGTCGTCGCGGCGAGCAGGCAGGCGCGGGCCAGACTGTCCACATTGGTCATGCTGACCAGCACCTTTCCGGTGCCGGGCACCAGCAACCGGCCCCACCGGACGTTCTCCAGCAGCCTCGGCAGCAGGGTCGTGTCCCCCGCGCCGTAAACCGCGTGAGGCCGCAGGACGATCGGGTCGCGGGCGATGGCCAGCACGAGCTGCTCGGCCGCGGCCTTGGCCGCGGCGTAGGCGTTGAGGTACCGGTCCACCGGGGCCTCGTGCTCCTTCGCGCGCACGGTCGGGCGGAACGGGTCGTACACGCTGCCGCTGCTGACGTGCACGAACCGGCAGTCCGGGAACGACGCCAGCACGTGGTGGGTGCCGAGCAGGGTGCTCCGCCACACCTCGCGGGCCACGCCGGTGTCGGTCGCGGACGCCGCGCAGTGCACCACCGCGTCGACCTCGGGCGGGCCGGAGAGCTTGGCCGCCCCGATGTCCCACGACCGGTAGGCGGCCCCGCCGATGTGCCGGGGGTCCGCGGCGGCGCGCCTGCCGAAGGCGTGCACCTGCCAGCCCGCCGCCGCCGCGGCCCGGCAGACCGCGCCGCCGACGAACCCGGTCGCGCCGGTCACCGCGAGTCTCACGGCCGGCTCGCCGTCATCAGCTCGCGCAGGCGGCCCCGGTCCAGCTTGCGGGACCGCCCCGAGCGCGGCAGCTCCGGCAGGACGACGATCCGGTCCGGCACGGCTTCGGCGTCGATCAGCTCCGGCAGCTGCCGGCGGAGCCGCCGGACCAGGCGGGCCGGGTCCACGTCGTCGCCGTCGGCCACCACCGCGAGCACCACGCTCTCGTCCTGGGTCACCGGGTCGGGCGTCCCGACCATCGCCGCCTCGCGGACCCCGGCCAGCAGCGCGATCGACGGCTCGTACAGCCCCGGATAGATGTTGTACGAACCGCGGATGAGCATGTCCTTCTTGCGGCCGGTCAGGACGATCCGGCCGTCGTCGTCCAGCCGGGCCAGGTCGCCGGTGGCCAGCTCGGTCAGCGGGGGCGCCCCGAGGTAGCCGAGGCAGGCGTTGGGCGCGGACACCAGCAGTTCGCCGTCGGCGGCGATCCGGGTGCTCACCCCGGGCGACGGCGTCCCGAGCAGGTCACCCGGGAGCCCCCGCTCGAGGTGCGCCAGCTTGTCCTCCGCGCGGGCGACGGCGAGCGGGATCGCTTCGGTCATCGCGTAGATCGAGAGGACCTGCCCGCCGGGGACCGCGGCCATCGCCTGCCGCAGCACCGCGGGTGCCGCGGGCGCCGACCCCATGACCAGGTGGCGGACGTGCCCCGGCCACCGCGGGAGGACGCCGAACACCTCGGCCAGGTGCACCGGCACCCCGTAGGCGTGGGTCACCCGCCGCCGCGCGAGGTCCCGCGCGAAGCGCTCGGGCGGCGCGGACGGCTTCGGCAGCGAAAGCCGGGCGCCGCCCAGCAACGCGGGCAGGCCGGCCACGATGCCGTCGGCGTGCATCACGTCCCCGGGCGCGAACGGGAGGTGCTCGCCGAGCATCGTCACCGCCGCGGTGAGCGACCGCAGCGTGTGCACGACGCCCTTCGGCCGGTCCGTGGTGCCCGAGGTGAACACGACCAGCGCGGGAGCGTCGGGGTTCCGGGCCGCCACCGGCGCCAGACCCGGCGCGCGGCGCAAGAGGTCGGCCGGCGCCAGTGCCGAGCGCGGCACGCCGGGCAGGCGGCGGCCGACGTGGACGTGCCGGATGCCGTCGTCGCCGATCGCCTGCCTCAGATCGGGAACCGGCCGGCCGCGGCGGCGGCAGAAGGTGCGGGCCGGTCCGACGACGCTGGTGGTGTAGAACAGCGACTCCGCGATCAGCCACCGCGGGCGGCAGGCCCGCAGCCGCGCCGACACCAGCGCCGGGCCGACGGCCGTGTCCGCCGAAATGAGCACCGCACCGGCCTGCAGCGCCCCGAGGAACAGACCGATCGCGGTGGCCGAGTTCCGGACGGCGAACAGCACGCCGTCACCGGGCTCGAGCCCTTCCGCCCGCAGCCCGGCGCTCACCCCGAGCACGAGGCGGCGCAGGTCGCCGAAGGTCGTGGTGCGGCCGTCCGGGTCGATGACGGCGACCTCTTCCGGCCGCTCGCCGGCGGTGCTCAGGAATCGGGTCACGAGATCGTTCATGCGCGGCTGACCTCCAGGCGCCGGTAGGCGGGGAAGAGCACCCCGGGCGCGGCCCGGCGGGCGGTGATCCGCAGGGCGCCGGGGCCGGACAGGGTGCCGAGCACGGCGTGGATCTCGGCGATGGCCAGCGGGTAGCCGAGGCAGAAGTGCGGCCCCGCCCCGAACCACAGCCGGCGCAGCTCCGGTGGGTGCGCGCGGGCGAGGTCGAACCGGCCGTGCGCCCGGGCGCAGTTGAGCGTCGACAAAACGACCCGGTCCCCGGCCCGCACCGCGACCCCGCCGACGCGCCCGGACCGGACGGCGTTGCGCAGGATGATCGGCGCGGGCGTGACCACGCGGGCCGTCTCGTGGATCGCGGCCTCCCCCGGCCGCGTGTCACCACGGCGGTACGCGGCGGCGACACCGGCCAGCTCGCCGTGGTCGTGGAGCACCGCGACCATCCGCGGCAGCAGGCTGGCGATCGTCTCGGTGCCGGCGATCAGGAACGCCGACGCGAGCCCCCGGGCTTCGGCTTCGGTGAGCCCGAACCGGCGCATCCGGCCGACCGCGGTGGTCTCGTCGCCCTTTTCCCAGGCCAGCGCCGTGGCCTGGCCGATCTCCGCGACGATCGCGCGGGCCTTCGCGACCTGCTGGGCGCTCAGGCTGAGCTTGCCCAGCTTGACCAGGCCGATGAGCGCGGTGGCCTGGCCGGTCATCCGCAGGTACGCCGCCTCCCGCTCCGCCGTGGACCCGGTCACCGCGAACCCCGTCAGCGCGCTGGTCACCGCACCGGCGACGATCTTCGTCGTCCGCACGACGTCCACCGGACGGCCGCCGCGCAGCGCCTCCGCCGTCCGCTCGAGCGGCTCGGTGCACGCCGCTTCGACCAGCCGGCGGACGTAGGCGGGCGTGAAGAACTCGGCCAGCTTCCGCCGCATCGCCCGGTGCTCCGGGCCGTCCATGTTGACCAGCATCGAAGGGCCGAAAACCGGTGTCCACAGATCCGCTTCGGTCCCGCCGCCGCTGCGGAAGGTCCCGGTGTCGGTCAGCACCTCCCTGGCCACCGAAGCCTCGTTCACCACGATCCCGAGGCCGGGCACCCGCACCACGGGGCCGAGCCGGCCGAGGACGCGGAGCACCGGGTACGCGAGCGGGTGCGCCGCCAGTTGCAGCCGCAGCTCGTGCGCGCCCGCCTTCACCGGACGTCCACCGTTTCGCCGCGGTAGCCGTGGCTGGTGTACCAGGCGAAGGTGTTGCGGATGCCCCACGCCTTGGTCCGCCGCTGCGACCAGTACACGACCATGTCCCGGCGCCGCCCGTAGGCCCGGGTGACGCACCGGACGCGGTTCACCAGCGTGCGGTCCTCGTGGTCCTCCTCGATGCACGACCGGGGGTAACCGCCGCAGCGCTGGTACAGGCTCGCGGTGATGGCGGTGTTCCCGCCCGCGCAGAGCAGGTACGGCCCGAGGTAGCCCGGCCCCCGGTTCGCGCGGCGGAACCGTGCGCAGTAGCCGCCGAACGCCACCAGGAACGCCAGCACGGCCCGCTCGGTCCGGGGCACGGCGAAGTCGTCCGTGCGGGCCTTGAACCGGCCGCCGACGAGTTCCAGCCCGGAGGCGAAGCCCCGCATGACCGCTTCCGTCCATTGTGGATCGACGAGGCAGTCCGCGTCGGTCCGGGCGAGGTGGGTCGCGCCGTTCGCGATGGCCTGGCGCATGCCGGTGTCGCAGGCGGCACCGGTGCCCTTCTGCGGTTCGCCGGTCACCCGCACGTCCATCTCGGGGTGCGCGGCGGCGAAGGCGCGGACGACGTCGGCGGTGGCGTCCGTGCTCGCGTTGTCGACCACCAGCACGGTGAACTCGCGGAAGCGCTGGGCGGCGAGCGACCACAGCGGCCCCTCGATCCACTTTTCCTCGTTGTACGCGGGGATGATCACCCAAAGCCGGCGGGTCATGACGTCAGCTCCGCGAATACTGTGCCAACGCTGACGCCGCCGGCCAGCCCGATGAAGGCGACCTTGTCGCCCGGGCCGCACCGGCCCGACTCCAGCGCCAGGTTCAGCTGCAGCGGCAGGCTGCACGAAGCGACGTTGCCGTGGTCGGTGATCGTCACGACGAGCTTGTCCTCGGGCACCCCGCTGCATTCGAGGAACACCCGCAGGTGCGGCACACCGACCTGGTGGACGCAGAACAGCGCGAAGTCGTCCCGGGTCAGTCCGGTCCGGGTCAGCGCGGCGTCCAGCTGCGGCCGGATGCCGCGCACGACCGACTCCATCAGTGTGCGGCCGTCGCCCCGCAGGTAGCCGTCGGTGACCGGGTTGCGGGAGTTCGCGCCGCCGTGCCCGGGGACGGAAGCGACATCCCAGCACGACGAATCCGCCGAGAAGTCGCGGTGGAAGATGCCGGGCACCGCCGAGGCCTCCAGCAGCATCGCCGCCCCGGCGTCGGACAGGGTGTACCCGGCGAGGGAATCCACGAACTGCTCGCGGTCCGCGACCGACCACCGGACCACCCGGGACCCGGTCTCGCCGGTGCACACCAGGATGCGGCGGTACTGCCCGGAGCGGATGAGCGCCTCGGCGACCTGCATCCCGTTGAGGAAGCTGTTGCAGGCGTTCTTGACGTCGAACACCGGGCAGGACGCGCCGAGCTTCGCCGCCACGACGTGCGCGGTGGCCGGTTCGATCAGGTCCTGGGAGGCGGACGCGAACACGACCAGGTCGAGGTCGCGCGCGTCCAGCCCGGCGCCGGACAGCAGTTTCGCGGCCGCGGCCACCGCGAGGTCGGAGGCGAGCTCACCCGGCGCGGCCCGGTGCCGGGTCCGGATCCCGCTGAGCTTGCCGATCGCCCCCGGCCGGGGCGTGAAGCCCGGGCTCTCCCGGTCGACGCGGGCCTCGAGCTCGCGGTCGGCGACCAGGGTGGGTGGCAGGTGGACGGCGACACCGCCGATCGCCACGTGCATGGGACCGTCCTTTCTAGACACCGGCGAACACCAGCGTCACGTTGTGCCCGCCGAAGCCGAACGAATTGCTGATCGCCGCGGTGAGCGTGACGCGGCGGGGCTCGCCGGACACGACGTCGAGGCCGATCCGGGTGTCGAGCGTGTCGAGATTGGCCGTGGGCGGGACCAGGTTTTCGCGGACCGACAGCACCGTCGCGATCGCTTCGACCGCGCCCGAGCCGCCGAGCAGGTGGCCCAGCGCCCCCTTCGGCGCCGTGACCACCGGGCCGTCGCCGAGGACGCGCCGGATCGTGACGCTCTCGGTCAGGTCGCCCAGCGGGGTCGAGGTCGCGTGCGCGTTCACGTGGCCGATGTCCCCGGCCGCCAGCCCCGCCCGCCGCAGCGCAGTGCCCATCGCGGCGCACTGCCCGGCGCCGTCCGGGTCCGGGGCGGTGATGTGGTGGGCGTCGTTGCTCATGCCCACACCGGCGAGCCGGCCGTACGCCTTCGCGCCGCGTGCCGCGGCGAAGTCCGCCCGCTCCAGCACCAGGATGCCGGCGCCCTCCCCCAGCACGAAGCCGTCCCGGCCCGCGTCGAACGGGCGGGAAGCGGTCTCGGGACTGGCGTTGCGGGTGCTCATCGAACGCGCCCGGGTGAACCCGGCCATGATGGCGGGCGTGATGCAGGCGTCCGTTCCGCCCGCGACCACGACGTCGGCCTCCCCCGCCACGATCATCCGCCACGCCCAGGCGATCGCCTCCGCCCCGGACGCGCAGGCCGACATCGGGGCGTGCACCCCGGCCCTGGCCTTCAGCGCGAGGCCGACCAGCGCGGCCGGCCCGTTGGGCATGACCATCGGGATCAGCTGCGGCGACACCGCGCGCAGGCCCCGGTCCCGCAGGGCGTCGTGCTGGGCGACCAGGGTCGTCGCGCCGCCGATGCCGGTGCCGATCACCACGCCGCAGCGCACCGGGTCCACCGTGTCCCCGCCCAGGCCCGCGTCCCGGCACGCCTGCCGGGCGGCGATCACGGCCAGCTGCTCGGCCCGGTCCATGCGCTTGAGCTCGACGGGGTCCAGTTCCCGGCCGGGTTCGACGGCCAGCCGCGCGGCGATGCGCACCGGGAACCCGTGCTCCCGCGTCCACTCGGTGTCCAAGGTGGACGCTCCGGCGCGGCCGTCGAGCAGCCCCCGCCAGGTGGCGGGCGCGTCACCGCCCAGCGGGGTGGTCGCGCCGACGCCGGTGACGACCACCTCGGCTTCCGGGCCGGTCACGCCGCCGCACGCAGGTAGTCGGCGACGTCGCCGAAGGTCTGCAACAGCTGGAGGTTGTCCTCGGGGATCGTCAGGCCGTAGCTGAGTTCGATCTCGTCGGTCAGCTCGACCATGGCGAGGGAGTCGATGTCGAGTTCGTCGCGCAGCGACAGGCCGGTCAGCGGGCGTTCGGCGGACATCGCCACCGGGTCGGTGCCGGACACCTTCGCGATCAGCTGGGCCAGGGTGCGCTCGATGTCGTCGGAAGGGCTCACGGGTTACCTCTCACGGTGGATTCGGGGCTACGAGCAGGAGGCTGGCAACGGGCGCTGACCGACAGCTGACGGGTTGACCCGGATCCGGCCCGGCTGTGCGCCGTGCACAGCCGATTCGCGGCACCCGCCCAGCCCGCGGGGCTATGGTCGGCGGATGCCGGGCCAGCCGCACACGTCCAGGCGGGTCATCCGCGAGGTGGCCGCCGTCGTCCTCACCGAGCTGCCGTCGTTCGCCGACCGGCTGACCGAGCGGGGTGCCGTCGAGGAGAAGACGTTCTACGCGCGCGGCGACTGGGTGGCGCCCCCGGACATGCGGCAGTCGTTCATGGACAACGCCCGCAGCGCGCTGGTCCTGATGACCGAGGGGTTCGACACGCGGACCGGCTGGAGCGCGGCGCCGCTGGCCACCGGCCGCCGCCGCGCCGAACAGGGCGTTCCCCTGGAAGCGGTGCTGCACCTGTTCCGGCTGGGCACCGAGCTGCTGTGGGAGATGCTGCTGGCCGTGGCCCGCCGCCGGTCACCGGAGGAGCTGACCGAGTTCGTCGACGGCGTCATGGTGCTGTGGCAGGCGACCGACCGCGTCTCGACGGCGATGGTCGAGGGGTACCGGTCGCGGGAGATCCAGCTGCAGGCGCGGGCGAACCGGCGCCGGGAGCGGCTGGTCCGGGTGCTCGTCGAGGGCCGGGGCGCCGACCCGGCCGTGGCCGCGGAAGCCGAGGCGGACCTGGGGCTGCCCGGGCACGGCCGGTACGTCGTGGTCCTCGTCGCCTGCGATCTGACGGCCGAGGACATGGTGCCCGCACCGGAACTGGCGGCGCTCGGGGTGCGCGTGGTGGTGGCGCCCTACCGGGACCGGGTGGTCTGGCTGGTCGAGCTGGGCGGGATCACCGCCGGGCGGCTGGCCGCCCTGCTGGCGCCGCACCTGCGGCACCGCGCGGGCCTCTCCGGCGAGGTCGACGGCCTGGCCGAGATCGGCATCGCCCACCAGCTGGCGGAACTCGCGCTGCACACGCAGGCCCCGGACGCGCCGGGGCCCGCTCTGCTGGACGACAGGCTGCCCGAGGCGCTGGTGGTCGCCAGCCCGCGGCTGGCCCACCGGCTGGCCGCCCGGGCACTGGGCCGCGTCCTCGACCTCGACGACGAGGAGCGCCGGGTGCTCCTGGACACCCTGCGGGCCTGGTTCCGCGCGGACCGCTCCCCCAGCCGCGCGGGCGAACTGCTGTACTGCCACCGGAACACCGTGCTCAACCGGCTGCGGAAGCTGGAACAGCTCACCGGAGCGTCCCTGGAAGACGACCGCCACCAGCTGTGCTGCCGCCTGGCCCTGATGGCCCACGACCACCTGAACCGCGAATGACTCGCCCGCGGGAAGCCCGCGGACGAGTCACCCACGCCGGTTCAGGAGGCGCTGCAGCTGACGCTGGGCCAGGTCCGGTTCCCGTTGGTCATGATGGTGACACCCCAGTTGTTGCCGCTGCCGTTGGGTGTCGCGATCAGCACCTGGCTGCTCGGCCAGGTGGCGTTGATGTTCCAGGTGGCACTGATCCGCTCGGGGCTGGGCACGTTCATCGTGACCGTCCACGAGGACGAGCCGCTGACCGAGACGTTGAGGTTGTACCGGTCACCCCAGGACTGCCCGGCCGAAAGCGTTGCGGTGCAACTGCCCCCGCCCGGTGTCGTGGTCGTGGTGGTCGGCGTCGTCGTCGGGGTCGTGGTGTCCGTCGTGGGGGTCGTCGGGGTCGTGGTCGGGCCGGGGCCGGCCGCGTTGAGCGCGTTCAGCACCGAGGTGTAGGCGGCCTTCTTGTTGCCGTTGCCGTCGAACAGCAGCGGGCTTTCGCTGGACCGCCAGGAATCGCTGTCCCGCACGCCCCACACGGTGATGCCGACGCAGCGCGCGACGTTCATGCACGCCTGGGTCAGCGCCGAGTACTGCCCGGTGTTCGCGTTCGTGACGTCGACCTCGGTGAGCGCCACGTCGACGCCGAGCGCCGCGAAGCTGGAGATCGTCTGCTGGAAGTTGCCCGGCACCGAGCTGCCGCCGGTGAAGTGGGCCTGCAGGCCGACGCAGTCGATCGGCACGCCGCGGGACTTGAAGTCCTGGACCATCCGGTAGACGCCCTGGGTCTTGCCGTAGCTCCAGTTGTCGATGTTGTAGTCGTTGTAGCAGAGCTTGGTCGAGGGGTCGGCCGCGCGGGCGGTCTTGAAGGCGACCTCGATCCAGTCGTTGCCGGTGCTCTGCAGGTTCGACGACCGGCGGCTGCCGTCTTCGTTGAACGCCTCGTTGACGACGTCCCAGTAGGCGAGCTTGCCCTGGTAGTGGGCCATCACCTTCTGGATGTGGTTGATCATGGCGTTGCGCAGGTTGCTGCCGCCCATGTTCTGCATCCAGCCCGGTTGCTGCGCGTGCCAGGCGAGGGTGTGGCCACGGACCTTCGAGCCGTGGCTGACCGCCCAGTTGTAGATCTGGTCGCCCGACGAGAAGTTGAACTGGTTCTGGTTGGGCTCGGTCGCGTCCGGCTTCATCTCGTTCTCGGGCGTCACCATGTTGAACTCGCGCGCCGCGATCGTGGTGTAGGCCGACTGGCCCAGCCGGCCGGCGGCGATCGCCGTGCCGAAGTACCGGCCGGACTGCGCGGCCGCGGCACCCAGCGTGCTCGCCGCGGCGTCCGCGCCCGGTGCCACCACCAGCACGGTCGCGGTCGCGGCCACGGTCGCCACTCCCGCCAGCACTCGAGTGGTGGTCGAGCGCCACCAGCGCCTGCGGCGCAGGTCCGACGAACTTTCCGCCATTCCGTGGTCTCCTTCGTGAAAGTTCCCCCGTGTCAGCAGGACAACACGCCGCCGGAGCACCACGCAAAAAGTTTCGATCGACTTTCGGACCGACACCACCCGTCCTGGCCGAAACGTCGAAAGTTTCGTGCCACGCCGATGTCGATCTCGGCACTGTGTACGGCGTAGGAATCCGACTGGGAGGTTTGCTTTGAGCTGGAGACATCCTGTTGCCGCGGTCCTGGCCGCGGCGCTGGCGACGAGCGGCGTCGGCACCGGGACCACGGCGCAGGCCGCGGAACCGGATGCCGCCCCCGCCCGGACGGTCACGCTCGTGACCGGCGACCGGGTGGTGCTCGCCGGGTCCCGTGTGGTCTCCGTCCAGCCCGGCGCGGGCCGGGCGGAGGTGGCGTTCGAGCAACGCACGGACGTGACCGGGGACGTGCACGTCACGTCGTACGACGCGCTGCCCCGCGTCCGCTCCGGGCAGCTCGACCCGCAGCTGTTCGACGTCACCCGGCTGGTCGCGTACGGCTACGACGACCAGGCCCGCGGCGACCTCCCGCTGATCGTCGGCAGCGGCGCGACCGCGGCCCGCGCGAGCGGCCTGCAGGCGGTGCGGGAGCTGAAGAGCCTCGGCGCGACCGCGGTGCGCGCGGCCAAGGGGACCAACCTGCTGGCGCGCACGCCGAAGGCCGCCGCGCCGCGGATCTGGCTGGACAGCCCGGTCCGGGGCACCCTGGACCGCAGCGTGCCGCAGATCGGCGCGCCCGCGGCGTGGCAGGCCGGGCTGACCGGCGACGGCGTCACCGTCGCCGTGCTCGACAGCGGCGTCGACACCACGAACCCGGACCTGACCGGCGTGGTCGCCGACGCGAAGGACTTCTCCGGCAGCGCCACCGGCACCGCCGACCGCTTCGGGCACGGCACGCACGTCGCGTCCATCGTCACCGGCCGCGACGCGAAGTACCGCGGGGTCGCCCCGGGCGTCCGGCTGCTCAACGGGAAAGTGCTCGGCGACGACGGCTCCGGCCTGCAGTCGGCCATCATCGCCGGGATGGAGTGGGCCGCGAGCGACGGCGCGAAGGTGGTGAACCTGAGCCTGGGGACCCGGTTCCCGAGCGACGGCACGGACGCGCTGTCGCAGGCCGTCGACCGGCTCACCGAGCAGACCGGCACGTTGTTCGTCGCCGCCGCCGGCAACGACGGACGGCAGGTGTCCAGCCCCGGCGCGGCGACCGCCGCGCTGACGGTCGGCGCCGTGGACTCCGGCGACGAGCTCGCCCCGTTCTCCAACCGCGGCCCCCGCGCCGGCGACGGGGCGATCAAGCCGGACCTCACCGCACCCGGCGTCGGCATCGCGGCCGCGAAGGCGCACGACAGCGTGCTGGGGACCAGCGAGCCGTCGGTCGACGAGTACCACGTGCGGATGTCCGGCACGTCGATGGCGGCCCCGCACGTGGCGGGCGCGGCGGCGATCCTCGCCCAGCAGCACCCGGACTGGAAGGCACCCGAGCTGAAGGCCGCCCTTATGGGGAGCGCCAAGGCCTGGCCGGGGACGTCGGTCTTCGAGCAGGGTGCGGGCCGGGTGGACGTCGCGAAAGCCGTCACCCAGCCGGTGGTCGCGAGCCCGGCCAGTATCAGCCTGGGCACCGCCCAGTGGCCGCACGACGACGACCGGCCGCTGGTGACCACGATGACCTACCGCAACGCGGGCACCGCGCCGGTGACGGTGGACCTCGGCACCGACGTGCGGGGCCCGGACGGCGTGGCCGCTCCCGCCGGCATGTTCACCGTCACGCCAGCCTCGCTGACGATCCCCGCGGGCGGGGCCGCGCAGGCGACGGTCACGGCGGACACCCGGGTGGCCGGCCCGGACGGCGGCTACCAGGGCGTGGTGCTCGCCGGTGACGTGCGCACGCCGATCGCGGTCACCCGCGAAGCGGAAAGCTACGACGTCAAGCTGTCCTTCCTCGACGACCAGGGGAACCCGACGGAGAACTTCTCCTACGACTTCACCGATCTCGACGTCTCACGCAGCTTCGGCAGCGATTCCACCACCGCTCGCGTGCCCAAGGGGCGGTTCTACTTCCAGGCCACGACGTGGACCGACGACCGGAAGTACGTGTTCGCCGTCGAGCCGGAGTTCGTCGTGACCGGCCCGGCCGAGCTCACCGTCGACGCACGCACGGCGAAGTCCGCCGACGTGCGGTTCGCCGACCGGCCGTCGGCGCGGATCGGGCGGGCCGCCTACGGGTTCGAGCGGGACGCGAGCTGGGGACGCATCAGTTCGTGGATGTACATCCCGGACTTCACCGACTTCCGCGTCCGCCCCTCGACGACGTCGGCGAGCAGCTTCGACCTCGCCGTCGAGGCGCAGGCGGCCGAGCCCGACGGCGCGGGCGGCTTCAGCACCAGCGGCTACCTGTACAACGTGCGCAACCACCTCCGCGGCTCGATCCCCGCCGACCCGGGCTTCACCGTCCGGGACCGGGACCTGGCCCGGGTGCGGACGGAGGCCGCGATCACGAAACCCGGCTCGATCGGCACCCGGGAAAGCATCGTCACCCGTCCCCTTCCGTTCGGCCTGGACGAGTTCTACTCCCCGGGTGAGCAGTGGTACCCGCTCTTCGCCGAAGAAGGGGTCAACCTGCTGCTGGACACCGCGCCGCGGAGCTACCAGCTCGGCCGGCCGGTGCTGGAGCGGTGGAACGCGGCGGTGTTCGGGCCCGCGTTCCCCGCCGGTCCGCGCAGCCGGGCGATCCGGCAGGGGGACACGATCGGGGTAGCCGTGCCGATGTTCACCGACCAGCACGCGACCCGGATCTCCGACGGCGCCGCCTTCTCCGCCGCGCACACGACGTTGTCCCGTGACGGCAGGGAGATCGGCGCTTCGGACACCCCCGGGCAGGGCACCTTCGTGGTGCCACCGGGTTCCGGGGTGTACGTCCTGCACGCCGACGCGACGCGGGACAACGCCTTGTCGTCGAAAGTGGTGGCGGACTGGACGTTCACCTCCGAAACGGCGCCGGGCACGACACCGGTGCCCCTGCCCCTGCCGGCCGTCCGGTACGCACCGGCGGTCGACGCCTGGAACCGGGTCCCGGCCCGGGTCCCGACGTACGTCCCGATCACCGTGGACGACAACGCCGGCGGCACCGGCAAGCTGACCGCGCTCAGCGTTTCCTACGACCGGGGCGCGACCTGGCGTGCGGTGCCCTTCACGGACAAGGGCGCGCTGCTCGTGCACCCCGCCGGAGCCGCGTCGGTATCCCTGAAGGCGACCGCGACCGGCCAGGCGGGCAGCAAGGTGGAGCAGACGATCATCGACGCATTCCTGCTGGCCGGGAAGGTGTAGGGGGCCCACGCTCAACCATTCCCGTCGCGGGACGTCTTCGATCAGGTGATCATCGAAGCGATCCGGGAGGACGTGCCGCCGCAGGCCGGCGCGCGTCCTCCCGGCCGGTGGCGGCGGTGGCTGTACGCCTTCGCCGTGTTCGCGCTGCTCGCGCAGATGGCGATCGCGATGATCACGACGGCCGTCGAGCAGTCCCCGACCATCGATGAGCCGGTCTACGTGGGTGCGGCGGTCTATTCCCTGGAACACCACACCCTGCGGTTCAACCCCGAGCACCCGCCGCTGGGCAAGCTGCTCATCGCGACCGGGCTCGCCTTCACGGACGTGCACGTCGACGCCGGTTTCGCCGGTGACCAGACGCAGCTCGGCCGGTACGTGCTCTACGAGTCGGGCCACGACCCGGGCCGGCTGATGCCGGCGGCCCGGCTGCCGGTGATCGTGCTGACGCTGCTGTTCGGGCTGGTCGTCTTCGCCTTCGCCCGCGAGCTGGCCGGCCCGGCCGGCGGGGTGGTGGCGCTGGCGCTGTACGCGTTTTCCCCCGACCTGATCGCGCACGGCTCGCTGGCCACCCTCGACGTGCCGATGGCCGGCTTCCTGGTGACGTCGGCGTGGCTGCTCTGGCGCGCCCGGCGGCGTCCCGCGCTTCACCTCCCCTTGGCGGGGCTGGCTTTGGGCGCGGCGGTGGCCACGAAGATGAGTGCGCTGGCCGCGGTTCCGGTGGTGCTGCTGCTGGTCGTGCCGGCGGTCTGGCATGGTCCACAGAGGACGCTGCGGCGCCTCGGAACCGGTGCCGCGGCGGCACTCGGCGTCGCGCTGCTCGCGGTCGCCGTGGTGTGGGCCGCCTACCTGGTCGTCGATCCGCGGCTGCGCTGGGTGCCACCGCCGGGGCTGCCGCCCGTCGAAGGCCTGCGATCGCTCGCCGGTCTGCTGCCGCTGCCGCAGCCGTACCTCGACGGCATGCGCGTCCAGTTCGGCTTCGAAGACCAGGTGTGGACCACGTTCCTGTTCGGCGAGCTCCACGTCGGTGCGGTGTGGTACTACCTCCCGGCCGCGTTGCTGGTGAAGACGCCGCTGGGCACGCTGGCGCTCTGGGCGGCCGGCGTCGTCGCGATGGTGGCGGTGCCCCGGCTGCGTCCGGCGGTGCCCTACGTGCTCGTCCCCGCGGCCGTGTTGCTGGCCTCGGCGATGACCGGCAGCCGGGACCTCGGCGTCCGGTACGCGGTGTTCGTGCCGATGTTCCTGGCCGTCGCGGCGGCCGGGGTGGTCGCCGTCCGCCGCCGGTGGGCGCGCGTCGCCGCGGTGGCCCTGCTCGCCTTCACCGCGGTCAGCTCACTGCGCACGTTCCCCTACTACCTGCCGTACTCCAACGAGGCGTTCGGCGGGCCGGCGCAGACCCACCGGCAGCTGCACGACTCGAACGTCGACTGGGGCCAGGACCTCGGCCGGCTGGCCGAGGTCCTGAAGCAGCGCTACCCGGGTGAGCGGGTGTGGCTGGTCTACAAGGGCAGCGGGGTGCCCGCGTGCTACGGCATCGACGCCGCGGACCCGCTCGCCGAGCCCCCGGAGGCGGTGCGCGGCCTGCTCGTCGTGTCGGATTCCGCGATGGCCAAGGCGGACGCCCGCCTGGCGGCGCTGATCCGCACCGGCACCCCGATCGACGAAGTCGGCCATTCCATCACGATCCTCCGGCGGCCGTGACGCCCACCGGTTCACGATGGGCAGTCGAGCGGGCGGCGACGTCGACCACCCCGATCCCGCCGACCAGCGCGCTGGGGCTCGCCTGACCCGTGAAACTTTCAGCCGCCGCCGGGCTCCGGCCAGCGGCGACGCCGGGCCTGCGGTGAACCGCTTGCCAGGACCGGGCCCCGTTGCGAACGATGGCGACGGGCCGGCCTGTGCACCGGCGGCCCCCTCGGCCGGCGGCGCGCCAGTCCTCCTGGCTCGGCCGGAGCCCCCAGCCCATCGACCTTCTGCGACGGAGATCCGATGTCCTTGCGCTTCCCCGGCCGGCGACGGGTACGGCTGACCGCCGCTCCCCTGCTCGCCGTCACGATCACCGCGGCCACGCTCGTCCCGGCCGCGTCGGCGGCGCCCGCTCCCCCGGCCACGCTGCCGGTCTACCGCGACACGCACTACAGCTTCGCCGAGCGGGCGGCCGACCTCGTCGCCCGCATGACGCTGCCGGAGAAGGTGCTGCAGCTGCGCACCAACAGCGCGCCGGCCATCCCGCGGCTCGGCGTGCAGCAGTACACCTACTGGAGCGAGGGCCAGCACGGACTCAACACCCTCGGCGCGAACACCAACGCGGGCACCGTCACCGGTGGCGTGCACGCCACCAGCTTCCCGACGAACCTCGCGAGCACGATGTCCTGGGACCCCGACCTGATCCAGCAGGAGACCACCGCGATCTCCGACGAAGCCCGCGGCATGCTGGACAAGTCGCTGTGGGGCGTCGCGCAGAACAACATCGGCCCGGACAAGAACAACTACGGCTCACTGACCTACTGGGCGCCGACGGTGAACCTCGACCGCGACCCGCGCTGGGGCCGCACCGACGAAGGCTTCGGCGAGGACCCGTACCTGGTCGCGAAGATGGCCGGCGCGTTCGTCAACGGCTACCAGGGCCAGACCGCGTCCGGGCGGCCGACGACGCCGTACCTCAAGGTCGCGGCCACCGCCAAGCACTACGCGCTCAACGACGTGGAGAACGACCGGCACGCGGACTCCTCGGACACCACCGAGACCAACATCCGCGACTACTACACCCGGCAGTTCCGGCACCTGATCCAGGACGCGCACGTCTCCGGCCTGATGACGTCGTACAACGCGATCAACGGCACGCCGTCGCCGGCCGACACGTACACGGCCAACGCCATCGCCCAGCGCACCTACGGTTTCGACGGCTACATCACCTCCGACTGCGGCGCGGTCGGCGACGTCTACGCGCCCGGCAGCCACAACTGGGCGCCGCCGGGCTGGACGACGGCCACTTCCAACGGTGGGACGCAGTGGACGAACACCGCCACCGGTCAGCAGGTTTCCGGTGCCGCGGGCGGCCAGGCGTACGCGCTGCGCGCGGGCACCCAGCTCAACTGCACCGGCACCGAAGCCACCGTGGCCAACATCCAGGAGGCCATCAAGGCCGGCGTGCTGTCCGAAGGCGTGCTCGACACCGCGCTGGTGCACGTGTTCACCATCCGCATGCAGACCGGCGAGTTCGACCCGCCGGACCGGGTGGCCTACACGAAGATCACCAAGGACGTGCTCCAGAGCGCCGAGCACCAGGCGCTGGCCGCGAAGGTCGCCGCGAACTCGCTGGTGCTGCTGAAGAACGACCCGGTCGCCGGCACCCAGGCCCCGTTGCTGCCCGCCGATCCGGCGAAGCTCGGCACCGTGGTGATCGTCGGCGACCTCGCGAACAAGGTCACCCTCGGCGGCTACTCGGGTGACCCCGCGCTGCAGGTCAACGCCGTGCAGGGCATCACGTCCGCGGTCAAGGCGGCCAACCCGGGCGCCACGGTCACGTTCGACGCGTGCGGCACCTCCACCGGCACCACCGCGGCGGCGAGCTGCTCGGCGGAGACGACGGCCGCGATCAAGACGGCGGACCTGGTCGTGGTGTTCGCCGGGACCGACGGCAACGTGGCCACCGAGGGCCGCGACCGCACGACGATCGCCATGCCGGGCAACTACGACTCGCTGATCGACCAGGTCAAGGCGGCCGGCAACCCGCGGACCGCGCTGGCCGTCCAGGCGGGCGGCGCCGTGTCCCTCGGCCACGCCGCGGGCATCCCGGGGATCGTGTTCAGCTCGTACAACGGCGAAAGCCAGGGCACCGCGCTGGCCGACGTGCTGTTCGGCAAGCAGAACCCCAGCGGACACCTGAACTTCACCTGGTACGCCGACGACGCCCAGCTGCCGGACATGAAGAACTACGGGCTGACGCCGTCGCAGACCGGCGGGCTCGGCCGCACGTACCAGTACTTCACCGGCACGCCGGCGTACCCGTTCGGCTACGGCCTCTCGTACGCGAAGTTCGCCTACTCCCGCATCCACGCGGACACCCCCTCCGTCGACGCGAACGGGCAGGTGACGGTGCACGTCGACGTCACCAACACCGGGAGCACGCCCGGTGCCACCGTCGCCCAGCTGTACGCGGCCACGGCGTTCACCGTCCCCGGTGTGGAGCTGCCGCGCCGGCGGCTGGCCGGCTTCGAGAAGACGAAGGTGCTCGCCCCGGGCCAGACCCAGCACCTGGCCATCCCGGTCCGGGTCGCCGACCTGTCCTTCTGGGACGAGGGGAAGCGCCGCGAAGTGGTGTACCCCGGTCAGTACCGGTTCGGGGTGGGTGCCGACTCCGCGCACCTCGCCGGCACCGCCGCGGTGGCCGTCACCGGGGCGTCGGTGCCGAAGACGCGGTACGTGACCGTGCAGCCCGGCCGGGTCGTCTTCGCGCCGGGCGAGCACCTCGACCTGACCGCGAAGAACCCGTGGATCGCCGACGACACCGCCCAGGCCGCGCAGCACGTGGCCGCCGACCACATCGTCGAGGCCGTGCACGACGACCAGTCGTTCGTCGACCTCTCGCGGGCCCGGATCGGCTACCGCAGCAGCGATCCGCGGGTGGTCCAGGTGAGCCGGACCGGCCAGGTGACCACGGTGGCACCCGGCGTCGCGACCATCAGCGTCACGGTCGACGGCGTCACCGGCACCACGCCGGTGGTGGTCGAGCAGCCGTTCACGCTCACCGCACCGTCCCAGGTGAAGGCGGGGACGACGTACACCGCCACCACCACGCTGCCCAACCCGGCGGGCGCCCGGCCGCTGCGTGACGTGGCGTTGACGCTCGCCGTGCCCGCCGGCTGGACCGCGAAGGCGACGACACCGTCGACGTTCGCCACCGTGGCCGCCGGGCAGACGGTGAGCACCACGTGGGAGATCGGCGTGCCGGCCTCGGCGCAGCCCGGCAAGTTCGACGTCTCGGCCCAGGCCACGTTCACGTCGGCCAACGGGCGGGGCACCGCAGTGGACGCGACCACCGTGCTGCTGCCCCACCCGCCGTACCCGTCGTTCGCGGCGGCGTACAACAACGTGGGTACCAGCGACGACGCCACGCCGGGTGCGGGCAACTTCGACGGCGGCAACGCGAGCTTCTCCAAGCAGGCACTCGCCGCGGCGACGCCCAGCCTGACGCCGGGCGCCACGTTCACCCACGACGGGCTGACGTTCACCTGGCCGGACGTCCCCACGGGCAGCCCGGACAACGTGGTCGCGGGCAGCTCGGCCGGCGGGCAGACGATCGCGATCTCGGGCTCCGGCACCACGCTGGGCCTGATCGGGGCGGGCGACTACGGCAGCCCGAGCGGCACGGCCACGGTGACCTACACCGACGGGACGACCGAGTCCCACTCGGTGAGCTTCGCGGACTGGTGGTCCAACGCGGCCACCGGCGGCGACATCCTCACCACCCTGCCGTACCTCAACAACAGCAACGGGCGGCTCGATCAGAGGGTGAGCCTGTACTACGCGCCGATCCCGCTGCAGCCCGGCAAGACCGTGCAGTACGTGACCCTGCCGGACGTGAGCGACGGAGCGAACATGGGCACGGCCGCGATGCACGTCTTCGCGATGGCGATCGGCTGACCGAGGGGACGCGTCCCGCCGGTGCTCCGGCCGGCGGGACGCCCCTTCAGCGGGTGCAGACGAAGCTCGCGGCGCTGTCCGGATCACCCGAGCGGTACCGGGACCAGCCCGGGTAGTCGCACAGCGGCCGCGTGCGCTGGTGGGCCAGGTCGGTGACGACCTGGTTCACCGGTGCACGGCCGGTTCCGACCCACCGCTCGAGTGCGGTGAGCGAGTCCCAGCTCGCCGCGAACGCCGGGGTCCCGAAGTTCGCGTGGTTCGCTCCCGGGACGACGTAGTAGCGCAGGAACCCGTCGGTCGCGTGCGGGCCCGCCACCGCGCGCACCCGCTCGTAGTAGTCGCTCGTCGAGTACGGGGAGACGAGTTCGTCCGCGGCGCCGTGCAGCAGGATCAGCTTGCCGCCGGCACGGGCGAACGGGCGCAGGTCCGCGTTGTTGCGGTCCTCGATCAGCGACAGGGCGCTGATCCGGCCGAGCCACTCGCCGGGGTGCCGGGGATCGATGTCCAGCGCGTTCCGGCCCGGGTCCCGGGTCAGGAAGTACTTGACCCACTGGTCCCAGTACTGCATCCCGTAGCCGCTGGTCACCGGCATCGGGTTGGCCGGCGGGGTGGTGCCGAAGCCGAGGAACGGCGTCCGCATGTCCGCGCCCGAGAGGAACGGGAAGCCGGGGTACTCCGTTTCCCCGCTGGCGATCCGGTACGGCCACCGGAACGGCGAGGACATCGCCGTCACGGCCCCGAGCTGGGCGTCCGAGAGGCACTCCGGGCCGGTGTCCGTCCCGCCCGGGCAGCGCAGCACGCGCGGGTCGAACCGGCAGCCCGGGTTCGAGACCACCCCGTCGGTCACCCCGTCCCGGCCGTCGCAGGCCTTGATGACGCTGTCGTAGAGGAGCGCCTGCTTGACCGGCGCCGGGAAAGCGCCCGGACGCGACAGCACCTGCGTCAGGTAGCCCAGGTCCAGGATCTCGGCGAGGTTGTTCCACGCCGGGTAGGCGGAGATCACGCCGTCGAACGCGGACGGCCACCGCTGGGCGACGACGAGCGCCTCGCGGCCGCCGGTCGACCCGCCGGCGAAGAAGACTTCGGACGGCTTCGCCGCGTAGGCGTGGCGGATGACGAACAGGCTCGCGTCGCGCGTCTTCTTGAGCGCGTCTCCGGCGGCGAAGTTGGTCAAGGCTTCGTCGTTCACGCCGAACGACCCGTCCAGTGACGGCGGCGAGGCCGGGTTCTGCCGGTGGCCGGAGTCGCTCGCGAAGGTCGCGTAGCCCCGCGCCAGCGGCGCCGGCCGATCGGCGGGACCGAACGGCACGTTCGCGGTCACGTCGGGGATGGTGCCGTTGAACCCGCCGCCGCCGAACATCAGCGCCCGGTGGTTCCACGCTTGGGGCAGCGCCACGCGCAGCTTGATCGACGGCGCGGCCGGGTCGACCGGGTAGAGCTCGGCGTCCACCCGGCAGTAGCCGCCGGGCACGACGGCGGCCGCCGCCGTGACCAGCCCGCCCGACGTCGGCAGGCTCATCGCCGACGCGGGAATCCGCAGCCCGGCCAGCCCGGCGCAGTCCGGCGCCGCGGGCGAAGCGAGCGCGGGTGCGGGGAAGCTCGCCGCCAGCACCAAAGCGGCCGAGACCGCGAGTGTCTTCCTCATCGCCCGGCCACCTGGTGCAGGTGCGCCCCCGGGACGGCGTCCGGGTCGGCCCGGACCTCGGCGGGGTTCGTCTCGGGCAGGAACCACGCGCTGGCGAAGGTGATCAGCCCCATCAGCGTGATGTAGAGGGCGACCGGCCACGTGCTCCCGGCCGCCGCGATCAGCGCGGTCATCAGGAACGGCGTCCCGCCGCTGACGATGATCGCGGAGAGCTGGTAGGACAGCGACGCACCCGAGTAGCGGACGTTGGGCGCGAAGAGCTCGCCGAGGAAGGTCGCGATCGGGCCGTAGGTGAGGCACTGGAACACGAACCCCACCGCCACCGCGACGAAGATCAGCGGCAGCGACGCGGTGCCGACGAGCCCGAAGTACGGGAACGCCCAGACGGCCACGCCCAGCCCGCCGATCAGGATCAGCGGGCGGCGGCCGATCCGGTCGGAGAAGTACCCGGACGTCGGGATCGTCGCGAGCATCGCCGCGGAACTGAGCAGCACCACCGCGAGCAGCGAGTCGCGCTGGAGCTTGAGCGTGCCGGTGCCGTAGCTCAGCAGCCCGGAAATGCTCACGTAGAACAGGCTGTTGGTGGCCGACATCAGCCCGCAGCCGAGCAGGATGGTCCGCCACTTGGTGCGCAGCACCTGCACGAGCGGCGCCCGGACCACCGGGCCTTCCTTGTCCGCCACGGCTTCCTGCAGCTGCCGGAACTCGGGGGTGTCCTCCACTTTGGCCTGGATGTAGAGCACCACCGCGAACATCACGACGCTGAGCAGGAACGGGATGCGCCAGCCCCAGGAGAGGAACGCCGCGTCCGGCATCAGGCCGCTGGCCGCGACGAAGATCAGGTTGGACAGGACCACGGCCACCGGCACGCTGGTCTGCCCGAAGGTCCCGGCGAAGCCGCGCCGCTTGGGACTGGCGGATTCGGTCAGCAGCAGCACGATCCCGCCCCACTGCCCGCCGGCCGCGATGCCCTGGACGAACCGCAGGATCACGAGCAGCGTCGGGGCCAGCGCGCCGACGCTCGCCGCGCTGGGCAGGCAGCCGATCAGGAACGTCGCGGCCCCCATCAGCGCCAGGCAGCCGACGACCACCGGCTTGCGCCCGTACTTGTCCCCGAGGTGCCCGGCGAGCACGCCCCCGACCGGCCGGGCCACGAACCCGGCCCAGAACGTGCTGAAGGCCAGCAGGGTCCCGGTCAGGGCCGACGCGTGCGGGAAGAACACCTTGGGGAAGACCAAAGCGGCGGCGGTACCGTAGAGGAAGAAGTCGTACCACTCGATCGAACTGCCGATGAGCCCGGCCGCCAGCAGTTTGCGGAAGGCCCGGCGCGGGGTCGCGGACAGTCCGGTGCCGGACTGCCCTTCGGGTTGGGTGAGCGGAATGGCCATGGGTGCCGCCTTCGTCGAGGAGCGCCGGGCAGGTGATGGCGGTGATGTTAAGACGGGGTTACCCTGCGGGCTGAGGTGTGGACCACCCACTCCTCCCGTCTCGGCGGTGGGTCCTTCGCCCACCCGGTGCCGAAGGAGGACAGCCCCGGTGACCAGTGCGGCGGAACCGCGTCGGCAGCGCGAACTGGCGTCGTTGTACGCCACCGTCAAGTCGCTCACCGCACTGGGCGAGCTCGACGAGGTGCTGCAGTCGATCGTCCACCACGCCCACGACCTGATCGGCACCGACTTCACCTACCTGTCGCTGGTCGGCGCGGACGGCAGGCTGTCGGCCCGCGCGTCGGAGGGCACGATCTCCGCGGAGTTCCTCGCGGCGACCATCCCGGCCACGGTGGGCCTCGGCGGCAAGGTGCTGGCCTCCAAGAGCCCGCACTGGGTGCGCGACTACGCCACCTCGACGCTCATCCAGCACGACCCGAACTTCGACCGCCTGGTCGTCACCGAGGACCTGGTGGCGCTGCTCGGCGTCCCGCTGGTGATCCGCGGCGAGGCCGTCGGCGCGCTGTTCGCCGCCGACCGCTCCGCACGGTCGTTCCAGGCCGAGGAGATCGCCCTGCTGAACGCGTTCGCCGACCACGCCGCGGTCGCGCTCGACAACGCCCGGCTCTACGAGGAGAGCCGGACCGCGTTGCGGGAACTGCGGGTCGCGTACGGGAAGATCGAGCGGGCGCAGGCGATCCACGAAGCCCTGACCGGTGTCGTGCTCGACGGCGGCACCCCCGGCGACGTCGCGCAGCACCTGGCCGACCAGCTCGGCGGCAGCGTCACGCTCCTCGACCGGGCCGGCAGTCCACTGGGGACGGAGCTGGCCGAAGCCGTCGAGGACGCCCGCCGGTCCGGCCGCTGCACGACGTCGTCCGGCCCCGGCGGGACGGACCGCAGCGTGGCGGCCGTCCAGGCGGGCGACAGCTACCTCGGCGCGCTCGTGTGGAGCCGGCCGTCGGGTACCGGCGACGACACGGACCTGCGCACCCTCGAGCGCGCCACGCACATCCTCGGGTTGCTCATCCTCAAGGAGCGGGCCGTCGCGGAGGCCGGTGAGCGGCTCAGCGGCGAGCTGCTGACCGAGCTGATGGTCGGCAGTCCCGGCATCGGCCCGGCCCAGCGCGCCCGCGCCCGTGCGCGCGCCATCGACGTCGACCGCCTGGATCTGGTGCTGGTCGCGGACTCCCCGGCGGTGCCGCCGGGGGACCTCGCGCGGCACCTGCACGACATCGCCCGTGACCGCGCCGGGCTGGCCGGCGAGCACCTTGGCCGGGCCACGATGATCCTGCCCGGCGCCGACGACGAGGCGACCGTCGCGGAAGTCCACACGAGACTCCGGCGGACGCTGGGCGCGCCCGTCATCGTCGTCGGCGAACGGGCCGGCGGCCACGACTGGGCCCGGGCGTTTTCGCTGGCCGGTCGCTGCGGCGCCGTCATGCGCGCGCTCGGGCACACCGACGGCGGCGCCACCACCCGCCGGTATGCCCTCTACGCCATGGCGTTCGACCCCGACCGGGCCGGCGAGCTCGACCGCTTCCTGGCCGGTTCGATCGGCGCGCTGCTCGAGTACGACCGGCGGCGGGGCACCGACCTGGTCGGCACCCTCGGGGCCTACTACGAGCACCGCGCCAACGTCGCGGCCACCGCCCGCGCGCTGCACCTGCACGTCAACACGCTGCTCAAGCGCCTGGACCGGGCGGCCACGGTGCTCGGCTCCGGCTGGCGCCACGAGAACGACCTGGAGCTGCAGCTCGGGCTCCGGCTGCACCAGCTGCGGGCAGCCGGGACCTGAGACCGCTCAGCCGACCTTCGCCGAATCGCGCAGGGCGGTCTTCGAGATCTTGCCGGTGCCCGTCTTGGGCAAGGCGGGCACGAAGACGAATTCGTCGGGCAGCCACCACTTCGCGACCATCGGCGTGAGGTGCGCCAAGAGCTCTTCGGCGTCGGTCCGGCTGCCTTCGCGCAGCACCACGTACGCCACCGGGCGTTCCATCCACCGCGGGTCCGGGCGGGCGATCACCGCCGCTTCGACGACGTCGGGGTGGGCGGTGATGGCGCTCTCGAGCTCGACCGAGGAGATCCACTCGCCGCCGGACTTGATCAGGTCCTTGATCCGGTCCACCAGCCGCAGGTAGCCGTCGGCGTCGATGGTGGCCAGGTCGCCGGTGCGCAGCCAGCCGTCGGCGGTGAAGCTGGCGTCGGCGGCCGCCCGGTAGTAGCCGCCCGCCACCCAGGGGCCGGCGACCTGCAGCTCGCCGACGGCGTCCCCGTCGCGCGGCAGTTCCCGGCCGGTCTCGACGTCGGCGATCCGCAGGTTCACCAGCGGCAGCGGCTGGCCCTGGGCGGCTCGCACCGCCACCCGGTCCGCCTCGGGCGCGTCCCGGTGCTGGGTGCGCGTGCCGCCGATCGCCCCGACCGGGCTGATCTCGGTCATCCCCCAGGAATGCGTGATGGGCACCCCGATCGCGGCGTGGAAGGCCTCCGACAGCGCCGGCGGGACGGCCGATCCGCCGCCGAGCAGGAACCGCGTCGCGCTCAGGTCGTGCTCCCGCAGCCCGGGCGCCATGCTCGTCCACACCGTGGGGACGGCGCCGGCGACCGTGACCCGCTCGGCCGCCATCAGCCGCAGCAGGTGGTCCGGCGCCGCGGACGGGCCGGGCAGGACCAGTGACGCGCCCGTCATCATCGCGCCGTAGGGCAGGCCCCAGGCGTTGGCGTGGAACATGGGCACGATCGGCAGCACGACGTCGCTTTCCGTGAGGCCGATGAAGCCCGCGGCGAGCGTCCCCAGGCCGTGCAGGACCGTCGACCGGTGGCTGTAGAGCACGCCCTTGGGCGGGCCGGTCGTGCCGGAGGTGTAGCAGAGCCCGGACGCCAGGTGTTCGTCCGCGAGCGCGAACGTCTCCTCGAACGAGCCCGTGGCGGGCGCGGCCGCGGACACCAGGTCGTCGTAGTGCAGGACGCGGGGGTCGTCCGGGATCGGCTCGTCGCTGTCGTCCGGCAGCACCACCCAGTGCCGCACCCCCGGCAGCCGGACGGCGCTCGGCCAGATCCGCGGCAGCAGCGCGCGGTCGACGAACACGACGTCGTCCTCGGCGTGCTCGACGATGTACTCGAGGTGGTCCGCCGGCAGCCGGATGTTGATCGGGTGCAGCACCCGCTTGGTGACCGGAACCGCCAGGTAGAGCTCGAGGTGGCGGCGGTGGTTGCTCGCGAAGGTCGCGACCCGGGCACCGGCCGGGACGCCGAGGGCGTCCAGCGCGGTGGCCAGGCGCCGGGTCCCGGTGGCGACCTCGGCGTACGTCAGCCGTTCACCTCCGGCCGTGACGACTTCCTTGTGCGCGTAGAGCCGCTCGGCACGCTCCAGGAGATGGGCGATGGTGAGCGGCCGTGGCTGCATCAGCCCGTCCATGGCGCCTCTTCCGGTCGGGGATCTTTCCCGTGACTTTAAGAGCGGGTCACGGCCGGGGAAGAGGGCGGAATCGCCCACTCGTCGGGCTGCCGCGGTGGTGATCACCTCCACGTCCGCCCGCACCGGCTCACGGGTAGGGGCGGTTGAAGCGGGGCGGGACGTAGCTCAGGTAGCGGCCCGGGACGCCGTCCACGGCGGTGGACAGGGTGTTCATCGTGCGGGGAGACGTGTCCGGCCAGTGGCCGGTGCGCAGGCGGGTCAGCACGCGGTCGATCGCCGCCTGCTGTTCGCCCGTGGTGTACGTGCAGTGGCCCGCCGTCCGGACGTACGTCTGGCGCAGCAGGGACTCGGCGCCCGCCCGGTGGGCCAGCGACTCGTACGACGACTGCTGCGCCACCGTCGAGATCTGGTCGCCGGTGCCGTTGACCGTCAGCACCGGGATCCGCAGCTCGCCGGTGAACACGATGCCCCGCCGCAGGTACGCGACCGCCGCCGGGTCGGCCGAAACGCGCGGGGCCGCGGCGAGCCGGGCGAAGTCGGCCCGCAGGTCGAGGCCCGCGCGGGCGTACAGCCGCCGCACGGCGGTGCGCTGCTCCGGGGCCGCCAGCGCGAACTGGCGCGCGTAGTCCACCCCCGTGTTCCACGACGGGTTGCCGCCCGCCAGCTGCTCGATCGTCCGGCGGCTGCTGACCGCCTGCCCGAGGTACGGCAGCGGCCCGCCCGCCAGCGCGAGGTACATCCCCTGCTCGACGCCGTCGGCGTCGCGGGCGTCCGGCACCGGGGTCGGCGAGCCGTCCGGGGCCACGCCCCAGCCGGGCAGCTGGCCGATCGCCGCCGCGAGGGCGATGCGCGCCTTGCCCGCCGGGGTCGCCTGCGCCGACGTCACCGCGGAGATCCACCGCTGCTGCGTGCCCGGGACGTCGGCGGGGAGACCGGTCGCCGGAAGCTCGGGGAACAGCAGGGTCTTGAGCGTGAACACCGTGTCGAGCTTCTGGTTCCACTGCCCCACCGCGCCGCCGAGGCCGCCGCACATCGGGATCGCCGCGGCGAACCGGCCGGGGTACACCTGCGCCACCCCGGCGGCGACCATCCCGCCCATCGACCGGCCCTCGGCGATCGCGTACCGCGCCCGCCCGAACGCGGCTTCGAACGCCCCGAGCGCCTCCGCCTGGTTGTCGATGGCCCGCGCGATGTTCCAGCTGCTGACCGTGCGCGTGGTGCCGCCGACGGCGTAGCCGCGGTTCACCAGGCTCGCGGTGAGCGGGCTGGTCAGGCCGCCCGCGGCGAAGTCGAGGTCCACCAGCACCGCGCCGTTCCACCGGGCCGGCTTGGCGAACGCGTACGGCGTCCCGTCGGCCAGCTGCCCTTCGGCGCACTGCGCGGCCGCCGGGCACGGCGAAGCCGCGTGGGCGGTCGCCGGGACCGTCGCCACCAAGGTGGCCACGGCCAGGCCGCCCCAGAATCTCCTGCTCATGCCCAGCTCCTCAGAAGTTCTTGCTCGTGACGGTCCAGCCCGGGGTGGCGCACAGGCCACAGCCCGCGCCGAGGAAGTAGCCGCGCGCGGTGCGGTTGCCGGTGAGGGTGAAGTCGAACCAGGCGACCAGGACCCGCACGGCCTCCTCGCGGACGCTCGGGTCGGGGCTGCCGTCGCGCTGGCCGTAGACGAAGCCGGTGTGGCCCGCGGCCGCGTTGGTCGCCCGCACCGCCGGGACGGTGACCAGGTCGTAGTTCTCGCCGCTGTTGGCGTAGGCGACGTCGCTCGGGCCGCCGTCGGCGAACAGCACCGGCGTGTGCAGCTTCCGCAGGTTTTCCCGGCCGTAGCCGAGGGTGCCGTCGGCGAAGAACCCGCTGTCGAGCGACAGCACCGACTTCACCCGGGGGTCCGCCGCGGCGACGAGGGCTTCGAGGCCGCCGCACGAGTGCCCGGCGACGCCGATCCGCCGCGGGTCGAGCTTGTTCCGCAGTTCGCTGCCCGGGCGGCCGGTCTCCCGCTCGGCCCAGGTGATCGCGTCGGTGATCACCGCCGGGACCGGGGAGCCGTTCTCGGTGAGGGCGGGCTCGTCGAACCCGCCGACCGCCAGGACGACGAACCCGTGCGCGGCCAGCAGCGTCTCCAGGGTGAGCAGCTCGTCGTTGCTGGTGTGCCGGCAGGCGCCGTTGCCGAACACCACGACCGGCAGCCTGCCGCGCACCCGGTCGAGGTCGGCGGGCCGGTAGACGGTGTACTCGGCCGCGTAGTCCCCGGTTTTCGCCGCGCCTTCGCGCACGACCGGGTGGAACACCGCGGAGGCGGGCGGTGCCACAGTGTCCACGGTGTTCGCAGTGTCCATATCGGATGGACCCGGCACGCGCACCGCGGCCACCGCGACGAGCGCCGTCACCGCGGCGGCGAGCGCCGGCTTGAGGAATGCCTTGCCCATCGGAAGTCCTTTCGTCATCCCGGCGTGGCCGCGTTGAAGACCGGCTTCGGCACCGAAACCTGGTTCAGCCCCCAGCGCGACATGATCCCGACGTACGTGCCGTTGTCGAACAGTTCTTCGAACACCCGCTGCAGCACCGGCCCGAGCTTCGAGGACTTGGGGACGTACAGGGCCAGGTCGTCCTTCGTCGCCCCCTGCGCATCGGTCTGGGTGACGTACCGGTACGCGCCCTGCCGCTGCGTCACGTCGATCGCCGCGGCTTCGGTCATCCCCGCGGCGTCGGCCTGGCCCGAGCCGACGGCCTGCAGCGTGCCGTCGGTGTCGGCGAGGCCGACGGCCTGCGCCGCCGGGTGCCTGGCCGCCGTGCAGGACCGGGACAACGCCTCCAGCTGCGCCGCGACGACGCTCGCGGTCACCACCGCGATCCGCTTGCCGCAGAGGTCCTCGGGCCGGGCGATCCCGGCCGTGGAGCCAGCGGGGAACACGTACGCCGTGCGGGTGGTCATCCAGGTGATCGTGTCGAACTGCTTCTCGCGCTCGGCGGTGGCCTTGACCGGGCCGTTGAACGCGTCGTACCGGTGGCTCAGCATCCCGTCGAGCGCGGCGGGCAGCCCGGCGACGACGATGGTCTGGGTCCGGACGCCGAGCACCTGGCCGATCGCGGCCTGGAAGTCGGCGTCGATCCCGGTGACCGTCCCGTCCGCCGCGACCGTGCGGTAAGGCGGGTGGGAGTCGCCGGCGAACCGGATCACCCCGGCCTCCTTGATCGCCTGCGGCAGCGCGTCGTGCAGGGACGCCACCACCGGGAGGTTCGTGCCGGTGGCCAGCGACGGCGAGCCGGCGCCCACCGAGCAGCCGGTGGTGGTGGTCAGGGCGAGGGCGGCGAGGATCGCACTCCGGCTACGTCGGCGAAGTGAAGATCGCACGGGACTCCTTTCCGGACGGTCAGGTCAGTTCGTCGAGCCAGGCGGTCATCCGCGCGGTCAGGTCGTCGCCGGTGCGCGCGTCGACGTTGTCCGCGGGCAGTTCCAGGACCGGGATGCCCGCCGCGCGCAGGGCGCGGGTGGTGAAGTAGCTGCCGCGCGCGTCGTCGGAGACGAGGTGCACGACGCCGTCGACGCCGTGGTGGCGCGCTTCCTTGACGTACCACTCGGCCGACCACGGCGGCGTGTAGAGCTGGTCGCCGAACGCGGCGAAGCGGGCGGCCAGCGCGCGCAGCGGGTCGTCGCCGTAGCGCAGGTAGCCGTCCGCGGCGATGGCCAGGTACATCGACCACACGAAGACCGCGCCGTGTGACTCCTGGAACCGCCGGTAGAAGTCCAGGTCGAACCACAGGCCGCGGCCGATCCACATCAGCCGCAGCCGCTCGTCCGCGCACACCGCAACGCCCGCGTCGATCCGGTCGCGCACCTCGTCGTGGAACGCGCGCGCGGCGTCGCGCGCCCATTCGGTGCCGCGGTGCCACTGGGGCACCATGACGCTCGGGATGCCGTCGGTGACCGCGATCGGGCACGGCCGGGCGGCCGCGACCAGGTCCCGGGTGCGGCGGTTCCACTCCTGCTGCTCGTTGACCAGGTCCAGCACCTCGCGGAACCGGGTCTCGGAGAACACCCGGCCGGTGGTCTGCTCGAGGAACCGGATCAGCCCGGTCAGCTCGCCGGTCAGCAGGTCGAGGCGGTCGCTGCCGATGGCCTCCTCCCAGCGGTGCGGCATCAGCTCCCACCACCGCGGCGGCACCTCGTCCTCCGCCGCGCTCTCCAGCGGGTAGTACGTGACGCCGGGTTGCGCGCCCCAGACGTCGAAGATCTTCCGGGCCGCGTCGCCGGTCGTCTCGCCGAGCACGATCGACGGCGTCGGCAGCCCGCCCCACGGCGCCTGGTCCGGGTCGTCTTCGAACGCCGAGGCCAGCGACGTCGCGCTGTACTGCTCGATGTAGTCCGGGTAGCCGCGCTCGCGCAGCAGGCCCAGGTAGCGCTGGGTCTGGCGTTTCGCCGCGACGATCGAGGCCCACCACTGGTTGACCACGTACGGGATGTCCATCGCGCGGAAGACCTCCTGGGGCGCGTCCGCGTTGACCAGCGCCAAGGGGCCGCTCTCGGCACGCACCCGGGCGAACCACTCGCGCTGGTAGGTCGTCGCGGTGGTCGCCGACGCCAGCCGGGCGGTCACGCCGCGGCTCCGGCCGGTACCAGGGCGGCCAGCGCTTCCGCCGTCAGCCCGCCGTAGGGCTGGCGCTCGGCCAGGACCGCGGGCAGCCCGGTGGCCGCCCGCTGCTCGGGGAAGTCCCACGGCGGGGCGTCGTCGTGGACGCGGGCGTAGGAGAACAGGACCTCGGCACCGCAGGCGCGGGCGGCCGCGGCGGTGTGCGCGGCCCGCTGCCGGATCGACGCGCGCGGAGCGGCCGGGCCGTTGTACTGGTAACGCTCGGCCAGCGCCAGTTCCGTCGGCGCCGCGCAGGTGCGGGCGAACAGCAGCTCACCCCAGTCGTGGTCCTCCCCCACGACGAAGAACCCGTTGCGCTCCAACGTGGCGTACACCTCGGGAGAGTCGTGGGAACTCCCGGTGAGGAACAGCCGCACTCCGTCGATCGCGCGCCGGCCGGTCAGCGCGCGATCGACGAGGGTGATGGCGTCGGTGACCGGCACCGCGGTGGTCGCGGCGACGGTTTCGAGGAACCGCGTACCGCTCAGCCGGTTCGCCCGGCGCAGGGCGGCGAGCCGGCCGAGCGAGCGCCGCAGGGTGTCGTGGGCGGTGATGGCCGCGGCGAGGTCGTCGTCGCCGATCGGCCGCCAGCGGCCCAGCCACTCGCGCAGCTGCGCGATCTTCGCGTGGACGTACCGGGTGGTCGTGTGGTGCGGCAGGTGCAGCACGTCCACCAGCCGCAGCGGCGGCAGCCCGAGCGCCGGCTCGATCCGGTGCAGCTCCCGCAGGGCGTAGAACAGGCGCAACGACGCTTCGCAGTCGCGCGAGACGACGATGGCTTCGAGCGGACCGTAGTCCCCGGTGAGGATCCGGGTCAGGATCGACCGGGCCACCGGGTCGACGCCGCGGCCGAGGTAGCGGTCCCCGAGCGAGCTGTCGCCGCCGGGCTTGCCGGTCAGCCGCAGCGGCCGCAGCCCGGCCGCGGTGATCAGCTCGACCGGGACGTCGGCGCCGACGTACCCCACGGTGCTCAAATGACCGCCTCCGCGACCAGGTCTGCGAGCTGCTCTTCGGTGTAGCCGAGCAGCTCGCGGTAGACGTGCTCGTTGTGCTCCCCCAGCCCGGGCGCGGGCCGGTCGAGGGCGACGCGGGCGGCGGAGAACCGGATCGGCACGCCGGTGCCGGCCAGGTCGGCCACGTCGCCGTGGCGCGGGTGCCGCAGCGGCACGACCTCCTCGCGCGCCAGCACCAGGGGATCGCGGACGGCCTCACGCGGCTCACGGACCTCGGCCGCGGGCACGCCCTCGGCGGTGAACGCGGCGAGGATGTCTTCCAGTGGCCGCACCCGGCACCACTCGCGGATGAGTTCGTGCAGTTCGTCGGCCGCGCGGACGCGCTGGTCGCGCGTGCAGTAGCGGTCGTCCTCGGCCAGCTCCGGACGGCCGATCGCGCGCAGCACGCCGTGCGCGAACGCGTCGGTCGGGGCGCAGAGCGCGAGGTAGCCGTCGGCGGCGGGCAGGATCCCGAACGGCGCCAGCCGGGGCACCATCGACCCGGTGCGCTGGGGCAGGCCGACCGCGTCGAAGGCGTCGAACGGCTCGCAGGCGACCAGCGAGGTCAGCGCGCCGAGCATCGACACGTCCACGCGCTGGCCCTCGCCGGTGTGTTCGGCCTGCAGCAGCGCCGACACCGTGCCGACCACGGCGAACAGCGGGGCGAGGAGGTCGCCGATCGGCAGGCCGAACCGCACCGGGCCTTCGTCCGGCTCGCCGGCGGTCATCATCACGCCGCTGAGCGCCTGGATGATCGAGTCCATCGCCTTGCCCGATCCCGGGCCGCCCTGGGCGCCGAACCCGCTGATCGAGGTGTAGACCAGCCGCGGGTTGATCTCGCGCACGTGGTCGTAGGAGATGCCGAGCCGGTCGGTGACACCGGGGCTGTAGTTCTCCACCAGCACGTCGGCGTCGCGGACGAGGTCGGTGAACACCGCGTGCGACCGCGGGTTCTTCAGGTCGAGGGTGACGCTGAGCTTGTTGCGGCCGCGCAGCAGCATCGACACCGAGAGGTCGTCGTCGTGCCGCCGGGCGAGGTTCAGCCCGTCGCGCCCGACGTAGGGCGCGTTGTTGCGTGAGGAATCCCCGCCCGTGGCGGGGTTTTCGACCTTGATCACGGTGGCGCCGAGCCCGGCGAGCAGCAGGGTCGCGTACGGCCCGGCGAGCGCGGTGGTCAGGTCGACGACGGTGCGGCCGGCCAGTGGCTGGTCGGTCATGAAGGAACCCCCTCGGTGAGATCGACGAGCACTTCGGTGCCGCGGGTGGTGAACCGGCCGCCCAGCCGGGCGCCGCGGGTGATGTCCTCGACGTACTTCGTCACGGCCTCGCCCTCCGGCGTGCCGCCGACCGGGACCGGGCGGCCCCGGTCGTCGATCCAGCACGGGACGAACCCGGCTTCCCGCAGCCCGGTCCCGTCGAAGCGGCAGAAGGCGATGACGGTGTTGCGGCTTTCGGGGTGGAACGGGAAGAACGGCATGTCCGGGTCCGGGGCGAAGCCGTACAGCTTGGTCCGCCGCTCGGCCCACGCGCGCAGCTCGTCCGCGCCGACGCCCGCGCCTGGGGTCAGCGCGTGGGTGACCGTGACGAAGTTGCCGAGGCCGTGGAAGATCGGTCGTCCTCCGTGGACTTCGATGCCGCGCATGATGTGCGGGTGGTGGGAGAACACCGCGTCGGCACCGGCGTCGACCGCCGCGCGGGCGACCGGGCGCTCGTACATCGCGACCTCGACCGGGGTGTGGCCGACGCCCTTGTGCAGCGCGACGAGCACGACGTCGGCCTCGGCACGCAGGCGGCGCACGTCGTCGGCCATCGCGTCCAGGCTGTCCGGGTCGGCGAAGGTGTAGATCTTCGGTGGCCCGCCCGGGCTGGCGTGGTCCAGCTCGTAGTGCGTGAGCACGTGGACGTACGCGCAGCCGGGCTTGCGCGAGCCGGCCCAGGACTCGCGCGGGCCGACGCAGTTGTAGGACAGCACGCCGATGCGCAGGCCCCCGCGTTCGACGATCGCCGGGCGCCGGGCTTCGGCGAGGTTCGTCCCGGCACCCGTCGTCACCATCCCCGCCGCGCGGGAGTACGCGATCGTGTCGGCCAGCCCGCCGGCCCCCGCGTCGAGGACGTGGTTGCCCGCCAGGGTGACCACCGCGAACCCGGCCCCGGCCACCGCTTTCAGCGCCTCGGGGTCCGCGGGCGGCGCCGGGACGTCGGTGCTCTGCTGGACGGCCGTGGTCGAGTGCGGCACCTCGACGTGCCCGATCGCCAGGTCCATCGCCTGCAGCACCGGCGCGGCCGGGGCGAGGAAGAACTCGGGGTCGGGCTCGTCCAGGATGAGGTCGCCGACGGCGCCGACGGTGATCACGAGACACCCTCCTTTTCGGACAGATGACGGGACAGGAAGGCGCGCAGCCGGTCGGTCCGCGGCCGGGCGAACAGCTCGTCCGGCGGGCCCTCTTCGACGATCCGGCCCGCCTCCATGAACACGCACCGGTCGGCCGCCTCGCGGGCGAAGGCCATCTCATGGGTGACGACGACCATCGTGGTCCCGGCCGCGGCGAGGTCCCGCAGCACGGCCAGCACCTCGTCGACCAGCTCCGGGTCGAGCGCGCTGGTGGGTTCGTCGAACAGCATGATCCGCGGCCGGACCAGCACCGCGCGGGCGATGGCCACGCGCTGCTGCTGGCCGCCCGAGAGCTGCCGCGGGTAGTGGTCCTCGCGCCCGGCCAGGCTGATGCGCGCCAGCAGCTCCCGCGCTTCCCGTTCCACAGTGGACCGGTCGCGGCCGTGCACCCGGATCGCCGCGTCGGTGACGTTGCGCAGCACGGTGAACTGCGGGAACAGGTTGAACTGCTGGAAGACCATGCTCATCCGCCGCCGCTGGGCGGCGATCCGCCGCTCGGTGAGCGCCCGCAGCCCGCCCGGCGTACGCCGGTACCCCAGCAGCTCGCCGTCGAGGTACAGCGCGCCGCCGTCGATCGGCTCCAGCTGGTGGGCGCAGCGGACGAGGGTCGACTTGCCGGACCCCGAGGGCCCGATCACCACGACGGTCTCGCCTTCGCTCACGTCGAGGCTGACCCCCGCCAGGGCCGTCACCGCACCGAACTCCTTGCGGACGTCGCTGATCCGCAGCACCGGCGCGCTCACCGGGCACTCCGGTGGCCGCGGGAGAAGTGCCGTTCCAGCCGGCGCTGCCCGGCCGTCAGCGCGGTGACCACGACGAGGTACCAGAAGCAGGCGACCAGCAGCATCGGCACGATCTCGTAGGTGCGGTTGTAGATCACCTGCACCGAGTGCAGCAGGTCCGACATCGCGATGACCGAAACGAGCGCGGTGCCCTTGAGCACGTTGATGAACTGGCTGCCGGCGGGCGGGATGATCACCCGCATCGCCTGGGGCAGCACGATCCGCAGCAGGGTCTGGCCCGGCGGGTAGCCCATCGCCCGGGCCGCATCGCGCTGGCCGGGGTCCACCGACAGGACTCCGGCGCGGAAGATCTCCGCCAGGTACGCCGATTCGACCAGCGACAGTCCGATCACCGCGGCGGTCAGCGGCGTGATGACGGTGTTGGCGTCCCAGGTGCCGAAGACCGGGCCGAACGGGACGCCGATCGACAGCCTGGGCAGCAGGTAGGCGAGGTTGAACCAGAAGATCAGCTGCACCAGCGGCGGGATCCCGCGGAACAGGCCGACCCACAGCGTCGCCACCCACCGGGCGGGCGCGAACCCGCTCAGCTGCATCGCCGCGACCACGCCGCCGGCCAGCGAGCCGAGCACCATCGCGGCGAGGGCGAGCAGCACCGTGGTGCCCAGACCGGCCAGGACGCTCTTCTCGAAGAGGTACTTCGCCACGACGTCCCACTGGAACCGGTCGTTGCCGGCCAGGAAGACGGCCAGCTGCGCGGCCATCACGACGAGCACGAGCACGAACAGCCAGCGCAGCGGGCGGAACCGGCCGCGGGCCCCGGCGACGTCGTCGTCGGCCGCCGTCGGCTTGTCCACTGTGGACACGGTGGTCATTTCGCGGTCGCCGCGTCGAAGATCGGCTGCGGAACCGTGACGTCGTCGAGGCCCCACTGGTGCATGATCCGGGTGTAGGTGCCGTTGCGGAACAGCTCTTCGAACGCCTTCTGCAGCACCGGGCCGAGCTTCGCCGGCTTCGGCGTGTAGAGCGCCAGGTTGTCCTTCGTGGCGCCCTGCTCCTCGGTCTGCGTCACGTACTCGTACTGCCCCTTCTGCTGGGTGGTCACGTCGATCGCCGCGGCCTGGGTCATCCCGGCGGCCTCGGCGCGGCCGGACTTGGCGGCCAGCAGGGTGGCGTTCGTGTCGTCGAGCCCGACCACCTGCGCGGCCGGCTTCTGTGCGCGCTCACAGAACGCGGACAGCTTGGCGAGCTGGTCCTCGACGACGCTGGCGGTGACCACCGCGACACGCTTGCCGCACAGGTCGGCGGCCTGCTTGATGCCCGCGGTGGAGCCGGTGGGGACGACGTAGGCGGTGCGGGTGGTCATCCACGTGACCGTGTCGAACTGCTTCTCCCGCTCCGCGGTGGCCTTCACCGGCCCGTTGAAGGCGTCGTACCGGCCGCTGAGCATGCCCTGCAGCGCGGCCGGGAGCCCGCTGACGATGGTGGCTTCCGTGCGCACGCCCAGGATCTGGCCGAGCGCCTGCTGGAAGTCGTGGTCGATGCCGGTGACCGTCTTCCCGTCCGGGCCGACGGTGCGGTAGGGCGGGTGCGAGTCCCCGGCGAACCGGAGGACACCGGCGTCCTTGACCGCCTGGGGCAGCTGGTCGTGCAGCGCCGGGACCGCGGTGAGGGCCGCGGCGGAGGGGGCGGCCGCCGCGCCGTCGTCGACGGTGCAGCCGGCCACCGCGAGACCGGCGGCGGCCACCGCGAGCGCGCTTCGACGCCATTGACGAAGTGAGGAACCCATGTCGTTTTCTTCCTGCGGGGGCCGTCCGGAAGGGGCGGCGCGGAAACCTGGGAGAACGATTGGTTGCTATCTGGGCGCCGATCGTCGCATGATGTGTCGCGTGATTCAACCCCTCGCTTCGGCCGTCCCGCCGGAACTGCCACCATGGACCGGCGCGGCGGACCGGCCGCCAGGAGAGGCAGGAGCGCGATGACAGTGCCGCCCTCGGGGCCACTGCCCCGCTCACAACAGGGAGCCGAGCCGCAGCTCCTGCTCACCTCGCTGCTGGGCGACTTCTGGTACTGGCGCGACGAGCACATCCCGTCGGCCGCGCTGGTCCAGCTGCTCGGCGAGTTCGACATCAGCCCGGCCAGCGCCCGGGCGGCGATCCGCCGGCTCGCCGCCCGCGGCCTGCTGACGGTCTCCCGCAGCGGCCGCACGACCGCGTACGGCATCCCGGCGCGGACGTCCGAGGTGATCGTCGAGCGCACGCACCGGATGCTGACCTTCGGCACGACCGCGCCGGAGTGGGACGGGCGGTGGACGGTGGTCACGTTCTCCGTGCCGGAGCAGGACCGCGGCCTGCGCACGGCGCTGCGGTCACGGCTGCGGGTCCTGCGCTTCGCGGCGCTGTACGACGGGGTCTGGATCAGCCCGCACGACCTCGCCGAGCCGGCCCTCGCGGCGCTGCGGGAGCTGGAACTGCGCACGGCGACGGTGTTCCGTGCCACCGAAGTCCCGGGCCCGGCCGCGGCGGTGACGGCCTTCGACCTCGGGCCGCTGGCCCGGGAGTACGAGCAGTTCGTCGAGCGCTACGAAGAGGTGCTGACCGGCCTGGACGCGGGCCTGATCAGCCCGGCGCAGGCTTTGCGCACCCGCACCGAGCTGCGCGTGGACTGGCGCCGGTTCCCGGAGACCGACCCGGACCTGCCGGCCGAGCTGCTGCCGTCGGACTGGGCGCGCGACCGGGCCCAGAAGGTGTTCCTGCAGATCTACGACCGCCTCGGCCCGCTCGCGGAGTTACGCTTCCGCCAGGTGCTGGCGGACACGGACCCGGCACTGGCGGAGCTGGCGGCCCACCACGACTCGGCCAAGGTGGCGGCGCTGTTCGCGGCACTGGGCGACCGCCACCCGGCGGGCGACACGCCGTTCGAGCAGGCGGCGGAAGCCCGCCGCCTGGACGACGCCCGGCGCGGGTGAGCGGCAGTTTGCCAGCCGGGCGTGCCGGAAGGTGCCGCGACAACCGTCAGCGGGCCGGCGGTGCGACACCGGCCGCCGACATGACTTCGGCTATCTTGCGGGTGATCGGGTCGTCCGCACCGCGCAGCCCCACGAAGACCCGCAGCACCGTCGTTGCCTTGTCGCGAACCGACCGCAGTTGCCGCCCGTCGTCGGCCAAGCGCAGTTCGGTGAGGCGGAGCGCGATCTTCTGGAGGTCTTCCTCGCTCACACTGTCACCGACCGATTCCCGGATCAGTTCGGTAAGCAGCAAGTCAGCCTGCTCGAGCTGGCCCGTCTCGAACAGCAGAGAAGCAACCCTAAACTTCGTGACCACCGTGTGTGCGTGATCGGCACCCAGAATCCTGACCCGGTCGCGGAGCAGGCTCTGCCGGTGACGAAGCACTTCGTCGAACGCCACCCCCGAACGCCACATCGTGCCTCCGATGAGGTCTCTTACCTGCAGAACCCGGGGACTGTCCGGACCATAGGCCTGGATGTACCTCGCCCGTATGTCGTCCAGCATGCCGAGCGCCCTCTGCGGTTCGTCTTCCGCGACGAAGGAAGCCAGGTAGTGCCTCGCCAGGAGAGTGGACAGGTGCTCACTCCCGAACACCTCTTCGTGCGCCGGAAGCATCTCGTTGAGCAAGCCGATCGCGGTCGGGAGGTCGCCGCACATGCCGATCGAGTACGCGTACCAGCGCCGCGCGTCCAACGTGTCACGGTGGTGACGGCCCAGCATCTCGCCAAGATCCCGGATAAGCTCCGGGAACACTTCCAGCGCCTTGGCGGCGTGCGGCGAATCGGCGATGCTCTCCGCGTACAAAAGCCTCACGTGCAGCGTCTCGGGGTGTTTGTCGCCGAACCTTGCCCTTCGGTCCTCGAGCAACCCGTCGAAAGCGCTTGTCACACGAAGCTGGTCACCGTAGGCGGCATAGAATTCGGCGGCGGTGTCCGCACCGGGAACACCATGCCCGGCCGCTTCACGAAAAGCGTGAGCGGCGACGTCGTGCTGCATGACCCGCGCCGCCGTCTCCCCGATGCGGAAGACCTGCCAGGGTTCGGCACGGCCGATGAGCGTCTGCCACGTCGGCGACGGGACCAAATCCAGCCCGGGAAGATCCACGAGGTAGTCGAAGGCGATGTAGTGGTCAGGACTCTCTGACGGCAGCAACAGACTACTGGCACCGTGGCTGGTCTTCGTCGCCCAGGCGAGAGCTTCCGCCAGTGACTCCGGGCGCAGCACCTCGCCGCCGTGTTCGCGCAGGTAGTAGCGCGAAAGGTCCACCAGGAGGTCCAGCGGCACCGGGTCGTCGATCCCCGCCCGGCGGCAGTCCACCCCGGCCGCCACCAGAGCGGCGCCCTGCGGGTGCGCGGATGGTGACCAGGCATTGCGCCAGTTGCGGACCAGTTCCGGCCCCGCGGCGAGCACTTCCGCCAGGCCAAATTTCTCGATGCTCGCCAGCGCCGCCCGGATGCGCGGGTCGTCGTCGCAGCCCCGGGCACGCTCGATTTCTGCGTTCGTCCAGCGCCGGGCAAGGCCGACCACGCTCGCCAGCCGCAGGATGTCGCGCGCATCGCGCCAGGCGTCCAGATCCGCGCCGGCCACCCCGGTTTCCTCCCGGGCGCCGTAGCGGTCGAACTCGGGACTGCGCATCGTCGCGGCGACGACGAAATGGCCCCACCGGCGGCCGAGGAGCCGGTTCAGCAGAACTGGCGTCAGTCCCCCTGCCCCGAGGAACCGCTCGAGGTCATCCAGCCACAGCACGCATCGAGGCGTGTCGGTGGCGGTCCCGATCACGTCGGTCAACGCCTCGCGGCTCGCCGGCACCAGCAGTACGTGATCCGGGCACACCGCCCGTACGGCCTCGTAGACCGCGCGCGTCTTGCCAGCGGTCGACTCGCCGACGACGAGGACGAACCCGCCCCGGCGGATCAGACCGCCCAGCTCGTCGTGCAGGTCCCGGCGAACGTACGGCGGTGTCCGGTCGAGCGTCCGCTCTCCGGCGACGTCCCGGACGACCGCCTCCGCCGGGTGCACTCTCAGCACGATCGGATCATCGAGGTCCCGTACCCGCAGCGGCCGCCCGCCGATCCCGGCGGCGAGCATCCGGAGCGGACGGGCGTCACGCCGTTCGGCCTGCCGTTCGAGGACGTCCTTGCCCCGGGCACTCGCCACCGTGAACACGGCGACAGCAACGGCAGAGCCGACCGAAACCGCCGCGACGCCCGGGACCCACAACGCGACGACACAGCCGATGAGCGCACCCAGCACCGCGGCACCGCTCAGCAGTCCCCACCCACGCGCGGCACGGAATCGAACTTTCAGGAGACGCCATGATCGGAACGAGAAGCCGCCCACTCAGTCCTCCTCCGCCCGGCTCGATCGGAATCCACCAAGTCTTCCCGGAAACATACGGCACCGCGGATTTCCGTTCGGGACAAAAGCCGGCCGACGGAATGCGACCGCTGCTCAGCCGCCGGGCGCGATGACGCTCCGCACGGACTCCCGCGGCAGCTCGCGCCACCGGTCGTGGGCCTCGGCGGGTTCCGCGGCCGTGGCGGCGTAGACGGTGCTGACCGGTGACCACGCCACCGACATCGCAATCACCATCGCCATCGCCATCAGGTCGAACGGATCCCCCGCCCGGACCAGCCCCGCGGCCTGCGCGTCGGCGATGGCCCGCAGCGTCGGATCGTCCAGCCGGTCGGCGTCGTCCACCTTGGTGCGCTGATGGTCGATGCCATGGACCTCCTGGTGGGCCGCAAGAAACCGACCTCGGCAGGCAGCGGCGGCCACCCGGCCACCGCGGCGATGCTCGACTTCTGCGCCCGGAACGGTGTCACCGCGGACGTCGAGGTTCCGTCGGCACGGGTCGACGAAGTGCTGGACCGCCTGTCCAGGGGCGACGTCCGCTACCGCTTCGTCCTCGACCTGGCCGGCCTCGACTCGTGAAGCGCCGTCAGCGGGCCGGTGGTGCGCTCACCCTGAGCACGTTGCCGTCCGGGTCGTGGACCCGCATCTCGTACATCCCCCACGGCCGCACCACCGGTGGCTCCGCGATCTCCGCCCCGCGCTCGCGCCACTCCCGGAACAGCCGGTCCACGCCCGCGGCCGCCGGGACGTCCAGGTGCAGCCGGGTCGAGTGCGGGCCCGCCTGCTCGGTGAGCATCAGCTGCACGTGGTCACGTCCGACGAGCGCGGTTCCCGGCTCGGTCGGCTCCTCCGCCGCGAGGAACCGGCCCTGTCGGTCGGACCAGCGCCAGCCCACCCGGAACCCCAGCACGTCCGCGTAGAACGCGACGCTCGCCGCCAGGTCGCGCACCAGCAGGTTGGGCCGGCAGGCGAAGAGGTCCGGTCCCCGGTCTTCGGCGAGCAGCCCGAACAGCAGGTCGTCGGTCCACTCGCCCTTGAGCCAGGTGTGCCGGCGGCGGAACCCTTCGTGGACGAACCCGAGCCGCCCCAGCAGCCGCGCCGACGGCGTGTTCCGGGCGTCGCACTCCGCCGAGACGCGGCGGATCCCGCTCGCGAGCACGCGGTCCAGCACCGCCCGCACGGCCTCGGTCGCATACCCCCGCCCCTGGTGGGCGCGGGCGAGGGTGAACCCCAGCTCGGCCTGCATCCGGTTGTCGTGGACGCACACCCCGACGTCCCCGATCAGGCCGCCGCCGTCGCGGAGCGCCACGGCGTACTGGAACCAGCCGGGCGCCCCCTCCTGCGCCGCCGCGAACTCCGCCACGAGGTCCGCGGCGTCGGTCACCGGCACGTCCCAGGACTGGTGGCGTGCCACCTCCGGATCCGAGCGGTAGGCCTCGAACACCGGCACGTCCGCGGCCTCGAACCGGCGCACGACCAGGCGCTCGGTCACCACTGGAAGCTCGTCCACCGGTCCAGCGTAAGGGTCAGCTCGTCGTCCAGCGCTGGTTGCCGCCGCCGTTGCAGGTCCAGATGATCACCTTGGTGCCGTTGGCGGTCGCCGCGCCGCTGACGTCCAGGCACAGCCCCGACTGGCCGTTCGTGACCGTCCCGTTCCCGGCGAACGTCCACTTCTGACCGGTTCCGCCGGTGCAGTTCGCGATCACCGCCGCCGTGCCCGCCGCGGTCCCGCCGCCCGCGGTGTCCAGGCAGCGCTTGGTCCCGCCGGAGTACACGCTCAGCTCGCCCGCGGTGCCGCGGGTCCACTGCTGATTCGCCCCGCTGTTGCAGTCCCAGATCTGGACCTGGGTGCCCGCGGTCGTCGACGAGGCGGGCACGTCCAGGCAGCGGTTCGCCGCGGCGGCGCGCACCGGGCCGGTGCCGCCGCCACCGGGGTTGCCGCCGTTGAGCGTGTCGAGGACCGCCGTGTACGCCTGCTTCTTGCCGTAGTTGCCGTCGAACAGCAGCGGCGTGTCGCCCGAGCGCCACGAATACTTGTCCGTGACGCCCCAGACGGTGATGCCGGTGCACCGGGACACCGCCAGGCACGCCTGGGTGACCTGCCGGTAGACGTTCGCCTGCCCGGATCCCGAGCCGCCGATGTCCAGCTCGGTGATCTGCACGTCGACGCCGAGGTCGGCGAAGCGCTGCAGGTTCGCCTGGTAGCTGCCGAGGTTCGAGTTCGAGCTCAGGTGGCTTTGGAAGCCCACGCAGTCGATCGGCACGCCCCGGCTCTTGAAGTCCCGCACCATGTTGTAGATGCCGGTGCTCTTCGCGTTGATCCCGTCGGTGTTGTAGTCGTTGTAGCAGAGCTTGGCGGCCGGGTCGGCCGTGCGGGCCGCGCGGAAGGCGTCCTCGATGTAGCCGTCACCGAGCTTCTGCTGGAAGGTCGCCTGGCGGCGGGTGCCGTTCTCCTCGAACGCCTCGTTCACCACGTCCCACGCGATGACCTGGCCCTTCCAGTGCCCGGCCACCTGGCTGATGTGGTTGAGCATCGCCGAGCGCAGGTTGGCCGCGTCCAGCCCGCCGACCCAGTTCGCCAGCTGCTGGTACCACACCAGCGTGTGCCCGCGGATCTTCATCCCCTGGCTCTTCGCCTGGCTCACGATCCGGTCCGCGGGCGCGAAGTTGAACTGGTTGCGGCTGGGCTCGACGGTGTCCCACTTCATCTCGTTCTCCGGCGTGACGCCGGTGAACTCCGCCGTCCACGTGTTCACGTACGCGGACTCGCCCAGGTGGCTGGTCGAGATCGCGGCGCCGAAGTACCGGCCGGACTGCGCCGCCGCGGCCCCGAGGGTGCCCGCCGCGCCGGCGACGCCGGGCGAGAGCACCAGGGCGGTCGCCGACAGGACGGCCGCCGCGAGGGCGGCGGTCCGCGGCCGCCGTGGGAGTGCACTGGTGGTCATCGAACGCCCTCGATCCGTCTCAGCCCAGCGTCCACTGCTGGTTGCTGCCGCCGTTGCAGGTCCACAGCTCGACCGGCGCGCCGTCGGCCGTCGAAGCGCCGGTGACGTCGAGGCACAGTCCGGACTGGGCACCCGTCACCGTGCCGTTCGAGTTCACGGTCCACTGCTGGTTGCCCTGCCCGTTGCACGGCCAGGTCACCACCTTCGTGCCCGCGCTGGTGCCCTGGCCGGACGCGTCCAGGCACAGCGTCGCCCCGCCGATCGTGGCCGTCAGCCTGCCGTCCGAGGTGCGCGTCCAGGCCTGGTTCGCCTGGCCGTTGCACCCGGCGATCTGCAGCTGCGTGCCCTGGGCGGCGCCGGACAGGCACTTCCCCGCGCCGACCGCGTGCACCGGGCCGGTGCCGGTGTTGCTGCCGCCGGTGCCGTACCCCGCCGCGACGATGTTGGCCTGCACCGCGTTCTCCGTGGCGTCCGACGGATACCCGGACGTCATCACGCCTTCGTAGAACGTGCCGGCCGAACCGATGCTGTTGTCGCCGCCGGTGCCGAGGATGATGGCGCCTTCCTTGCGCATCGGGTTGTAGCCGGACACGTTCGGGCGCACCCCGTCGTAGAAGGTCGACACGCCACCGGACTGGGCGTTGCCGCCGCGGATCGCCCAGCGGTTCGGGCCGCCCTTGATGATCGCGGTGAGGTACCGGTGGCTGATGCTGGGATCGTTGGCGTTGTACCGCTGGTTCACGCCGGAGAACAGGCCGTTCTCGAGGTCGGCCATGATCCACGGCCCGTTGCCGGAGCCGTAGCCCCAGACCTTGATGTTGCCGAAGTAGATGGCCTCCATCGTGCCGTTGCCGTTGTCGCGGCTGTTGCGTTCGGCGTTGCCGTAGTCGAAGCAGCAGCCGCCGTTGTAGTGCGTGCCGTCGAAGATCGCGTACATGCCTTCGGGCTGGTCGCCGGTCGCGGTTCCGGTGGCGTTGTTGTTGCGGTAGCCCGTCCCCGGTGCCACGAACACGCCGTACGCCTTCTGGCCGCCGATGGTGATCGGGGCCGCCGCCGCGTTGGCCAGGTTGTCGTACCCGCCCGCGGCCGGGCCCTGGAACCCACCCGGTGGGGCCTGGGTGAGCCGGTTGTTCCGGCCGGACTGGTCGTAGATGACCGTGATCAGGCAGGTGGTCCCCGCGCAGAACGCGTCCTGCGCGGCCGCGTCGGCCACCCCGCCGGCGGCCTGGACGCCGATGTCCCGCGTGGTGTTGTCCGAGGCCCGCCGGACCTGGTACAGCGAGCCGCTGTACGCGCCGTACAGCGCCCGGGTGGTCGAATGCGCGGCCACACAGGGCGTGCCGCCCGCCGCGTAGATGTCACACGGCCCCTCGGTGGCGGCCTGCGACGTCGTCGCCGTGCCGGTCACCGCGCCCGCGGCGATCACCACGGCGGGCCACATCCTCGTCCAGCGCTTCTTCATCGCGAACTCCTCTGTCCGGACGGCGGTTCCGCTAGCTCCGCGTCCACTTCTGCGCGTTGCCCCCGGTGCAGGCCTGCAGCGTGACCGGTGTGCTGTTCCCGGTGCCGTTCCCGCTCGGGGTGAGGCACAGTCCTGATTGGACACCGGTGATCGTGCCGTCGGTGGCCACCGTCCACTGCTGGTTGGCGCCGGTCGAGCAGTCCCAGATGATCGCCCGGGTGCCCGCGGTCGTGCCCGCGCCTTCGGCGTCCAGGCACTTGTTGCCGTACACCAGGAGCTGCTTGCCCGACGTCAGCGTCCACTGCTGGTTGCTGCCGCCGTTGCAGTCCCACAGCGTCACCTGCGTGCCGTTGGTCTGCGACACGTTCGGGACGTCGAGGCAGCGCCCGGCCGCGGTGTTGCGCAGCACCGACGTCGACCCGCCGCCCGAACCGGCCACCGAGAGGTTGTCGAACTGGGCGGTCTCCCCCACGGCCGTGCCGATGCCGACCTGGCCGGCCGGGAAGGTGCCGTCGGTGACCGTGCCGACCACGTTCCCGTCGACGGAGGCGGTGATGGTGCTGCCGGAGAAGCCCAGCGACAGCTGGTGCCAGCTGCCGGTGCCGAGCGCGGTCGTGGTGCCGGTGCGCAGCGTGGTGTTCTGCTGGCTGGTGTTGTTGCGCCGGATCGACCAGGATCCGTTGTCGCTCACGCGGAAGTAGTACGCGTTCAGCGCGCCCTGGTTGCCGGTGTCCTGCGAACCGGCCCGGCCGAGGAGCTCGACGTACCCGGACTTCTCGAGCAGCACGTCGGTGCTGAGCGTGTAGTTGCTCCAGGCGATGTTGCCCAGCAACGCGTAGGGGTCGACGAACTTCTTCCACGGGATCGTCTTCTGCGTCGCGGCCTGGCGCACGCAGGTGCCCGCCCGGCCGGCGCCGCACGCGGAGGTCTCGAACGCGCCCTCCATGTCCATCAGGTACTTGGCTTCCTTGCCCTTGGCGTAGGAGTCGAAGTCGTCGCTGTAGGGCAGGTTGAGCGACCCCTGCGGCGGGCTGGTCGCGGTGCCCTTGCCCTGCCCGGTGGTGGTCGTGATGGAGTACAGGTAGCCGGGCTGGGCGGTCAGGGTGAAGGCGCCGCCGGACGGCGTGATGTCGGTGCTGTGGACGAAGTGGTCGTTCCCGTTGTTCGAGTTGAGGTTGGTCGCCCACACGTGCACCTGGCCGGTGGACAGCCCGCCGGTGACGTTCAGGTTCAGCGTCTGGGCCGAGGTGGCGTCCATCGTCTCGATGATCGTGCTGTAGTCGGTGTTGTTCGGCGACTTCAGCGAAACGTAGCTACCGCCTGCCCGGTTGCCGCCGAGGTAGCCGCTGGAGGAGTCGAGGTACTTCCAGCCGGGCGCGGTGAACTGCGTCGTGTGCGCCAGCGCCCACGAGTCCTTGCCGACCGAGTAGTAGCCGGACCAGGGCTGGTTGGCGAGGATCAGGCCCACGGTCGGCCACGGGATGTTCGGGGTGACGGCGGCGATCAGGTCCCAGTTGAGGTACGCGGTCATCTTGCCGTCGAGGTAGACGCGGTTGATCCCGCGGGCCAGCGGCTTGGCGCCGTCGTTGTAGTCCTGGGAGCCGTTTTCGCTGGACCACAACGTCTTTCCGGTGTTCGTCACGTTGGCCGGGACACTGCAGGACGTCTGCGCGCTGAGGTAGCCACAGGTGTAGTGGGCACTGAGCACGTCGGTCGCGTTGCGGTAGGCGGTGTTCGTCGAGATCGCGCTCGCCGGTCCCCAGTCCCCCGGCCACGAGTCACCGGAGATGATCTTGACGGCGTTGTACCCGTTGGCGTTGAGCGCGTTCCGCAGGGTGACCGTCCAGTCCGCGCTCCACTGCTTCTCGTTCTGGACGCTCGTGAGGTAGTCGATGGTCAGCCCGTGCTGCTTGGCACAGCCCAGCCACGACAGGTAGTAGTCCGTCAGGTCGTTGGAGAAGAACGTCCCGTTGCCGATCCAGCCCGGCGCGCCCCAGGGCAGGCCCACGAGCTTGATGCCGGGGTTGCGCGCCTTCGCCTGCTCCATGATCCACCACTCGTACCCGCGGTTGCAGTCGAGATCGCCGCGGAAGTGGGAATGACTGGGCTCCGCGCCGCTGGTGGAGTTGGTGTCGCCGCCCATTTCGACCTTCAGGATCTGCAGGGCGGCCCCGTAGCCGGGCTTGAACAGGTAGTCGAGGATCTGCCCGCGCTGCGGCTCGGGGTAGTCGATCAGCAGGCGGCTGTTGCCACCACCGCCGCTGACCGCGCCGACGCCGTCGAAGGTGCGGCCACCCGAACTCCCGTTGATCGTGATCGAGGTGGCGGCCTGGGCGGCCGGCGCCGTGGCGACGACCCCGCCGGCCACGGCCAAGAACACCGCCGCGGCCACGGCTCCCACGCTCCGGAACATCGTTGTCCTCACTTCCGACGAAGGGGCGGCGAAACTTTCGAGCCTGCCGGCGAAACAATCAGCCGGCGGCGACACGCCGGGCGTTAACGCTAACAGCCACGTTGCCCACTGAACAACCACTGAACCCCGGCACCGGCGGCTCTTTGCGAAACAACGCATCGCCACCCACTCCGGAAAGGCATCACCGCAGCTCAGCGGCTTTTCGCTGCTACGAAACAACGCATCGCGCAAATGTAATTTTCGGGCCGGCGAGCGAGCGCGACTCGGGTAACCCTTTCCCGGGCCGCCTTCCCCGGCTACAGTCTCCGATTGCTGGGAGCGCTCCCAGGCACAGTTTCCGGAGCCACCCCGTCGTTCGAAGGAGAACGTGCATGCGCAGCAGGACAGTGGCCGCCGGTGGGCTCGCCGCGGTGGCCGTGACCGGTGTCGTCGCCACGACCACGTGGGCCGGCGCGCAGGCCGCCGCCTCGGCGTACTACGTCGATCCGGGCACCAACGCGGCCAAGTGGGTCGCGGCGAACCCCGGCGACTCCCGCGCCGCGGTCATCCGCGACCGCATCGCGGCGGTACCGCAGGCGCGGTGGTTCACCACCACGAACACGTCCACCGTGCGCGGCGAGGTGGACGCCTACACCAGCGCCGCGGCCGCCGCGGGGAAGATCCCGATCATGGTCGTCTACGACATCCCGAACCGCGACTGCGGCGGCGCCAGCAGCGGCGGCGCGCCGTCCCACGACGCCTACCGGGCCTGGATCGACCAGGTGGCGGCCGGGCTGGCCGGCCGCCCCGCGGCCATCGTGCTCGAGCCCGACGTGCTCCCGCAGATGACGAGCTGCCAGAACAGCGACCAGCAGCGCCAGACCTCCGCGTCGATGGCGTACGCGGGCAAGAAGCTGAAGGCGGGCTCGTCCCAGGCGAAGGTGTACTTCGACATCGGCCATTCCGCCTGGCTCTCCGCCGGCGAGGCCGCCTCGCGGCTGCGGGCCGCCGACATCTCGAACAGCGCCGACGGCATCTCGACCAACGTGTCCAACTACCGCTCGACGTCCGACGAGGTCGCCTACGACAAGGCGATCCTCAACCAGCTCGGCGACTCGCGCCTGAAGGCCGTGGTCGACACGAGCCGCAACGGCAACGGCCCGCAGGGCAGCGAGTGGTGCGACCCCGGCGGGCGGGCGATCGGCACGCCGAGCACCAACCAGACCGGCGACGGCCAGATCGACGCGTTCCTGTGGGTCAAGCCGCCGGGTGAGGCGGACGGCTGCATCGCCACGGCCGGCCAGTTCGTGCCCCAGCGGGCCTACGACCTCGCCATCGCCGCCGGGCCGATCGAGACCACCACCCCGACGACCCCGACGACTCCCACCACGCCGACCACCCCGACCACGCCCACCACCACGACCCCGCAGCCGACCGGCGGCTGCAAGGTCACCCACCGGGTGGTCAGCAGCTGGCCCGGCGGGTACACCGGCGAGATCGTCGTCGAAAACCGCGGTGCCGCCCTCAGCAGCTGGACGCTGAAGTTCTCCGCGCCCGGCGTGACCGTCACCAACGGCTGGAACGGGACCTGGACCGACGGCGGCGACGTCGTCACGGTCGCCAACGCGTCGTGGAACGGCAACCTGGGCACGAACGCGACGGTCACGCTCGGCTACAACGCCAACTACACCGGCAGCGCGCCGCCGTTCCTGCAGCCGGCGCTCAACGGGACCTCCTGCTCCTGAGCCCGGCGGCGGGCAGGCTGATCGCGACGTTCACGCAGAGCGCCGTGACCGGCCTGCCCGCCTCCGCCGACCGGGCCGAGGCTCGACACCGCCGACACCGACCGTTCTATCTGCTAAGCTGGGCTCAGCGAACCGGGAGGTGAAAGTGTCCGAAGCGCGCGCACGGCTGCTGAGTTCGGCGAGCAGGCTGTTCTACACCGAGGGCCTGCATTCGGTCGGCATCGACCGGGTAATCGCCGACGCGGGCGTCACCCGCGCCACGCTCTACCGCCACTTCCCCAGCAAGGACGACCTGCTGGTCGCCTACCTGACCGCGGCGGACAACGCGATCCGGGCCCAGGTGGCGGCCGCGCGGACGGCGTCGGACAGCGGCTCCCCCGCGGACGTCGTGCTGGCGGTGGCGACGACGATCGCCGACGGCATCGCCTCACCCGGGTTCCGCGGCTGCGCGTTCCTCAACGCCGCGGCCGAATACCCCGACCCGGCGCACCCGGTCCACCAGGCCGTTCTCACCCACCGGCAGTGGTTCCTCGACACCGTCACCGAGCTGCTCGCGGCCACGGGCGAGACGGCCGCCGAGCCGGCGGCCCAGCACTTCGTCATGCTCCGCGACGGCGCCATGGCCGCGGGCTGCCTCACCGACCCGGCCCCGATCTGCGCCACGTTCCTCCGTGGCGTGGAAGGAATCCTGCACTACCGCGACACACCGGTGGCGGCCGGGACCAAGCGGCGGCGGTGACTCAGGCCGCCCGGTCCACGGTCCGGACCGCGACCGGGCCGGCGGGCGCGCCGATCTTGGTACCCTTCCGGTAGCCACCGAAGATCATCCCGAGCACCAGGATGACGAGGATGGCCAGCAGGATCCACAGCCACACGGACTTGCGCACGCGTTCCCCTCTCGCCGGAGCCGATCACACGGTACCGCCCGATTCGTCCTTCGGCCCGTTGGGTATTTCTGGCGGCATGAATGCTTGGGGCAGACGGCTCGTCGCGTTGGCCGTGGCAGTGGTGGTGTTGATCGCAGCGGTACTCGTCGCATCGGCGGTGCACCTGTTACCCCAGTTGCGCAACCCGTTCGCGGAGAAGACCGAGGAGCACTCGGGCCCGGTGCTGCTGCAGTCGATCGTCGAACTCTCCCGCTACGAGGCGGCGAGCGGTTCGTTCCAGGTGGTCGTCGACATCACCACCAGTTCCATCCTGCCCAGTTTCCTCGTGGGCAGCGACACCCTGTTCATCGGCGTGGGCACGGACAACGCGTACGTGGACTTCTCCCGCTTGAAGGGCAACGCGGTCCAGGTCTCCGACGACCGCCAGTCCGCCACGATCACGTTGGGCCACGCCCAGCTGGAGCCGGCGACACTGGACGTGCACGAGTCCCACGTGTACGCACAGCAGCAGGGCCTGTTCACCCGCATCAACGAGTTCCTCAGCGGCAACCCGAACTCCCAGCAGGCCCTGTACGAGCTGGCCCAGAAGCAGATCCAGGCCGCGGCGGCGAAGAGCTCACTGGTGGCGGACGCGGAGCGCAACACCCGAACGATGCTGACGGGCTTGCTGCAGTCACTGGGCTTCAAGAACATCACGGTGAAGTACGCCGACACCAACCCCGGCTGACCTCCGCGCCGTCGCCCGGGCCCCCGCACCCCCGATCCGCCGCCGGAACACGATCCCGCTTCGGGGGTGCGGCGGCAACGACACAGAAGGCCCCAGCTGATCAGGAGTCGTCCGGTACTACCTGAACAGCGTTGTTCGAGGAGGGTTGCCGATGACGGGCTTCGCCGTCCCGGCGTTGCGGTCCGGGCTGCCGATCGGGCCGGGGTGGGTCACCCCGGCCCGATCGGCGCCGGTGGTGTTCCCCTACGACGGGTCCGTGGTCGCGCACGCGCCGGTCGGTTCGGTGGGCGACGCGGTGACCGCCCTCGAAGCGGGAGCGGCAGTCGTCAAGCGGGTCGGCGCACTGCCCTCGGCGGCGCGCCGCTCGATCCTGCTGGACGTCGAAGCCGCCGTCCGGGCGCGCTCGGCCGGGTTCACCGAGCTGCTGGTCGCCGAGACCGGGAAGACACGCGCCGACTGCGCGCTCGAGCTGTCGCGGACGCTGTTCACCTGGTCGGCGACCGCGGAGGAGGTCGCCCACATCCACGGCGAAACCGTGCCGTTGGACATCCAGGAGTCCGGCGCCGGACTGGTCGGTTTCTGGACGCGGCGGCCGATCGGCCTGGTCGTGGGCATCGCGGGGTTCAACGCGCCCCTGCTGCTGGCCGGCCACAAGATCGCCCCGTCGATCGCGGCGGGCTGCCCGGTGATCTGCAAGCCGGCCCCGGCGACGCCGCTGTCGGCGTTGTGGCTGGCCGAGCTCGTGCGCGAGGCAGCGCAGCGGCACGGCGCGCCGCCGGAGCTCGTCCAGGTGGTCACCGGAGACGCCGAGGTCGGGCGCACGCTGGTCACCGACCCCCGGGTGGCGGCGGTGTCGTTCACCGGGTCGGCCGCGGTCGGCCACCGGATCGCCAAGGACGCGGCGCCCCGCAAGGTCCTCCTGGAGCTGGGGTCCAACGCGGCACTGGTGGTGGCGCCCGACGCCGACCTGGACAAGGCGGCCGACGCCGTCCTGCGCGGCGGGTTCTACTTCAACGGCCAGGCGTGCATCGCGGTGCAGCGCGTGATCGTCTGCGAGCCGGTGCGCGAGGAGTTCGTCGGCAGGCTGACGGCCCGCATCGGCGAGCTCACCACCGGGGACCCCCGCGACCCGGCCACCCGGGTGGCGCCCTTGATCGACGAAGCCGCCACCCGGAGGGCGCTGAGCTGGATCGAGCGGGCGGAGCGGGCGGGCGCAAAGCTCGTGGCCGGTGGCCGCCTGGCCGGCCGCACCATCGAGCCGACGATCCTGCTCGACGTGCCCGAAGACGCGGAGGCGTGGTGCGAAGAGATCTTCGCCCCGGTGGTGGCCATCCGGTCGGTACCCGACGTGCCGGCGGCGTTCGAGCTGGTCAACCGTTCGCACTACGGCCTCCACGCCAGCGTCTACACGCGCTCCCTGGCCACCGCGTTCGCGGCGCTGGAAGAACTGGAGGTCGGCGGGGTGATCGTGAACGAGGCGCCGGGCTTCCGGTCGGACATCATGCCGTACGGCGGGGTCAAGGACTCCGGTATCGGCCGTGAAGGCCCTCGCTTCGCGATCGAGGAACTGACCGTCACGCGCATGGCCGTCATCCGGCCGGAATGAGCGAGACGCATGACTGACTACGCAACCCTGTTCCGCTGGGCCGGAACGAGGGTGGCCTTGACCGGAGCGGGCGGCATCGGCCGCGAAGCAGCGCTGGCCCACGGCGCCCGGTACTCGCGCTGACCGGCTTCACCCTCGCGGCATCGGCTGCATCTCGACGCTGCCGGTGTTCTGGTCCCAGGCGCCGTACGTGCTCGACAACAGCGCCGCCGCGGTGCCGGTGACCGCCGTCTTCCTCGCCATGGCCGCCGGCACGATGGCCGCCGTGGGCCGGCGCCGCAGCGCAACGCCGGCCGAACCGGGAGCCGGCCCGCGGGGGCGCCCCCCGGTTCCAGCGTATCGGCGACCACCGACAAGAACGGTCCTGACGGGAGAGCTCAGCCGTTGCGCACGAGCCGCCACCGGTTGGCCGCGGCACCGTTGTCGGGGCCCTGCAGCGCGTACGCCCCGGCCGCGGTGGAGCCGTTCTCGATCGTCAGGAGCTTGCCGCTGTTGACGTTGCGGATCTTCGACGTCCCGTCGCCCTGGTCGACGAGCGTCCAGCGGTGGTCGGCGGTGCCGTTGTCCGACCACTGCAGGACGCGGGCGCCGTCCGCCGTCGACATGTCCTGGACGCCGAGCACCTTGCCGCTGTTGGCGTTGCGGAACCGGACGGCGCTGCCGTCGGTGATCATCTCCCAGTTGTGGTCGGCGGTGCCGTTGTCCGACCACTGCAGCGCGCGGCCGCCGTCGGCGGTGGACATGTTCTCCACGCCCAGCAGCAGCCCGCTGCCCGCGTTGACCAGCCGGTAGGTCGTCGCGCCGGCGCCACCGGTGTTCCAGTAGACGGTGTAGTTGAAGCCCTGCGCGTCGTGGAAGGGCACCAGGTTGACCGCGGCGCCGTTCGCGGTGGCGGTGAAGGTCAGCGCGGCGCTGCTGGTGCGGGTGACCGAACTCGGGTTGAGGGACGGCAGCGCGCTGAGCGTGCTGCTGCCGTAGTTGCCCGCCAGGACGACCGGGCCGTAGGTGACGGCCGAGACGTTCGCGTTGTCGTTGGCCGCCTTCAGGGCGACCTTCATGGGCAGCCGGACGGTGACCGTGTCGCCGGAAGCCCAGGAGCGCGACACGGTGGCGTAGCTGCCGGGGGTGGCGGTCACGTCCTGCGCGACGCCGTTGACGCTGATGGTCGCCCCGCTCGTCCAGCCCGGGATGCGGATGCGCATCGCCCAGGTGCCGCTCACGCTGCCGGTCACCGTCAGCGTGCTGGTGTCACTCGCCGGGAACGACGTGGTCTGCGTGACCGTGATGCCGCGCTGGGTCCAGGTGAGCACCGAGGGCAGGAACTGGTTCACGATCAGCGTCGTGTCGGCGTAGAAGTAGACGGAGTCCGCCAGTTTCGTCTGGGTTTCCAGCCCGCTGCCCTGGCAGCACCAGAACGAGTTGTAGTCGGTGCTCCACGTGCCGCCGCCCCACGCCGGGCCGAGGCCGCGGCGGCCACCCGGGTTGAGCGAGCTGAAGTACGTGATGTGCCCGTGGCTGTCGGCCGGGTTCTGCTGGCCGATCATCTGGTTGAGCAGGGCCCGCTCGTAGTAGTCGGCCAGGTCGGCGCGGTCCGGGTAGAGCGCGATCAGTTCCCGGGTCAGCTTGAGCATGTTGTAGGTGTTGCAGCTCTCGCAGGTGTCCTGGTTGAGGTAGCCGGCGATGGCGTTGGGCGCGCGGAAGTGCTCGGCCTGGCTGTTGCCGCCGATGGCGTAGGTGTGCGCCCCGACGGTGATGTTCCAGGCGTTCGTGGCGATGTCGCGGTAGCGGGTGGTGCCGGTGGCCTTGTACTCCCGCGCGGCGCCGATCCACTTGGGGATCTGGGTGTTGGCGTGCAGGCCGTTGAGCTGGTCGCGGTTGGCGGCCAGCGGGTCGAACACGGCGGCGTGGTCGAACCGCTGCGCGGCGGTCAGCCACCGCGCGTCGCCGGTGTACTGGTAGAGGTCGGTGAGCACCGCGTTCATCCCGCCGAACTCGGTGTTCAGCACCGACTGCAGCTGGCTCGCGGAAAGCCGGGCCGTTCGCCGGTCGACCCAGCCCGCCAGGTTCAGCAGCACGTCGCGGGCCTGGGTGCTGCCGACGTACCGCCAGACGTCGAGCAGGCCGGCCATGGTCTTGTGGACGCAGTAGTACGGCACGTTGCCGTTGGTCAGCCGCCCGGCTTCGAGGTTGTCGAAATCCGACTCGGGGAAGCCCGACAGGTAGCCGGCGGAGAACCCGGCGGCGCCGTTGTTGGCCTGGCACTTGGCGAGCTCGGCCACCATGGTCGTGGCCTTGTCCCGGCACGAGGTGTCGTCGGCGACCGCCCACAGCTGGGCCCACGCGGACAGGAAGTGGCCCTGGACGTGGCTGCGGAACGGGAAGGTCGGCGCGTCCCAGCCGCCGTTGGCCGCCGCGCCGTTCGTGGAGAGGCGGTGGTTGGCGCGGAAGACGTAGAGCAGCCGGTTGACGTCGACGAAGCGCAGGTAGTTCTGCGTGCGGTTCTGGTTGTCCAGCCACCGGCTCGCGGTCAGCCGGACCTGGCCGAGCTCGAACGGGAACGCGGACACCCCGGCGTCCGGGCGGACCGGCCCGACGGCCGCGGCGGTGGCCGCCGAGGCGGCGGGCGCCCAGCCGACGGCGGACCCGGCCGCGGACGCGATGGCGGTGGCTCCGGCGGCTTGCAGCAGTCGCCGCCGGCTGAAGGATGAGGTCACCAGGTACTCCGATCGTCAGTGAACGGAAGGACGCCGGGGTGGATGTTAGCGCTAACAAAGCCACCTGTCACGGGTCGGGCGCAAGGTTCTTCTCCCGCCAGCCGGACCACGAGGTCACGCAGGGCCGGGCGCCCCGGGGCGGGTGAAACTTACCGAGCGGGCCGCGAGAACTGCTGGTTGGAGCCGCCGCCGCAGGTCCACTGGATCAGCCGGGCGCCGTCGGCGGTGGAGACGTCACTGACGTCGAGGCACTTGCCGCTGTTCCGGTTGACCAGGCGCACGAACCCGCCGCCCAGGTCGTCGGGGCGCCACTGCTGGTTCGCACCGCCGGCGCAGGGCCACACGACCACCGCCGTTCCGTCCACTGTGGATGCACCGGAGACGTCGAGGCACTTCCCGCTGACCTGCGAGAGCAGTGCCTGGTAGCCGTTCCCGGTGTCGCGCGCGGTGTAGACCTGGTCGAGCCCGCCGCCGCACGTCGACTGCACGACGGGCGTTCCGTTGTCCGACAGGCTGTTCTGGACGGCGACGCACTTGCCGCTGTGGCGGGCCACCAGCCCGGAGTAGGGACCGCCGCCGGTCCCGGCCACAGTTCCCGCCCCCGTGTCGATGGTCAGCCGCGGGTAGTAGGGCAGGACCAGCGTCGTGGCCGTGGGGAAGGAAAGCGGGGCCCAGACGTAGAGCGAGTCGTTGACGGTCTTGCCGAACGAGTTCCCCCAGCGGTCGCCCAGGTAGAGGTACGACGTCCCGGACGTGCCCGTCACGGGCAGCACGAAGGCGGTCTGGGAACCGTAGGTCGTCGCGTCACCGGCGTCCCGGTAGGCGCTCCACGGACCGGTGATGCTCGTGGCGGTCGCGTAGCGCTGCTGGTTCGGCGCCCAGCCGCTGGTCCCCGACGTGAGCATGAAGTACACGCCGTCGCGCTTGAACAACGCGGGCGCCTCCCGGTAGGCACCCGGCCACGGGTTCGCCACCCGGCTCGCGATCTGCGTGTAGTCCGAGCTGAGCGCGAAGATGCTCAGGTCGGCGTTCTCGTTGGTCGAGGACACGAGGTACCCGCGGCCGTCGGTGTCCTGGAACAGCGTCATGTCCCGGGAGGTCAGGCCGAGCGGGCGGAAGCTCCCGAGGTAGGAGTAGGCGCCGTCGACGGTGTCCGACACCGCGACCGCGCTGCGGGCCTGCGCGTAGTCGGCGGCCGTTTCCTTGTGCATCCACATCACGAACTTCTTCGTGGCGGCGTTGTAGAGCACCTTCGGCCGTTCGATGTTGGCCGACGCCAGTTCCGGCGCGGACCGCTGGTCGAGGACGTGGGCCCGGAACTCCCACGTCCGCAGGTCGGCCGACCGGTAGACCGAGACGTAGCGGAAGCTGTTGTCGGGGTTGCGGTCTTCGCCGAACCAGTAGTAGTAGCCACCCACCGCGAGGACACCACCGCCGTGGGCCTGCACGCCCGCGCCGGAGGTGTCGGGGAACTGGGTGGCGTTGGTGACGGTCACCGGGGCGGCCCCGGCCGGCGGCGCGGTGCCGGCCAGTGCGGCCACGACCGCGAGCAGAGTGCAGAGCAGACGGCGGATCACGAGCGCACCCCTTTGCGGGCTTCGGCTGGACGGCGGCGAGCGCGGTCGGGCAACATACGTATGAGTACGTCATGGCGGGAAGCTTGTCCACCACACCGGAAATTACACCATTTCCTTTTCGACGCTTTCGACAAAAGTGAAACTTTCATTTCCTGCTGGACACCCATTCGAATTCCGTGCTACAACCCGAATACCCTTGAGCAGGCGACCAGCGCCGAGGGCCCGAGAATTTCCCGTCGCCCGAAAGGGTTCCGCATGCCCAGGCTCGGATCACCGTTCCGGATCTTCGCGGCCGCCGCGTTGCTCGTGCTGTCCGCGGCCGCCTCTCCCCCGGCCGCCGCCGCGTCCACCGCGCCACTGGCCGCCGCGCCGAGTGCCGGCTGCGGCAAGAACCCCACGCTCACCAGCGGAAAACGCACGATCCAGAGCAACGGCAAGAGCCGCAGCTTCATCCTGAAGATCCCGGATACCTACGACAACAGCCAGCCGCACCGGCTGGCGTTCGGGTACCACTGGCTGGGCGGCACCGCCGAGCAGGTCGCCTCGGGCGGCAGCGACGGTTACGCCTGGGCCTACTACGGCATGCAGTCGCAGTCGGGCAACAGCACGATCTTCGTGGCACCGCAGGGCCTCAACAACGGCTGGGGCAATTCCGGCGGCGAGGACGTGACCTTCACCGACGACATGGTCCGCCTGATCGAGAACGACCTCTGCGTCGACACGACGCAGCTGTTCTCCATCGGCTTCAGCTACGGCGGCGCGATGAGCTACGCACTGGCGTGCGCCCGGGCGAACGTCTTCCGCGCGGTCGTGGCCATCGCCGCGCCCGGCGCGATCAGCGGGTGCAGCGGCGGCACGCAGCCGATCGCGTACATGGGCATCCACGGCGTGTCGGACAACATCGGCGCCGGGCGGGGGCTGCGGGACACCTTCGTGCGGAACAACGGCTGCACCCCGCAGAACGCCCCCGAGCCCGCCGCGGGCAGCAAGACCCACTACCTGACCGTCTACTCGGGCTGCCGGACCGGCTACCCGGTGGTCTGGGCGCCCTTCGACGGCGGCCACCAGCAGGGCCCGGTGGACGGCTGCACCGGCTGCGAGAGCGGCGCGCGCAGCTGGGACAAGGCCGAGATCTGGAAGTTCTTCAGCCAGTTCGGCGGCGGCACCGACCCGAACCCGCCCACCTCGCCGGTGCAGGTCGGCGTGAACTACTCCCTGGTCGCCGCGCACAGCGGCAAGTCCGCGGACATCAGCGGCGCGTCCACCGCGGCGGGCGCCGCCCTCATCCAGTGGACCTCGCACACCGCGGCCAACCAGCAGTTCGACTTCCTCGCCTCCGCCGACGGGTACTACCGCATCCGCGCCCGGCACAGCGGCCTGGTGCTGCAGGTCGCGAGTTCCGCCTCCGGCGCGGACATCACCCAGCAGCCCGACACCGACGCGGCGACCCAGCAGTGGCAGGTCACCGACTCCGGCGGCGGCGCGGTCACCCTGGTCAACCGGGCCAGCGGCCTCGCGATGGACGTCTGGGGTGCCTCGACCGCCGACGGGGCCCGGATTTCGCAGTACGCCACCTCCGGTGGCGCCAACCAGCGGTTCCAGCTCCAGCGCGCCTGAGAAAGCGGAGGACGACGATGCCCGACCTGACCCGGAGGCAGGCGATCCGGCTGGGCGCCGCACTGGTGCCCCTCGCGTGGACGGCGACCGCCCGGGCCGGGTCGGCCGCGCCGGCGGACGTCCGCGCGGTGAACGACCTGGCGCTGTGGTACGACAAGCAGGCCGGCACCGAGTGGCTGCGCGCGCTGCCGATCGGCAACGGCAGGCTGGGTGCCATGGTGTTCGGCAACACCGACACCGAACGCCTGCAGCTCAACGAAGACACCGTCTGGGCGGGCGGCCCCCACGACTACAGCAACACCCAGGGCGCGGGGGCGCTGTCCCAGATCCGGCAGCTGGTCTTCTCGAACCAGTGGACGCAGGCCCAGTCGCTGATCGACCAGAAGATGCTGGGCTCCCCGGCCGCCCAGCAGCCGTACCAGCCCGTCGGCACGCTGAGCCTCGCGCTGCCCGGTGGGACCGCGTCCTCGTACCAGCGCTGGCTCGACCTGACCACCGCCACGACGGTCGTCACCTACGTCGTGAACAACGTGCGGTACCGGCGCGAGGTGTTCGCCAGCGCCGCGGACCAGGTGATCGCCGTGCGGTTGACGGCCGAGACACCGGGCTCGATCTCGTTCTCGGCGTCGCTGGGCACCCCGCAGCGGGCGACGTCGTCCAGCCCGAACGGAACCACGATCGCGCTGGACGGCGTCTCCGGCGACAGCCGGGGCATCGCCGGTTCGGTGCGCTTCCTCGCGCTCGTCAGCGCCGCCGCCGAGGGCGGGAGCACCAGCAGCTCGGGCGGCACGCTGCGGGTGTCCGGCGCCAACGCCGTGACGCTGCTGATCTCGGTCGGCACCAGTTACGTCGACTACCGCACGGTGAACGGGGACTACCAGGGCATCGCCCGGTCGAGGCTGGCCGCCGCCCAGGCGATTCCGTACGACACTCTGCGCAGCCGGCACGTGGCCGACTACCAGAAGCTGTTCTCGCGCACCACCCTCGACCTCGGCCGCACGTCGGCGGCCGATCAGCCGACCGACGTCCGGATCGCCCAGCACAACAGCGTCAACGACCCGCAGTTCGCCGCCCTGCTCTTCCAGTTCGGCCGGTACCTGCTGATCTCCTCGTCGCGGCCGGGCACCCAGCCGGCCAACCTGCAGGGCATCTGGAACGACCAGATGAGCCCGTCGTGGGAGTCGAAGTACACGCTCAACGCCAACCTGCCGATGAACTACTGGCCTGCCGACGTCACCAACCTCGCCGAGTGCCACGAGCCGGTGTTCGCCATGATCGCCGATCTCTCGGTCACCGGGGCCCGCACCGCCCAGGTCGAGTACGGTGCCCGCGGCTGGGTCACCCACCACAACACCGACGGGTGGCGTGGATCCTCCATTGTGGACTTCGCGCAGGCCGGCATGTGGCAGACCGGCGGGGCGTGGCTCGCCACCATGATCTGGGACCACTACCGGTTCACCGGCGACGTCGACTTCCTGCGCGCCCGCTACCCGCTGATGAAGGGGGCGGCCCAGTTCTTCCTCGACAGCCTGGTGACCGAGCCGTCGCTGGGCTACCTGGTCACCAACCCGGCGAACTCCCCCGAGCTGAACCACCACGCGAACGCGTCCGTCTGCGCGGGACCGACGATGGACATGCAGATCCTGCGCGACCTGTTCGACGGCTGCGCGGGCGCGTGCCAGGTGCTCGGCGTGGACGCCGCCTTCGCCGACCAGGTGAAGGCGGCCCGGCAGCGGCTGGCGCCGATGAAGGTCGGCTCGCGCGGCAACATCCAGGAATGGCTCTACGACTGGGTGGAGACCGAGCAGACCCACCGGCACATCTCCCACCTGTACGGCCTCTACCCGAGCAACCAGATCACGAAGCGCGGCACGCCGACGCTGTTCACGGCCGCCCGCAAGACGCTCCAGCTGCGCGGGGACGACGGCACCGGGTGGTCACTGGCCTGGAAGATCAACTACTGGGCGCGGATGGAGGAGGGCGCCAAGGCGCACGACCTGCTGCGGCTGCTCGTGCGGACCGACCGGCTGGCGCCCAACATGTTCGACCTGCACCCGCCGTTCCAGATCGACGGCAACTTCGGGGCGACGTCCGGCATCGCGGAGCTGCTGCTGCACAGCCACAACGGCGAGCTGCACCTGCTCCCCGCGCTGCCGCCCGCCTGGCCCGCCGGCAGCGTGACGGGCCTGCGCGGCCGCGGCGGCTACACCGTCGGCGCGGCCTGGAGCGGCGGCGCAGCAACGCAGCTGACCATCACGCCGGACCGGGACGGGGACGTCAAGGTCCGCAGCCGCCTGTTCACCACGACGTACGAGGTGCTCGACACCACGAGCGGCACCAAGGTCCAGCCGGTCTCCGTCGAGACCGACCTGGTGAGCTTCACCGGCCAGGCGGGGCACACCTACCGGATCACTTCCCTCGGCGGACCGCCGCCGGTCGTCGAACCCGGGGTGAACTACCGGCTGGTCGCCCAGCACAGCGGCAAGGCGGCCGACATCAGCGGCGGCTCGACCGCCGCGGGGGCCGCGCTGATCCAGTGGACGGCCGGCAGCGGGCTGAACCAGCAGTTCGACTTCCTCCCCTCGGACGGCGGCTACCACCGCATCCGGGCCCGCCACAGCGGGCTCGTCCTGCAGGTCGCGAGTTCGGCCTCCGGTGCGGACATCACCCAGCAACCCGACACCGGCGCGACGGCACAGCAGTGGCGGGTGACCGACCAGGGCGGCGGGGTGGTGAGCCTGGTCAACCGGGCCAGCGGCCTCGCGATGGACGTGTGGGGCGCCTCGACCGCCGACGGGGCGCGGATTTCCCAGTACGCGGCGGGCAGCGGCGCCAACCAGCGGTTCCAGCTCCAGCGGGTGTGACCGGCCTCAGGCTCGGCGCAGGCCGTTGACCAGCAGTTTCACCAGGTGCCGCGCGTCGTAGCAGGTCGCCGTCCCGGCGCCGGCGCAGAGGCTGCCGACGCCGCGCATCAGCTCGTAGGCGTCCTGCCCGGGGACGATCTCCCCGGCCGCCGCGGCCGCGTCCAGCAGCTGCGTGCAGACCGGGCCGAGGCGCTCGAGGAAGTAGGCGTGCAGCGGGTCGTAGCAGGGTTCGTCGGACTGCAGCACCGACGCCAGGCCCTGCTTGGTGATGACGAAGTCGACGAACCGGTCGATCCATTCGACGAGGGCCTGATGCGGTCCCGCCTTCTCGGCGAGCAGGGCGGGACCGGCTTCGGCCAGGGCTTCGACCTGCAGCCGGTACACCGCGAGGATCAGGTCGGCCCGGGTCGGGTAGTGGCGGTAGATGGTCGCCGTGCCCACCCCGGCCCGGGCGGCGATCTCCCGGATCGGCGCTTCGACGCCGGAGGTCACGAACACCGCGGCCGCGGCCTCGAGGACGTTCCCGGCGTTGCGCCGCGCGTCGGCGCGCTGCGGCGGTTTTCCTGCTGCCGTCCGGGACCCGCTCACGACCGCATGCTACCGGCCCCCACCGGCTCGCCGACGTCCAGCAGCAGCTCGGCCAGCTCCGCCGGCACGGTGATCATGCAGTCGTGGCCGGCGGCCAGCTCGCGCACGTCCGCGGGCTCGCCGTTCGGCTGCACGGCGGGCACCGGGCGGTGGTCGAACCCCTCCGGCTTCACCGTGCAGTGGATGTGCGTGCGCGGGATCGCGCGCAGCGCCGGGTTGTCCTGGGCGACCGGCTCTTCGAGGCACCGGAGCGACTGGTCCGACATCATGGTCTGCAACCAGGCGATGTCACCGGGATCGGTGACCCCGAACAGGCCGAACGGGGCGGGCTGCTCGGGCAGCGGCGGGACCCGCCACCCGGTGCCGAGCATGCTGCGGGTGATCGGCATGACGTCGATCGCGGTCTCCCCGTCGGCGGGCACCATCGCGTCGAGGTACACCAGCCGCGCGATCCGCTCCGGCACCTCGTTGGCCACCGCGGAGATGACCATGCCCGCGTAGCTGTGCCCGACCAGGACGACGTCGTGCAGGTTCGCCTCGGTCAGCAGCCGCACGACGTCGGCGGTGTGCGTGCGAAGCCCGACGTCCGGGCTCAGCAGGTGCCGCGTCTCGCCGTAGCCGGTCAGCGTCGGGGTGTACACCGGCCGCCCGCTCGCCGCCAGCCGCGGCACCACCCGCGCCCAGCACTGCCCGGTGTGCCAGGCGCCGTGGACCAGCACGTACGTCATCGTCATGGGTGACTCGATTCATCAAGTGGGACAGTGTCCCGGTTAGCTTACCGGGACACTGTCCCACTTAGCCACGAGGGGCCGGGACGGCTCGGAGGCCGTTGATCGCGATCGTGGTGAACCGCCGGGCCGCCGCCACCCGCGCCGACGGCGAAGCCGCCGGGAGGCCGCCGGCCGCCGCCAGCACCAGGACGACGTCGTCGAGCGTCGTCTCGGGACGCACCGCACCCGCGTCCCGCGCGCGGCGCACCAGCTCCGCGAGCGACTTCAGCGCCCGCTCCCGTTCGGCGGTGAAGTCCATCGGGAACGCCGACAGCAGCGCCGCGGTGACGGCCCGGTCGCGGGCGTAGAGCTCCCCCAGCCGCACCAGCACCGTCTGCAGGCCACGCCACGGGTCCGGGTCGGCGAGCGCGTCGTCGACGACCGCGTAGCACGCGTGCAGCTGCTCCGCGAACGCCTCGGTGAACAGCTGCTCCTTGGTCGGGAAGTGGCGGTACAGCGTCGCCGGGCCCACGTCCGCCCGCCGGGCGATTTCGCGCATCGGCGCGGCCGGCCCCTCGGCCGCGAACACGGCCCGGGCCGCTTCGAGGAGGCGTTCGCGGTTGTCGCGGGCGTCCGAGCGCCGGATCCGAGGCACAGGGCTTGGCATCGTCTCACTTTAGCCGTAGCGGACGGGGGCGTCCGGTACGTTCGCGGCCGCACCGAGACCCCGGGAGATGATCGTGAAAGCAGTGGCCGTGCAGACCTTCGGCGATCCCGGTGGCCTGGCCGTCGTCGAGCACCCCGACCCGCGGCCGGGCGCCGGGGAGGTGGTGATCACCACCGAGGCGATCGGCGTCGGCGGCGTCGACGCCCTCATCCGCCGCGGTGCCCTGGCCGCTTACGGCTTCGAGGCCGGGCACGTTCCCGGCGGAGAGGTCGCCGGGGTGGTCACCGCGGTCGGCGAAGGCGTCGACGCATCGTGGACCGGCACGCGCGTCTGGGCCCCCACCGGCCTGGGCGGCGGGTACGCCGAACAGGCGGTCGCTTCGGTGGCGGCGCTCGTGCCCGTGCCGGCGGGCGTCTCGCCGGTCGACGCGGTGACCGTCGCCGGTTCCGGGGTGGTGGCCCATTTCGGGCTCCGGCACGCCCGCTTCGCGCCCGGCGAGTCGGTGCTGGTCCGCGGCGCGGCGGGCGGGATCGGGGTGCTGGCGGTCCAGCTGGCGGCCCGCACCGGCACGGTCGCGGTCACCACGTCGTCGGCCGAGCGCGGTGCCCGCCTGCGCGCGCTGGGCGCCACCGAGGTGCTGGACCGCTCCGGCACGGGCGCCGGCGGCTACGACGTCGTCATCGACATCGTCGCCGGGGAGGAGCTGCCCTCGTTCCTGGGCAAGCTCAACCCGAACGGCCGGCTGGTGGCGGTGGGCGCGGTCGCGGGGCCGCCACCGGCACGGCTGGCCGCGGGAATGTTCGCGGCGTTCCGGAAGTCGCTGTCGTTCGCGACGTTCAGCGCGGACACGGTGTCCACAGAGGACCGCCGAGCCGCGGCCGCCGAGCTGCTGGCCGCGGCGGGACGGGGCGAGGTGGACGCCGTTGTCCACGACGTGCTGCCGCTGGCGCACGCCACGCTCGCCCACCGGCAGCTCGACACCGGCGAGGTGTTCGGACGGCTGGCGCTCGTCCCGGCGTGAGCTCAGGTGTACCAGGTCGGCGTCGGGTACGCGCCGAGCAGGGCGTACTCCCCCACTTCCCGGCGCTTGTACGGCAGCGGGTCGTGCAGGGAGTGCGTCCGCAGGTTGCGCCAGAACCGGTCCAGGCCGTACTTCGACGCGCTCGCCCTGGCCCCGGTCAGCTCGAAGATCTTCGTCCCGATCTCCAGGCCGGTATCCACCGCGCGCTGCTTGGCCGCGGCGATCAGCACCGCCACTTCGCCCCGCGCCTCGGGCGTCAGCTCTTCGCGCGGGGCGTGGAGCACGCGGGAGATCGCGGCGCCCGCCTTGTCCACCAGTGCCTCCGCCGCCCACAGCTTCGCCTGCAGGTCGCCGTAGCCGTCGAGGATGTACCACTCTTCGGACGCGGCCTGCTTGTCGTCGCCGCCGTAGGGCCACGCCCGGGTGCGCTCCCGTGTGTAGGCGAGCGCGGTCTCCACCGCGCCCTGGGCGATGCCGAGGTAGAAGTTGGTGAACACGAGCTGGATCGCCGGGACGTTCAGGGTGTTGTACACCAGCGGCTGGAACCGGCGGTCGACGTACCCGGCGGCCGACTCCCACGGCACCCGCACGCCGCTGATCGTGACGCTGCCGGATTCGGTGAGCCGCTGGCCGATGTTGTCCCAGTCGTCGTGGAAGGCGATGCCCTCCTGCCGCGACGGGACGATCGCGAAGATGTGGTCCTCGGTGCCCTCCAGAACGCCTTCCAGCACCGTCAGGTCCGAGACCTTGCTCCCGGTGGAGAACGACTTGTGCCCGTGGTAGACGAGTTCGTCGCCGTCTTCGGTGATCGTCAGGTCGGAGTCGCGCGGGTTGACCGCGCCGCCGAAGAACAGGTTCTCCTTCGTGTACAGCTCTTCGACCGCGGCCACCTGCGCGTCCGTGGCCACCAGGCGAGCCGCCCAGGCCCACAGGTAGTGGTAGCCCAGCAGCTGCCCGATCGAGCCGTCGGCCTTGGCTATCTCGCGGATCACCCGGTACGCGGTCTCCCAGGTCTGCCCGCCGCCGCCGTGCTCGGCCGGGCCGAGCAGGGTGACCAGGCCGGCGTCCTTGAGCAGCTGCACTTCCTGGTACGGGGTCTCGCCCCGGCGGTCGCGCTCGACGGCGTCGACGGCGAGTTTCGCGGCCGCTTCACGGGCGCGTTCGATCCAGTCGGTCATGCTCGGCTCCCCACGGGTTCAGGCGTCGCGGCGCTGCGTTCGAGGTCCTTCTCCAGTTCCCGGATGATCGGCAGCACGTGCCTGCCGAAGTGCTCGACCTCCTCCTGGAAGTGCAGGAAACCGAGCAGCAGCAGGCTCGCGCCGCGGCGCTTGTACTCGATGGCGCGTTCGGCGATCTGTTCCGGGGTGCCGATCAGCCGGGTGCGGAAGCCGTCGTTGTACTGGACGAGGTCGGCGAACTCCGAATCCGCCCACATGCCCTTCTTGTCCGCCGTCGAGTTGCCGGCCTGCTGCACCGCCGACCGGAAGCCCTCGACCGCTTCGACGTTGGCCTTGGCGACGATCTCCCGCAGCACGTCCCGCGCTTCGGCTTCGGTTTCGCGGGCGATCACGAAACCGTTCAGTCCGAATTTGACGGCGTGCCCGGTTTCGGCGGCGTACCCGCGGACCTCGGCCACCTGTTCGCTGAACCCGTCGTAGTCCTTGCCGTTGCTGAAATACCAGTCCGAAACGCGGCCCGCCAGCTTGCGGGCGGCCGTGGAATTCCCGCCCTGGAAGATCTCGGGATGCGGACGGCCCTCACCCGAAAGGGGTTTGGGCTTGATGTCGAAGTCGTGGATCCGGTAGAAGTCACCGGCGAACTCGGCGTGGTCGTTCGTCCACAGTTCCTTGAGCACCCGGATGAACTCTTCGGACCGGCGGTAGCGCTCGTCGTGCTCCAGCCAGGGTTCGCCGAGCCCGGTGAACTCGTCCTTGAACCAGCCGCTGACCACGTTCACCGCGGCCCGGCCACCGGACAGCACGTCCGCACTGGCGATGAACTTCGCCAGCACGCCGGGCTGCCACAGGCCCGGGTGCACGGCCGCGATCACCTTCAGCCGCTGCGTGGCCAGGAGCAGCGCGAGGCTGAACCCGGTCGATTCGTGTTGGTAGGCGGCACCGTAGCTGGCGGTGTACCGGACCTGCGTGAGGGCGTATTCGAACCCGCTGTTCTCGGCGATGACCGCGAGGTCCCGGTTGTATTCGTACCCCCAATCCGTGCGCTGTTCGATATCGCTGGTGACGAGTCCGCCGCTGACGTTCGGCACCCAATAGGCGAATTTCAGTGGTTCGTGGAGCTGGGTCATGACCGGAGAATGCGGCATGCGTCAGCTCTCGGCAAAAGCATCCACGGGCTGGGAAGATTTCCGCCGCCCGGGAATCGCCGCCAGTAGCTCCTTCGTGTACTCCGACTCCGGTGCTTCGAAGACACGGGCCGCCGGGCCCAGCTCCACCAGCCGTCCCGCGCGCAGGACGCCGACGTGGTCCGCGAGCTGCCGGACCACGGCCAGGTCGTGCGAGATGAACAGGTACGACAGCCCCAGCGACTCCTGCAGGTCCGCCAGCAGCCGGAGGATCTGCGCCTGCACCGAGACGTCCAGCGCCGACACCGGCTCGTCGCACACCACCAGGTCCGGTCGCAGCGCCAGTGCGCGCGCGATCGCCACCCGCTGACGTTGCCCGCCGGACAGCTCCGCGGGCTTCCGGCGGGCCACCGACGCCGGCAGCGCCACCTGGTCGAGCAGCTCCGGCACGCGCGTGCGCGGCAGCCGGAACGCCCGCAGCGGCTCGGCCACCACGTCCTCGATCGAGAACTTCGGGTTCAGCGACGCGTACGGGTTCTGGTACACGATCTGCATCCGCCGCCGCAGCCGGCGCAGTTCGTCACCACCGAGAGCCGTGATGTCCCGGCCGTCGAACGACACCGTGCCCGCCGACGGCGTTTCCAGCCGCAGCACCATCCGCGCGGTCGTCGACTTGCCCGAGCCGGATTCGCCGACCAGCGCCAGGGTCTGCCCGCGCGGGATGTCGAAGGAAACGCCGTCGACCGCGCGGATCCCGCCGTCGAACGTCTTCGCGAGGTCCCGCACCGACACGAGCGGCTCGGCGGCAGGCGCGGGTGGCCGCAAGGTGCTCGACAGGCTCGGCGCCGCCGCGATCAGCTGCCGCGTGTACGGGTGCGTCGGCGCGGTGACGATCGACGAACCCTCCTCGACGACCGCACCCTCCGAGAGCACCACGATCCGCGCCGCCCGGTCGGCCGCGACGCCGAGGTCGTGGGTGATCAGCAGGATCGCCGTGCCCGACTCGGCGGCCAGCGCCGTCAGGTGGTCGAGGATCCGCCGCTGGACCGTGACGTCCAGCGCCGACGTCGGTTCGTCGGCGATGATCAGCTTCGGCCGTCCGGCCAACGCCGCCGCGATCAGCACGCGCTGCCGCAGGCCGCCCGAGAGCTGGTGCGGGTACTGCCGCGCCCGCAGTTCCGGCTCCGGCACGCCCGCGCGTTCGAGCAGCTCGATCGCCTGCACCGACGCCGAACGCCGGTCCGCGAGGCCGTGGATCTTCAGCACCTCCGCGACCTGGTCGCCGATCCGGTGCACCGGGTTCAGCGACACCGCCGGGTCCTGCGGCACGAGGGCGATCTCGCGGCCGCGCACCCGGCGCCACTGCTTGTCCGACAGGGTCAGCAGGTCGCGGCCGTCGAAGGTGATCGAGCCGCCGTCGACGCGGCCGCCGCGCGGCAGCAGCCCGATCGCCGCGTGCGCGGTCGTCGACTTGCCCGAGCCCGATTCGCCGACGACGGCGACCACTTCGCCCGCGCCGACGTCGAACCCGACGTCCCGGACGGCCGGAACGTTCCGGTACGACACGGCCAGGTCCGAAATCCGCAGCAGGGTCATCGGTCTCCTCCGTCCAGCGCCCGCGACAGCCGGTTCGCGGCGAGCACCACCGCCGCGACCGTCAGGCCCGGGAACGTCGTCATCCACCAGGCCGTGGCCAGGAAGCTGCGCCCACCCGCGACGAGCGCGCCCCACTCCGGGGTGGGCGGGGTCGCGCCGAAGCCGAGGAAGCTCAGCGCGGAGACCTCGAGCACGGCCGTGCCGAGGGTGAGCGTCGCCAGCGCGAGCACCGGGCCGGCCGCGTTCGGCAGGACGTGCCGCAGCAGCACGCCCGACCAGCGCACCCCGGACGCCCGCGCCGCCTCGACGTAAACGCCGTTGCGCACGCGAAGCACCTCCGCACGCATGACCCGCGCGAAGGAGGCCAGGTTCGCGATGCCGACGGCGATCGCGACGTTCGTCGTGCCGAACCCCAGCGCGGTGACCAGGGCGAGCGACAGCAGGATCGGCGGGACGGCCAGGAAGACGTCGACGAACCGCATGATCACCGTGTCGAGCAGGCCGCCGCGGAAGCCGGCGACCAGGCCGAGAGCCGAGCCGGCCACCAGCGCCACGAGCACAGCGATCGCGGTCGCCCGCAGCGAGAGCGACGCGCCGTGGATCACGCGCGCGTAGACGTCCCGGCCGGTCTCGTCGGTGCCGAACAGGTGGTGCAGGGACGGCTCCTGCAGCCGCTCGGCCGGGACGCCGGTGAGCGGGTCGTACCCGGTCAGCAGTCCCGGCACGAACGCCGCGAGCAGCACGAACGCCAGCACGGCCACCGCCAGCACCAGCCCCGCCGCCACTTTTGCGGACAGGTGGCGCTTCGGGAGCGCGAGGTCAACCACGAGCCACCTCCGGTGTCCGGGCGATGCGCGGGTCGAGCAGCGGGTAGAGCAGGTCGACCACCAGGTTGAGCACCACGAACACGAGCGCAGCGAGCACGATCACCGCCTGCACCACCGGGACGTCCTGCGCGGTGACGGCGGCCGCGGTGATCCGGCCGACGCCGTCGCGCGAGAACACCGTCTCGGTGATCACCGAACCGGCGACCAGGTTGCCCGCCACCACGCCGGCGACGGTCAGCGCCGGCCCGGCGGCGTTGCGCAGCAGGTGTCCGAAGTGGACGCGCCAGCGGCTCGCGCCCTTGGCCGCCGCGATCTCCGCGTACGGCTCCTCCTGCTGCGTGGCGAGGCTGCGCGCCAGCACCTGCCCGATGATCGCGCCGGTCGGCAGGGCCAAGGTGATCGCGGGCAGGATGATCGTCTCGAAGCCCTGGGTGCCCAGCGCCGGCAGCAGCCGCAGCCGGAACGAGAAGAACTGGATCAGCAGCAGCCCGCCCCAGAACGGCGGCAGCGAGATCGCCAGCGACGGCAGGGAAAGCAGCGCCTGCCGCAGCCAGCGGAACCGGGTGAAGGTGCCGAGGAACGCCGAGCCGCCGCCGAACACGATCGCGAACACCAGCGCCAGGCCGGTCACCGCCAGGGTCGGCGGCAGCGCCGTGACGACCATGTGCGTCGCGCCGTCGCCGGTGGCGATGCTGCGGCCGAAGTCGCCGTGCAGCGCCGAGACCAGGCGTTTCAGGTACTGGACGGGCAACGGCGAGTCGAGGCCGTACTCCGCGCGGGCGGCGGCCAGCTGCTCCGGCGTCGCCGACGAGCCCGCCTCGCCGGTGGCGAGCTTCGCCGAAACGGCGTCACCCGGCAGCAGGTAGAGGATCAGGAACGACAGCGTGAACGCCGCCCAGAGCACGAACACCGCCTGCCCGGCGCGGCGCAGCAGGTAGCGCCTCACGACAGCCACGCGTCGAACAGCTGCAGCCGTGACGACGCCTCGAAGTCGACGGCGTGCGCCTTCGAGCTCAGCGCGACGACCTGGGTCAGCTCGAACACCGGGATCGCGTAGGCGTGCTCGACGATCAGCTTCTGCGCCTCGTCGGCCGCGGGCTTGCGGTTCGCGATGTCCACAGTGGACGACTGGGCGTCGAGGGCGGCGTCCAGGGGATTGCCCGGCGCGAGCTTGCTGCGGTTGCCCGCCTTGGTGGAGAACTGGCCGCGCAGGATGTCGGGGTCGGCGCGGGTGACGTTGTACCAGAGGAAGTCGTAGTCGCCGCTCAGCTGGATCTGCGTGGTCTCGGCCGTGGTGTGCTGCTCGATCCGCAGGTCGAAGCCGATCTTGCGGAGCTGCTGCTGGATCAGCTCCAGCACGCTGCGGTTCTGGTTGAACACCGGCGAGAAGACCACGGACGCGCTCAGCTTCTGCCCGTTCTTGACGCGGATCCCGTCGGGGCCGGGCACCCAGCCGTCGCCGTCCAGCAGCGCGGCCGCGCCTTTCCGGTCGAACGCGAGCTGCTGCGAGAGGTCGCTCACCAGCGGGGTCGCCGACCCGAGGATGCTCGTGGCGGCTTTGTAGCTCGGGGTCAGGACGGTGTTCACGACCTCGGCGCGGTCGACGCCCTTGAGCACGGCCTGGCGCACCTTCTCGTCGGTGAGCACGCCGCGGGTGGTGTTGGCGTGCAGGTTGAACACGACGCCGGGGTTGGGCCGGATGTTCTCGGTGAAGCCGTTGCCCTTGAACTGCGGCTCGTCGACCGGCTGGATGTCGGTGGCCGCGTCGAGCTGGCCGGAGGCGAGGCTGCCGGTGCGGACGCCGGGTTCGGGCACGATCTTGTAGTCGACCTTGTCGAGGTAGGCCTCGCCCTGGTGCTTGAACAGCGGTGAGCCCCAGGCGTACCCCTTCCGCTTGGCCAGCACGATTTCCTGGTTCTGCTTCAGGCTTTCGAAGACGAACGGCCCGGAGCCGATCAGGCCGGTGCCCTGGCAGCGCTGTTCCGGGGTCTGCTTGAACGCCGCGGGGGCGAGGACGCCGAGCGAGACGGTCGAGCTGGCCTGCAGTAACTGGGCGCTGGGCGCGGAAAACTCGATCCGGACGGTCCGCGGGTCGACGACCACCGAGCCCCGGTAGGCGGCGAGGTAGCCGTAGCCGAGCTGGGCCTTGGTGCCGAGGGCCTTGATGCCGTCGAAGCTGGTCTTCACGGCGGCCGCGTCGACCGGGCTGCCGTCGGAGAAGGTGGCACCGGATCGCAGGTGGAAGGTGAACGCCGTCGAATCGGCGTTGACGTCCCACTTCTCGGCCAGCCACGGCTTGCTCTCGCCGGTCTTCGGGTCCTGGTCGGTGAGCGAGTCGACGAGCTGGCGGCCAACGTTGATCGACGCGTTCGTGGCGATCTGCTGCGGATCGATGCAGTCGGGGGCCGACGAGATGCCGAGCCGCAGCGTCCCGCCGGGCTTGGGCGGTCCCGCGTCGGCCGCGGGGGTCCCGCCGGCGGCGGAGCAGGCGGTCAGCAGAACGGGCAGGGCGAGCAGGGCCGCGGCGTTGCGGACGGAGGAACGGAGGGACACCGGACGGCCTCCAGCGGGGAGCGGTTGAGCTTTCGGAACGCGACGCTAGCCATGCGCCGACACTCGTCCCACTCTGCGAACCACCGTCCCAGCCCCTGGCACCGCGGCGAGACACCCTTGACAGCCAAGCGTTTCCCGTCCTGTGGGCACGCTTGCGCGGCGGTGTCCGGGCGGGTCCACTCGGACCGCAGCCCGTTCGCCCACCGGAAGGACCGTCATGTCCGTCACCGACGAGCTCCTGGCCAACAACGCCGCCTACGCCGCCCGGTTTTCCGGACCGCTGCCGCTGCCGCCCGCCAAGCACGTCGCCGTGCTCGCCTGCATGGACGCGCGGCTCAACGTCTACGGCGTCCTGGGTCTCGAGGAGGGCGAGGCCCACGTCATCCGGAACGCGGGCGGGGTGGTGACCGAGGACGAGATCCGTTCGCTCGCGATCAGCCAGCGGCTGCTGGGGACGGAGGAGATCATCCTCATCCACCACACCGACTGCGGCATGCTGACCTTCACCGACGACGGCTTCAAGCGGTCCATCCAGGACGAGGTCGGCATCAAGCCGCCGTGGGCCGCGGAGGCGTTCGCGGACCTCGACGAGGACGTCCGCCAGTCGATCGCGCGGATCCGGAACAGCCCGTTCGTGCCGAAGAAGGACTCGATCCTGGGGTTCGTCTTCGACGTGGCGACGGGCAAGCTGAACGAGGTCAGCTGAGCGAGCCGGCGAGTTCCCAGGTGCGCAGCCGTTCCCGCGGCGACCGCATTCCGGACTGGATCAACACGACCTCCGTCGCACCCGCGTCGAAGTACCGGCGCAGACCCGTCTCAACCGTGCGCTCGTCGCCGATCAACGCGAGGTCGGCCGCGTGCGCGGCACCCTCGGCGTCGAGGATCCGGCGGTAGGACGGGATGTCGCCGTAGTAGCCCAGGTGGACCGCGGCGATCTGGCGGACCGGGTCGGCGTCGTCGGTCACCACCGCCGGGACGGCCGCGATCACCCGCGGTGCCGGCCGCCCCGCATCGGCCGCGGCCTTCGTCAACGTCGGCACGATGTGCTCGGCCAGCGCCCGGGGACCGGCCAGGAACGGCAGGGTGCCGTCGGCCAGCTCGCCCGCCACGCGCAGCGCCTGACGGCCCATCGCGGCCACCACGATCGGGATGTCTCCGCCGCCCGGCACCGCCGTCGGCAGCGGCGGGCAAGCGGTCAAGGTTTCGCCGTCGAACGCGGGTCGGCGGCCCTCGAAGACCTCCCGCAGCACCAGCAGGGATTCGCGCAACGACGTGATGGGGGGCGGGTACTCGAAGCCGAAGGCCGGCTCCAGCAAACCCTGCACACCAAGCCCCAAACCGAGCGTGAACCGGCCGCCGGTCGCCGCCTGGACGGTCTGCGCCTGGGCGGCGAGGTGGAGCGGGTGCCGCGGGTAGAGCGGGACGACGGCGGTCCCGACCACGATTCCGGGCACCTCGCGCCCGGCGAGGGCGGCGAGGGTGAGGGCGTCGTGGTCGAAGAGCTGGGAGAACCAGACCGAGCGCAGGCCGGCGGCCGCGGCCTCGCGGGTCTGGGCGAGCAGCGTCTCCACGCTGTTGGCGACCCCGGACAGGTCACCGGCGGGCAGGGCGGCACCGATGGTCATGGGTGTTCCTCTCGGATCGGGTCAGGCTTCCTCGGGGTACTCGGACTCCCGCCGCCACGAAATCGGCCGGGGACGCGGCAGGCGCCGATGACCCGCGCGACCGGACGACCGGGCGGCGCCGTCCCCCTGGGCGCGGTCGGCCGCCAGGTCGAACTGGTTGCGCCCCAGCGCGATCCGCGGCGACGCCGTGCGGTTGCCCGCCCCCGGCTCGCCGGACGGCGGCGCGAACGGGACCGGCTCCGCCACCACCGCGGAGCGTGCGTGGTCGACGCCGGCCAGGACCTGCCGGACCAGCTCGTCCCAGCTCACCCCGCCCGCCTGGGCACCGGCGGTGAGCGCGCGGGTGATCCGGCCCGCCGCGTCGGCGAAGCGGCTTTCGCGGACCGCCAGCTCGCCGAGCGACCGCTCGAGAGCCGCCTCGGCGTGCCGGTCGCCCGAACGCAGCACCGCACGCAACGCCGTCTCGCCGCTCTCCCGCCAGTCCGCGTACCGGCCCCGTGAACCCGCCAGGTCGGCCACCGCCAGCGCCAGTTCCGCGCAGTAGCCCGGCTCGCCGAGATCCGCGGCTTGGCGCACCGCGGCCAGCAGGCCGGCGGACTCGCGGTCGTACCAGGTGCCCAGGTCGCCGAGATCGGCCGAAACCGGGGTCCGCGGCACGCCGCCGTCCGCGGTACCGCGGACCTCGTCCGTCACCGACAGCCAGGCGCCGAAGAGCCGCCGGGACGCCGTCGCGCGCACCGGAAGTGGTTGCGCCGCCAGCAGTTCGAGTGCGAGCAGCCGGGTCAGCGACGGCAGCCGGTAGCGGGCTCCGGCGACGTCGACCAGGCGCGCGTCGACCAGCGTCTCCAGCGCGTCGGCCGCATCGGCCGGGCCGAGGTCCGCCAGGGCCGTCGCGGCCCAGCCCGCCCAGCTGCCCGCGGGCAGCAGCGCCAGCCGGGCGAACAGGTCCCGCACCGGGTCGGGCAGGTCCCTCAGCCCGCGCCCGACGGCCGCGCGGACGCCCGCGCCGAGCCGGGCGATCCGGTCGCCCTCGGCCCGCAGCCGGGCCACCGCCTGGGCCAGCGTGCGCCCCGGCCGGGCCGCGACGTGCGTGGCCGCCGCCGTCACGGCCAGCGGCAGGCCGCCGCACAGCTCGACCAGCTCCACCGCGTCGGACAGCTCCGCGGTCACGCGGTCCTCGCCGACCAGCGCGGACAGCAGCTCGACCCCCTCCGCGCCGTCCAACACGTCGAGTTCGGCCACCGCCACGCCGGGCAGCGACGGCACGCGGGCACCGGTCGTGACGAGCAGCCGGCACCCCCGGGCGTCGGCGACGAACGGCGTGACGCGCGCCAGGCTCGCGGCGTCCTCCAGCACGGTCAGTACCCGGCGCCCGGCGAGCACGCTGCGGTACAGCGCGGCCCCGCCGTCGAGGTCGTCGGGGATTTCCGCGGCGGGCACGCCGAGCGCGTGCAGGAAGCGCGCGAGCACGTCGGCGGCGTCCTCGTCGGCGAGCCGGGCGTAGAGCACCCCGTCGGGGAACGCCGGGGCGGCGCGGTGCGCGGCTTCGGCCGCGACGGCGGACTTGCCCGCCCCGCCGCGTCCGGTGAGGACGGTGACCACCGCGGCGCCGGGCCCGTCGTCGGTGAGGCCGCGCCGCAGCCCGGCCAGCAGCCGCTCGTGGCCGGTGAAGTACGGCAGGCGAGCGGGCAGCATCCGCGGGACCGCGCGGCCGCTCGCCGGCGCCTCGCTCGACCCCGCCAGGATGTCCTGGTGCAGTTCGCGCAGCGCGACGCCAGGTTCCAGGCCGAGTTCGTCGACGAAGCGGCGGCGCACGGCCCGGTAGGCGGCGAGCGCCTCGACCCGGCGGCCGCACCGGTGCAGCGCGGTCATCAGCTGCAGCACGAACCGCTCGCGCAGCGGGTACTCCTCGGTCAGCACCGAGATCTCGCCGACGACCTCGCGGTGCAGGCCCAGCTCGAGCTCGGCGTCGAGGCAGTCCTCGAGCACCTCCACCCGCCGCTGCGCGATGCGGACCTGGTGGGCCCGCACGACGCCGCTGTCGATCCCGGTGAGCGGTTCCCCGCGCCACAGCGCCAGTGCTTCGCGGAACGCCGTGCGCGCCTCCTCCGGCCGTCGCGCGGCCCGTCCGCGGGCCACCAGCGCCTCGAACTCGTGCAGGTCGAGTTCGCCGGGGGCGAGGTCGAGGCAGTAGCCGCTCCCCCGGGCCCGGATCCGTTCCCCCAGGCCGGCTTTCGCCAGCGCCCGGCGCAGCGCCGACACGCAGGTCTGGACCTGCGCCCGCGCCGTCGCGGGCGGCTCGGGCCCCCACAGCGCGTCGAGCAGGACTTCCAGCGGCACCACGCGGTTGCCGTTGAGCAGCAGCAGCGCGAGCACCACCTGCTGGCGGCGGGCGGTCACGACGACCGGTTCGCGGCCGCGGACCTGCAGCAGGCCGAGGACGCGGAAGCCGGGTTCGGGCCCGGGATCGGGCAGGGGGCGGAGCGCGGGGGCCGCGGGTGTCGGCACGGTGGTCTGCACGGTGTTCCCTCCGGGGTCAGACGAGGACTTCGGGCGGCGCCGGGTGCCCGAGGAAGGCGGTGGGGCTGGCGGTCAGGCCGTAGGCGCCGGCCTGGAAGATCGCGATCAGGTCGCCGATGGCCGCACCGGGCAGCGAAACCTTGTCGCCGAGGAGGTCGAGCGGGGTGCACAGGCAGCCGACCACGGTCACCGTCTCTTCCGGACCGCCGGGCGCGGACGCCAGGGCGAGCGGGTAGTTGCGGCGGATGGCCTGGCCGAAGTTGCCGGAGGCGGCCAGCTGGTGGTGCAGGCCGCCGTCGACGACGAGGAACGTCGTGCCGCGGGAGACCTTCCGGTCGACCACGCGGGTGAGGTAGACGCCGGCCTCGCCGACGAGGTAGCGGCCGAGCTCGATCACCACGCGCGCGTCGGGCAGTGCGGGGCGCAGCGAGACGTCCAGGAGCTTCGCCAGGTTCTCGCCGACCTCGTCGAGGTCCAGTGCCGTGTCGCGGGCGGTGTAGGGGATGCCGAAGCCGCCGCCGAGGTTCACCGACCGCACCGGGCCCGGCGCCGCCTCGGCGAGCTGCAGCACCAGGTCGACGGTCGCGCGCTGGGCCTCGCACAGGCTTTCCGCGCGCAGGTTCTGGGAGCCGGCGAAGACGTGGAAGCCCTGGAAATCGAGTCCGGCGGCGCCGACTTCGGCCAGCACGGCGGGCACGCGCTCGGCGTCGATGCCGAACTGCTGCGGGCCGCCGCCCAGGCGCATGCCGGACCCGCGCACGGCGAAGTCCGGGTTCACCCGCAGCGCCACGCGCGGGGTGAGGCCGAGGCGGTCGCCGGCCTCCCGCACGCGGGCCAGCTCGGTGGTGGACTCCAGCTCGACCGTGACGCCGGCGGCGACCGCGCGGGCCAGTTCGGCCGCGGTCTTGCCGGGTCCGGCGAAGCTGATCCGCTCGGGCGGGACGGTCGTGTCGAGCGCCTGCCGCAGTTCTCCGGCGGAGGCGACGTCGAGCCCGTCGACCAGGCCGCTGAGGTGGTGCAGCAGCGCGGGCATCGGGTTGGCCTTGACCGCGTAGCTCAGCTCGACGTCGTCGGGCAGCGCGGCCCGCACCCGCTCGACTCGGGTGGTGACGAGCGAGCGGTCGTAAGCGAAGAAGGGGGTGGTGCCGACCCGCGCCGCGAGCCGGTCCACGGGCACGCCGCCCACGGTGAGCACACCGCCGGCGCGGCGGTGCGGCGCCGCCGCGGCTTCCGTCGTGTTCGCCATCGCTTTCCTTTTCTTCGAGCACGGGGAAATAGCAACCGGAAAAGCACCACCGGCACTTCTCCGGCGGCACGGGGACCACTGAAGCAACTACCCACCCACCCGGGCATGGGTAGTCCTCACCCAGATTCGGCGGCGGGGCGGGGACGGCGGTACCCAGGTGTACCTGCTGTGTCCACCCGGTCACGCCGGTGACATCATCCACACCGGACCGGACAGTCGTTTCCGCAGGCCAGCGCGATTGACCACACCGTTCGGCGCAGTCACCCACCCCCGCTGCTCCAGCCGGGTGGCCCGCCGCGGTGGCAGCTTCCTGCCGTCGCCTGCCTGCCACCGCCGCCGCCGGGAACACCCCTTGACGAACGGGGGGCACAGCCCGCACGATCGGAATCCGCCGGCGCCACCGAGAATTCCCGGTGACCGGCGCAATTCGGACTCAGCACGCATTCCCCGATTTCCGCGATCCCTTCCGACGATGGGTGAACTATGTCTTCCCTGCCTGCTCCCGGTGAGCCGATCGCGGTGGTCGGCATGTCCTGCCGGCTGCCCGGTGCCCCTTCTCCGGCGCGGCTGCGCCGGCTGCTGGCCGAGGGCCGCGAGGCCGTCGGCGCGGTTCCGCCGGGCCGGTGGACGGACGGCGACGGCGCCGGGCGCGGCGGTTTCGTGTCCGATGTGGACGGTTTCGACGCGCCCTTCTTCGGGGTCTCCCCGCGTGAGGCCGCGGCGATGGACCCGCAGCAGCGGCTGGTGCTGGAACTCGCGTGGGAGGCCTGCGAAGACGCCCGGATCGCGCCCGGCACGCTGCGGGACAGCGGCGCCGCCGTCGTGGTCGGCGCGATCAACGGCGACTACGCGCTGCTGCACGACCGCCTCGGCGCCGGCCCGCACACGCTCACCGGCACCCACCGCAGCCTCATCGCGAACCGCGTCTCCTACGCGCTCGGGCTGCGCGGCCCGAGCCTGACCGTCGACTCGGGGCAGTCCTCCTCGCTGGTGGCCGTGCACCTGGCCGCCGAGCAGCTGCGCCGCGGCACCGCGGCCGTCGCGCTCGCCGGCGGTGTGAACCTCAACCTCCTGGCGGCGGGGACCGAGACGGTGGACCGCTTCGGCGCGCTGTCCCCGCAGGGCCGCTGCCACACCTTCGACAGCCGCGCCGACGGGTACGTCCGCGGCGAGGGCGGTGGCCTGGTCGTCCTCAAGCCGCTGAGCGCGGCGGTCGCCGACGGCGACCGCGTCCACGCGGTCCTGCTGGGCGGCGCGGTGAACAACGACGGCGGCGGCGCGGGCCTCACCGTGCCGCGGGCGTCGGCGCAGACCGAGGTGATCCGGCTGGCCTGCGCCGACGCCGGAGTCACGCCGTCCGACGTCCAGTACGTCGAGCTGCACGGCACCGGCACGCCGGTCGGCGACCCGATCGAGGCCGAGGCGCTCGGGGCCGCGTTCGCCGGGGACCGCCCGGCGCCCCTGCAGGTGGGTTCGGTGAAGACCGTGGTGGGCCACCTCGAAGGCGCCGCGGGCATCGCCGGGCTGCTGAAGGTCCTGGTGTGCCTGGCGGAGCGCCGGCTGAGCCCGAGCCTGAACTTCGGCACGCCGAACCCGGCCATCCCGTTCGGGGCGCTGAACCTCGAAGTCGTCGCCGAGGCCCGGGACTGGCCGCGGCCGCAGGACCGGCTCGTCGCCGGGGTCAGCTCGTTCGGCGTCGGCGGCACCAACTGCCACCTCGTCCTCGCCGAAGCGCCGCCGGCCACCCCGCCGGCGGACGTCGCGGCCGACGACGTGCCGCTGGTGCTCTCGGCCCGGTCGGCCGCCGCACTGGCCGCCCAGGCCCGTGCGCTCGCCGGCCACCTGGCCGAGCACCCGGACCTCGCCCACGGCGACGTCGCCCGGTCGCTGCTGCGCACCCGTGACCTCTTCGAGCACCGTGCGGTCGTGTTCGGCGACCTCGCGTCGCTGGCCGACGGCACGCCGTCGGAGAACGTCGTGACCGGGCGGACCGTCGACGGCGCCGACGTCCTCGTGTTCCCCGGGCAGGGTTCGCAGTGGCCGGACATGGCCCGCGGGCTGCTGCGCGACTCGCCCGTGTTCGCCCGCCGGCTGGCCGAGTGCTCGGCCGCGCTCGCCGAGTTCGTCGACTACGACCTGCTGGACGGCCTGCGTGACGGCACCGCCGACCTCGGCCGCGTCGACGTCGTGCAGCCTGCGCTCTGGGCGGTCATGGTGTCGCTGGCGGCGGTCTGGCGCGACGCCGGGCTCACGCCGTCGATCGTGGTCGGGCACTCCCAGGGCGAAATCGCGGCGGCCACGGCCATCGGCGCGTTGTCGTTGTCCGACGGCGCCCGCGTGGTCGCCCTGCGCAGCCGCGTGCTCGCCGGGATGCCGCGCGGCGGCGGGATGATGTCGGCCGGCGCGCCCGAAGACGTCGTCCGGCCGCTGCTGCCCGCCGGGGTGTCGGTGGCGGCGGTGAACGGCACCCGGTCCGTGGTGCTGTCCGGGCCGGCCGAGGCACTGGCGGCGCTGCACGCCACGCTCACCGGCGACGGGTACCGCGCGAAGGTCCTGCCGGTCGACTACGCGTCGCACTCGGCGGCCGTGGACCCGCTGCGGGAAGAGATCCTGCGGCTGCTGGCACCGGTGCGCCCGGTGTCCACTTCGGTCACGTTCGTCTCCGCGCTCACCGGCGAGCCGTTCGACACCGCGGGCCTCGACGCCGGGTACTGGTTCGAAAGCCTGCGCCGCCCGGTCCGCTTCGCCGAGGCGACGGCCGGGGCCCTCGCGGCCGGCGGCGCGCGGTTCGTCGAGTGCAGCCCGCACCCGGTGCTGCTGGGGAGCATCGAGGAGACCGCCGAAGCCCGCGACCGCACGATCGCCGTCGTCGGCACGCTGCGGCGGGACGACGGCGGCGGCGAGCGGCTCCGGCGCAGCTTCGCCGAGGCGTTCGTCGCCGGCGCGGCGGTGCGGTGGGAGGTCCCCGGCTCGCGGCTGGTGGACCTGCCGACGTACGCGTTCCAGCGGACCCGGTACTGGCTCGGCGAGGAGGTGGCCGCCGCGCCGGTCGCCGTCGACCCCACGCGGGTGGCGGACCTGGTGCTCGCCACGGCCGCGGCCGTCCTCGGCCACGCCGGCGCGAGCGGCATCGACCCCGCGCGCACGTTCAAGGACCTCGGCTTCGACTCGGTGAGCGTGGTGGAGCTGCGCACCCGGCTGCAGGCGGCCACCGGGCGGAAGCTGCCGACCACGCTGCTGTTCGACTTCCCGACTCCCGCGCACCTCATCTCGCACCTCCGGGCACGGCCGGGCGATGCCGCTCCCTCGGAGGAGATCGCGCCGCAGCAGGGTGATCCGATCGCGATCGTCGCCATGGGCTGCCGCTTCCCCGGCGGTATCACCTCCCCGGCCGAGCTGTGGGACCTCGTCGCCGCGGGCGGCGAGGCCGTCACCGAGCTGCCCGCGAACCGCGGCTGGGACCTCGACACGCTCCTCGGCGACACCGGCCCCGGCTCGTGCGCCACCCGCTTCGGTGGCTTCCTGCACGACGCCGACCGGTTCGACCCCGCCTTCTTCGGCCTCAGCCCGCGCGAGGCCCTCGCGATGGACCCGCAGCAGCGGGTGCTCCTGGAGATCAGCCATGAAGCGATCGAGCGCGCCGGGCTCGAGCCGGACGCCCTGTCCGGGAGCGACACCGGCGTGTTCGTCGGCGCGATGGCCATGGACTACGGCCCCCGCCTGCACGAGCCGACCGGGTCGGTCGACGGGCACCGCCTCACCGGCACGTCGCCGAGCGTGGCGTCGGGCCGGATCGCCTACACCTACGGGCTGCGCGGTCCCGCGCTCACGGTCGACACGGCGTGCTCGTCGTCGCTGGTGGCGATCCAGCTGGCCGCCGACGCGCTGCACCGGGGCGACTGCTCGCTGGCCCTCGCCGGCGGCGTCACGGTGATGGCCGCGCCGGGCAACCTGGTGGATTTCACCCGCCAGAACGGTCTTTCGGCGGACGGGCGCGCCAAGGCGTTCTCGGCCGACGCCGACGGCACCGCCTTCGCCGAGGGCGCGGGGATGCTCGTGCTGGAGCGCCTGTCGGACGCCCGCCGCCACGGCCACCCGGTGCTGGCGCTGCTGCGCGGCGGCGCAACCGGTTCCGACGGGGCCAGCAACGGCCTCACCGCCCCGAACGGCCAGGCACAGCAGCAGGTGATCCGGCGGGCGTTGCGCGCCGCCGGACTGTCCACAAAGGATGTGGACGTCGTCGAGGCACACGGCACCGGAACGGCCTTGGGCGACCCGATCGAGGCGCACGCGCTGCTGGCCACGTACGGCCAGGACCGGGAAACGCCGCTGTGGCTGGGGTCGCTGAAGTCCAACATCGGCCACACCCAGGCCGCGGCGGGGGTCGCCGGGGTGATCAAGATGGTCGAGGCGCTCCGGCACGAGACGATCCCGCGCACCCTGCACGCCGAGGTGCCGAGCCCGCAGGTGGACTGGGAAAGCGGGCGGGTCGAGCTGCTCTCGGCGGCCCGGGCGTGGCCCGACCACGGCCGCCCGCGGCGGGCCGCGGTGTCGAGCTTCGGGATCAGCGGGACCAACGCGCACGTGGTGCTGGAGTCGGTGCCCGCCGAAGAAGCCGCGCCGGCGGTCGCCGGGACCGAAGCCGCGCGGGGCGCGGAGCCGCTGCACGCCCGCCACGGCACCGCTCTCCGCGCCCGGCCCGAGGCGACGCCCACCGCCGCTCCGGCTCAGCCACTGGTCTGGCTCCTCCACGCCCACACCGACACCGCCCTCCGCGCACAGGCCGCCCGGCTGCGCACCTACGCCGAAACCGCCGCCGACCACGACGTCACCGCCACCGCCGCGCTGCTCGCCCGGCGCCGGCCCGGCACCTGCCGCGCGGTCGTCGTCGCCGCGGACCGGGCCGAGCTGGTGGAGGCACTGACCGCACTCGCCGAGGGCGCTCCGCACCCCGCGCTCGTCGCCGGCACCGCGGCCGGGGACGTCCGGCCCGTGTTCGTCTTCCCCGGCCAGGGCGCCCAATGGGCGGGCATGGCCGCCGAGCTGCTCGCCGCCGACGCGGACTTCGCGCGGCTGCTCACCGATGCCGCCGACGCACTCGAGCCGCACACCGGCTGGTCCGTGCTCGACGTGCTCACCGGCGCCGGCGGTGCGCCGGGCCTGGAGGGAACCGACGTCGTGCAGCCCGTGCTGTTCGCCGTCATGGTCGCCCTCGCCGGACTGTGGCGGGCCGCCGGGGTCGACCCGGCCGCGGTGGTCGGCCACTCCCAGGGCGAGCTGGCCGCGGCCGTCGTCGCCGGGGCGCTGCCGCTCGCCGACGCCGCCCGGATCATCGCCGTCCGGAGCAGGCTCCTCACCGCCGAACTGGACGGGACCGGCGGGATCCTCGCCGTCGGCCTGCCCGTGGCGCAGGTGCGGGAGCGGCTCGCGCCGTGGGAGGGCCGCCTGTGGACGGCCGTCGACAACGGCCCGGCCGGCACCGTGGTCGGCGGCGACCTGGCCGCGATCGAGGAGTTCGCGGCGGCCTGCGCCGACGTCCAGGTCCGGCGCACGCCGGTGGCGTACGCGGCGCACACCCCGCACGTCGAGGCGGTCCGCGACGCCCTGCTCGCCGAGATCGGCGAACCGGCCCCCGCCGACACCGCGACCACGATCTGCTCTTCATGCACCGGTGGTTTCCTGCCGGGCTCGGAGCTGACCGCCGGCTACTGGTACCGCAACCTCGCCGAGCCGGTCCGGTTCGACGCCGCCGTCCGCGCCTTCGCCGGCTACCGGCGGCCGCTGTTCGTCGAGGTCAGCCCGCACCCCATCCTGGCGGGCGCGGTGCAGGAGATCCTGGCCGACGCCGGCATCGACGGCACCGCCGTGGGCACGCTGCGCCGCGGGGAAGGCGGCCGGCGGCGGTTCCTGCTCGCCATCGCCGCGGCCCACGTCCGAGGCGCCGTCGTCGACTGGCCGCGGCTGCTGGGCCCGGTCACCCGCCACCCGGACGTGCCGACCTCGGCGTTCGACCGGCAGCGCTACTGGCTCACCGACGGCTCCGCCGGCCTGCTCGGCACCCCCACCCCGGTCGCCGACGGCGACGGTTCCGTGGCCACCGGGCGGCTCTCGCTCACCTCGCTGCCCTGGCTGGCCGGGCACGCGGTCCGCGGCACGGTCCTGTTCCCGGGCACCGGGTTCGCCGAACTCGCCCTCGAAGCGGCGGACGGCGGGAGCGTCGAAGACCTCACGCTCGAAGCGCCGCTGGCGCTGCCCGCGTCCGGTGCCGTCGAGGTCCAGGTCGGCCTCGGCGGTGCGGACGAGCACGGCCGCCGCCCGCTGACCGTCCACTCGCGACTCGGCGACGGGCCGTGGACCCGGCACGCGACCGGCGCGGTCGGCCCCGAGCAGGCCCCCGTGCCGCCCCTGCCCGGCTGGCCGCCCGCCGGGGCCGAGCCGGTCGACCTCGACGGTGCCTACGCGCGGCTCGCCGAGCGCGGGTACGAATACGGGACGGCGTTCCGGGGCCTGACCGCGCTGTGGCGCGACGGCGACGACCGGTACGCCGAGGTGGAGCTGCCCACCGAAGGCGAGTTCACCGCCCACCCCGCGGTGCTCGACGCGGTGCTGCACGCCCTCGTGCTCGACGGCACCGAGCTGCTGCTGCCGTTCTCCTTCGGCGGCCTGCGGATCACCTCGCCCCTGCCGGGCTCGGTGCGAGCCCGGCTGTCCGGCTCGGCGGCCACCGGCGTCGAAGTCACCCTCTACGACACCGCCGGCACCCCGCTCGGCGGCGTGGAATCGCTGCTGCTGCGGCCCGCCACCGAGCCGAAGACGAGCGCGGAGCTCTACCGCGTGGAGTGGACACCGGCGTCGCTGCCCGGCGGTGGCGACCGCCGGTGGACGGTGATCGGCACGGAGCTGCCCGAGGTCGTCCCGCCCGTCGTGCTCACCACCGCGAGCGAGCTGCCCGCCGTGCTGGACCTGGTGCAGCGCTGGCTGCTCGACGAGCGCTGTGACGGCTCGAAGCTGGTGTTCCTGCAGGACCCGGGCTCGCCCGAAGGCGCGGCGGTGTGGGGTCTGGTGCGCTCGGCGATCGCCGAGCACCCCGGCCGCTTCGCCCTGGCCGGAGCCCGCCCCGGTGCCCCGCTCGCCGCGGCGCTGGACGCCGACGAGCCGCAGTTCGCCGTCCGTGACGGCGAAGTGCTCGTGCCCCGGCTGGCGCGGTACGCCGCCGGACCCTCCACTGTGGACTTCGGCACCGGCACCGTCCTCGTGACCGGTGGCACGGGCGGGCTCGGGGTCCTGGTCGCCGAGCGGCTGGTGACCACGCACGGCGTCCGCGACCTCCTGCTGGTCTCGCGCCGCGGCGGCGACGTCCCGGCGCGGCTGGCCGGCCTGGACGCCCGGGTCCGGGTGGCGGCGGCCGACGTCGGCGACCGCGCCGCGCTCTCCGCGCTGCTGGACGGCGAGACGCTCACCGGGGTGGTGCACGCCGCCGGTGTCCTCGACGACTCGACCATCACCGGGCTCACCAAGGCGCAGCTGGAAAACGTGCTGCGGCCCAAGCGCGACGCCGCCTGGCTGCTGCACGAGCTCACCGAAGGCCGGCCCCTCGCCGCGTTCGTGCTGTTCTCCTCGATCGCCGGGGTGCTGGGCAACCGCGGCCAGGCGAACTACGCCGCCGCGAACGCGTCCCTCGACGCGCTGGCCGAGCACCGGGCGGCGCGCGGGCTGCCGGGCGTGTCGATCGCCTGGGGCCTGTGGGACACGGCGACCGGCATGACCGCCGCGATGACCGACGCGGACCGCGGGCGGCTGACCGGCGTCCGGCCGATCAGCGAGGCACAGGGGCTCGCCGCGTTCGACGCCGCGCTCGGGCTGTCCGGCCCGGTCGTGGTGTCCGCCTGGGACACCGCCGCGCTGCGGGCGGCCGACGAAATCCCCGCCGTGCTGCGGAGTCTCGTGCCGGTGCGCCGTGCTGCCGCGGCCGCTCCGGTCGCGGCCGGGCTGGCCGGGCAGCTCGCCGGGCTGGACCGGGAAACCGCCGCCGCGACGGTGACCGGCTTCGTCCGCACGGAGGTCGCCACGGCGCTCGGCCACCGGTCGCCGGCTTCGGTCGAGGTGGCGAAGCCGTTCAGCGAACTGGGCATCGACTCGCTGACTTCGGTGGAGCTGCGCAACCGCATCGGGGCCGGCACCGGGCTGCGGCTGCCCGCGTCGCTGCTGTTCAACCACCCGACCGTCGAGCTGCTGGCCGCGCACCTGCTCGGCGAGCTGCTCCCGCCGCCGCCGGACCCCGCGCAGCGGCTGCGCGAAGCACTCGGCGAAGTCCTGCCGGGTGCCGGCGCCGAGGAACGCGCCCGGCTGGCGGACGTGCTGCGGGAGGCACTCGACGGGCTCGGTGCCGAGCCCGGCTTCGACCTCGCCTCGGACGACGAGCTCTTCGCCTTCATCGACAAGCTGTGAACTTTTGCGAACGGATAGGGGTTCGGTTATGACCGGCGAAGAAAAGCTTCGCGACTACCTGAAGCGGGCGACGGTCGAGCTCGCGGGCGCGCGTCGCCGGCTGGCCGAGTACGAGGCCCGCGAGAGCGAGCCGATCGCCGTGATCGGCATGTCCTGCCGGTTCCCCGGTGCTCCGGACGTCGGATCGTATTGGCACCTGCTTCGCGAAGGCCGGGCCGCCGAGGTCGGCGACGTGCCGGACGGCCGGTTCGACCACGTGCCCGGCAGCACCGGCCGCCGCGGTGCCTTCCTGTCCGAAGTGGACGGCTGGGACGCCGGCTTCTTCGGCTACGCCCCGCAGGAAGCGCTGCGGATGGACCCGCAGCAGCGCCTGCTGATGGAGCTGGCGTGGGAGGCGATGGACGACGCGGGCACCCCGGCGCCCCGGCTCGCCGGCAGCCGCACCGGCGTGCTCCTCGGGTTCTCCGACAGCTTCCAGTACGGCCAGGTGGAGGCCGAGCGCGAAGGCACCGGCGTGTATGCGGACCCGTACATGGGTCAGGGCAGCCTCGCCAGCGTCGTCGCCGGACGGCTGGCGTACCACTTCGACCTGCGCGGCCCGGCGTTCTCACTGGACACGGCGTGCTCGTCGACGCTGGTCGCGGTGCACCTCGCGGCCCGCGCGCTGCGGGCGGGCGAGTGCGACTACGCCCTGGCCGGTGGCGGGTTCCTGGCGCTGCACCCGTTCCTGTACGTCTACAGCAGCCGCAACGCGCTGTTGTCGCCGACCGACCGCTGCCACACGTTCGACACGAGCGCGGACGGCTACATGATGGGCGAGGGCGGCGGGATGGTCGTGCTGGCCCGGCTGTCGGACGCGGTGCGCGACGGTCACCGGATCCGCGCGGTGATCCGCGGCTCGGCGGTCAACCAGGACGGCCGCAGCAACGGCCTGACCGCGCCCAACCGCGGCGCCCAGGTCGAGGTGATCCGCCGGGCGCTGGCCGACGCGGGTGCTTCGCCCGCCGACGTCGACTTCCTGGAGGCACACGGTTCGGGGACGCCACTCGGTGACGAGATCGAGCTGGGTGCGCTGGGCGAGGTGTTCGGGGACCGTCCGGTTTCCCGGCCGCTGACGGTCGGGGCGGTGAAGACGAACATCGGCCACACCCACACGGCGGCGGGCATCGCCGGGCTGATCAAGACGGTGCTGGTGCTGGAGAACGGCGAAGTGCCGCCGAACCTGCACATGCACGATCCGGCGGAGCAGGTGCTGGCGAACGCGGCCGTGCGCCCTTCGGCCGGCTTGGCGCCGCTGCCGGACCACGGCCGACCGGCGGTGGCGGGGGTCAGTTCGTTCGGCTGGTCGGGCACGAACGCCCACTTGGTCCTGGAGGCCGCACCCCCGGTCGTGAGCGGAAAAGAGCGTTCTAACCCGCCTTTCCACTCACGACCACCCGGCGCCGAACTGATCCCGGTTTCGGCAGCGTCGGAAGGCGCGCTGCGCGCGCAGCTCGCCCGGCTCGCCCGGACCGCGGGTGATGCCCCTCCAGTCACGAATGATGCCCCGCTGATCACGAGTGATGCCCCGGCACGCACGGCCGTGACCCTGGCCGACCTCGCCCACACCCTCCGCGAGGGCCGCGCGCACCTCGACCACCGCCGGGCCGTCGTCGCCACCAGCCTCGAAGACGCCGCGCGGCAGCTGACCGCCGCCGCGCAGGGCCCCGGCGTCCACCGCAAGCCCGGCGCCCCGAAGGTCGCCTTCCTGCTCCCCGGCGTCGGCGACCAGTACCGCGGCCTGGCCACGCAGCTCTACCGGGACGAGCCCGTCTTCGCCGCCGCCGTCGACGAGTGCTGCACCATCGCCGCCGACCGCTGCGGGGTCGACCTCAAAGCCGCCATCTTCGCGGAACCGATCGCCGCTTCCGCGCCGTCGTTCTTCGGAACCGGCCCGGAGGACGAGCTCCTCGACCGCGCCGAGGTCGCCCACCCGCTCCTCTTCACCGTCGAGTACGCCCTCGCCCGGCTGCTCGCCGACCGGGGCGTCCGGCCCGACCTGCTCGTCGGGTACAGCCTCGGCGAGTACGTCGCCGCCTGCCTCGCCGGGGTCTTCACCCTCGCCGACGCCCTGTACGTCGTCACCGGGCGGGCCCGGCTGATCGGGCGCGCCCCGGCCGGGCGGATGCTCGCCGTCGCCGCATCCGCGGACCAGGTCGCCGAAGCCGTCCGCGAAACGAAGGTCGACGTCGCCGCGCTCAACGGCCCGCAGATGACCGTCCTCAGTGGAGCACCCGAAGACGTCGAAAGCGCGGCGGAGCAGCTGAAAGCCGCCGGACTCGCCGCGCGGGCACTGCGCTCGGCCCACCCGTTCCACTCCTCCCTGCTGGCACCCGCCCGCGCCGAGCTGGCCGAGCTGGTCGCGTCGGTGCCCCGGCAGGCGCCGCGGATCCCGATCGTGTCCAACGCGACCGGCACCGTCCTCACCGACGCCGAGGCGATCGACCCGCGGTACTGGGCCGGCCACCTGTGCCACCCGGTCCGGTTCGCCGACGGCGTCCGGTACTGCGCCGGCCAGGACGTCGACGCCTACGTCGAGCTCGGCCCGGGCCAGACCCTCGGCGGCCTGGTCCGCCAGAACCTCACCGAAGCCCGGCCCGCCGTGTTCGGCACCCTCCCCGCGCCCTGGCCCGTCGAGCACCGCCCGGCCGAAGGCACCGCGCTGCTGGAGACGCTCGCCCGCCTGTGGGAGCTCGGCGTGGACACGGACTTCGCCGCGGTGCGCAGTGGCGGCCGCACCGTGAGCCTGCCCGGCTACCCCTTCCAGCGCGCGAAGTTCTGGCCACCGGCGACCCGCACGCGAACCGAACCCGCGGAGGAGGAAGGCCGGCTCTACGCCCCGGTCTGGCGCCTCGACCCCACCCGGCCCACCGCCACCCCGCACGGCTCGCTGATCACCACCAACGACGAACTCGCCGCGCTGGCGACGCGGGCGGGGATGACCGTCGGCACCGACCCGGCCACGCTCCCCCAGCCCCTGCACGTCGTCCACGAGGGCGGGTTCGACGACCTCCTGCGGACCGTCCAGGCCCTCGACGGCCACGACGTCCGGCTGCTCACCGTCACCACCGGCGCGGCCGAGATCACCGGCGGCGACCTGACCGACCCGGACGCCGCCGGAGTGCACGGGCTCGGCCGCGGCGTCCGCGCCGAGTACCCGGGCCTGCGGTGGCGGGGCGTCGACGTCGAACCGGGCACCCCGGCCCGGCACCTCCTGGAGGAGCTGGCCCGGCCGTGGCCCGACGACGCCGCGAACGAGCCGGTGCTCGCCGGCCTTCGCGGCGGCCGGCGTCGCCTCCAGGAGTACACCGAGATCACCCTCGACGACGGCACCCCGGACTGGGGCGGCACGCACGTGATCACCGGCGGCACCCGCGGGCTCGGCATGATCGTGGCCAAGCACCTCGTCCGCCACGGCGCCCGCCGGCTCGCCCTGATCGGCCGCACCGGCGACGCGGACCGGACCGACCTCGCCGCGTTGGCGCCCGCCGAGGTGCTGGTGCTCAAGGCCGACGCAGGCGTCCCGGAGCAGCTCACCGAAGCGCTGGTCGAGGCGAAACTGCGGTTCGGCGAGCTCGACTCGATCGTGCACGCCGCCGGGCTGCCGGGCGGCGGGCTCGCGCAGCGCCGCACCGCCGAGGACATGCGCCGCACGCTCGACCCGAAGGTCCGGGCGGTCCGCCCGCTCCTGGCCGCCCGGCCCCGGCGGCTGGTCCTGTTCTCCTCGATCGTCACGGTCGTCGGCGGCATCGGCGAAGCCGACTACTGCGCGGCCAACAGCGTCCTCGACGCCCACGGCGCCGCACTGTCCACAGCGGACACCCAGGTCGTCACCGTCGCCTGGGGGCACTGGCAGCACGACTCCTGGGCCGACGAGGCCACCGGCGAAGCCCGGCTCGCCTACCGCCGCCGCTACGGCTTCGGCGCCGAAGCCGGCTGCGCGGTCCTCGACAAACTGGCCGGCAACGGCTTCCGCGGCACGGTCGTCGCGTTGCGCCAGGACCTGCCGTCGGCCCGCCGCGAGCTGGCCGAGCTCAACGACCTCGGCGGCCTCCTCGAAGCGGCGCCGACGCCGAAGTCGCGGTACCCGCGGCCGCCGTTGCGCACCGAGTACGCCGCCCCGCGCGGCGAGCTCGAGACCGACATCGCCGGGGTCTGGGGCGAGTTCCTGGGCATCGACGCCGTGGGCGTGCACGACCCCTTCTTCGACCTCGGCGGCAACTCGCTGGTCGGCATGGCCATGGTGGCGGCGCTGGAGAAGCGGCTCGGCCGCCCGATCGCGCCGGCTGTGCTTTTCGGCCACCCCACCGTGGCCGCGTTCGCCGCCGCACTGACCGACACCGACTCTTCCGCCCCGCGGGCGGCGACCACCGGATCCGCGCGGGGCCGTCGCCGCCGCCTGGCCGGCACCCGGAAATGAGGGACACCGTGACCGACACCAGCCTCTCCCCTGCGGACATCGCCGTGGTCGGCATGGCCGGCCGCTTCCCGGGCGCCGACGACGTCGGCGCCCTCTGGGAGACCGTCCGCGCCGGCCGCTCCGGCATCACCCGCTTCACCGACGACGAGCTCCTCGCCGCGGGGGTGCCCGCCGACCGGCTCGGCGACCCCGCCTACGTCAAGGCCGGCGCGGTCGTGCGCGGCGTCGAGGACTTCGACGCGGGCTTCTTCGGGATCAACCCGAAGGAAGCCCAGATCCTCGACCCGCAGCACCGGCTCTTCCTGGAGCACAGCCAGCACGCCCTGGAGGACGCGGCCTGCGACCCGGCGCGGTTCGACGGCGCGATCGGCGTGTTCGCGGGCTGCGCGTGGAGCACCTACCTGACCCACAACCTCACCCCGGCGAACGCGGCCGGCGAGATGGGCGAGATCGCGATCGCACTGGGCAACGACAAGGACACCCTGGCGACCCGGGTTTCGCACACCCTCGGCCTGTCCGGGCCCGCGTTCAGCATCCAGAGCGCGTGCTCGACGTCGCTGGTCGCGGTGTGCGTGGCGGCGAGCAGCCTGGCGAACTTCGAATGCGACGTCGCGCTGGCCGGTGGTGTGTCGATCGGCGTGCCGCACCGCGTCGGCTACCTCTACCAGCAGGGCGGCATCGCGCCGCCGGACGGCGAGTGCCGCGCGTTCGACGCCGCGGGCCTGGGCGCCCCGCTCGGCGGCGGCGTCGGCGTGGTCGCGTTGCGCCGGCTGGAGGACGCGCTCGCCGACGGCGACCGGGTGTATGCGGTGCTGCGCGGCTGGGCGGTCAACAACGACGCCGGCCGCAAGGTCGGCTTCACCGCACCCGGCGTCGAAGGCCAGGCCACGGTGATCGCCGAGGCGCTGGCCGCGGCCGGGCTGGAGCCCGAGGACATCGGGTACGTCGAGGCCCACGGCACCGGCACCGCGCTCGGCGACGCCGCCGAGATCGCCGCGCTGCAGCAGGTCTTCGCGGGCCGGTCGCTGCGGATCGGCTCGGTGAAGACGAACGTCGGGCACCTCGACCGCGCCGCCGGCGTGACGAACCTGATCAAGGCCGCCCTCGCGCTGCACCACGAGGAGATCCCGCCGACGCGCAACCTCGGCACCCCGAACCCGCAGCTCACCGCCGGTGACGCCGAGCTGACCGTGGTCACCGAACGCACGCCGTGGCCGCGCACGGACACCCCGCGCCGCGCCGGTGTCAGCGCGTTCGGCATCGGCGGCACGAACGCCCACGTCGTACTGGAGGAGGCGCCGCTGCCGGTGCCGACCGCTTCGGCCGGCCCCGAGCTGCTCGTGTGGTCGGCCCGCTCGGCCGCCGCCGCGGACGCCGCCACCGCCAACCTCGCCGCCCACCTGGCGCACTCCGGCGACGCGCTCGCCGACGTCGCCCACACGCTCCAAAGCGGACGCACGACGTTCGGGCACCGGCGGATGCTGGTCGCCGGTTCGGCGGACGAAGCGGCCCGGCTGCTGGCGTCGGGGGCGGTGTCGTCCTCGAGCGACGCGGGCACCGGCCGCCGCGTCGGGTTCCTCATCGCGGGCACCGGCGAGCAGTACCCCGGCCTGGCCGCGGAGCTGTACGAGACGGCGCCGGTGTTCCGGGCCGAGCTGGACCGCTGCCGCGCGTTGCTGGGGCCGTCCGTTCTGGACGAGATGCTCGGCTCGCGCTCGGGCTCGGGCGGCCTGGCCGCGCTGCTGGGCCGCGCGGACGGCGGCTCGCGGGCGGGCGACCGCACCGAGGTGCTGCACCCGGCGCTGTTCGCCGTCGAGTACGCACTGGCGCAGCTCGTGCGCTCGTGGGGCGTCTCACCGGGTGTCCTGGTCGGGTACAGCCTCGGCGAGTACGTGGCCGCGTGCCTGGCCGGGGTGCTCTCGCTCGAGCACGCGCTCGCGCTGGTGTCGCACCGGGCCGAGCTGATCGCCGCGCTGCCGGGCGGGGCGATGGCGGCCGTGCCGCTGCCCGTCGAGGAGGTGCGGGCCCGGATCGCGGGGACCGATCTCGACGTCGCGGCGCTGAACGGCCCGCAGCTGACCGTCGTGTCCGGCACCCCGGAGGCCGTCTCGGCCTTCCGCGAGTCGCTGGGTGACATCCCGTGCCGGCCGCTGGCGACCACGCACGCCTTCCACTCGCGGCAGCTCGCTTCGCTGCGCGACGAGCTGACCGCGTGGGTCTCCGCTCACGTCACGCTTTCCGCGCCCACGATTCCCTACGTCTCCAACGTGACGGGCGAGCTGGTCACCGAGGCGCCCGACCCCGGGTACTGGGCCGAGCACATGTGCGCGCCGGTCCGGTTCGACGACGCCCTGGCCACCTTGCTGGCCGACGAGGACACGGTCCTGCTGGAGCTCGGCCCGGGCCGCTCGCTGGGCGCGATGGTGCGCGGGCACCGGGCGTGCGCACCATCGCGCTGGGCGTCGGTGATCCCGACCCTGCCCGGCGCGGACGACCCGGCCTCGGCTTCGGCCGCCCTGGCCGAGGCGGCCGGCCGGCTGTGGCTGGCCGGGGTGGACCTCGACTGGCCGGGTGTCCGCGGCGGCCGCGGGGCCCGGCGGGTCGGGCTGCCGGGGTACCCGTTCCAGCGCTCGCGGTACTGGATCGACGCGCCGGGGACGGTCACGCCGGAGGTCCCGCGCCTGGCCGCCGAGCCGGACGAGCACGTGCGGCTGCTGACGCAGTCGTGGCGGCCGGCGCCGGCGCCGGCGGCCGGCACGACGGGCCGGGTCGCGATCCTGCCGGACACCGGCGGGGTGGCGGCGGCGCTGACCGTGCTGCTCGGCGAGGTGGTCGACGTGGCCGAGGCGGACACGGTGGTGGACCTGTCGGTGCTCGACCTGGACGACGACGTGGCGGCGGTGCACGCGGTCTCGCGCACCCTGGCCACGGCGGCCGGGGACGGATCGCGGGCGATCCGGGTGCTGGTGGCCACCCGCGCGGGGCAAGCGACCGGGAACGGCTCGGCTGCCGCCGATGGCGTCGAAGCAGGCGCGCCCCGGCCGGCGCAGGCGGCCGTTGCCGTGCTGCCGGTCGTCGCGAACCAGGAGTACCTCAACCTCGATGCCGGCACCGTCGACCTCGACGCCACCCACACCCCCGCCGAAGCCGCCGCCGTGCTGGCGGCCGAGCTGCGCTCGACCGGCACCCCGCTCGTCGCCTACCGCGGTGACCGGCGGCTCGTTCCCGGCTACCGTCCCGCCGAGCCTGCCGGATCGCCGTCGATCCGCGAGGGTGGCAGCTACCTCATCACCGGCGGTCTCGGCGGCGTCGGCCTCACCGTCGCCGAACACCTCGCCACCCGCGGCGCGCGCAAGCTCGTCCTGGCCGGGCGCCGCGGGGGCACCGATGCCGCCGTCGCCCGGCTGCGGGCGCTGGGCGCCGAGGTCCACACCCCCCGCGTCGACATCACCGACCCCGCCGCCGTCCGCGCGCTGTTCGCCGAGCACCGGTTCGACGGCGTCGTGCACGCCGCCGCCGACTCCGACCCCGCCGGGTTCCGGCCCCTGTCCGAACTGGACGAACCGGCCATCGCCCGGCACTTCGGCGCCAAGGTCGGCGGCGCCCGCGTGCTGGCCGCGGTCCTGGACGAGCTCCCCGAACGTCCCGAGTGGACCCTGCTCTTCTCGTCCACCTCGGCGCTGCTCGGCGGGGTCACCTTCGGCAGCTACGCCGCCGCCAACGCGGCCCTGCTGGCCGAGGCCCACGGCCGTCCCGGGTGGCTCGCCGCCGCGTGGGACACCTGGCCCGGCACCCTCGAACGCCTGGCTGGACCGCTCGGTGCGTCGATGGCCAAGCACGCGATGACCCGCGCCCAGGCGCTGGCCGCGTTCGACCGCCTCACCGGGCCGGCCGTGATCGTCGCCGCCGGCGGGCTCGACGAGCGGCTCCCCGGCGCGGTGCAGATCGCCACCCCCGCCGCCGACCGGTTCCCCCGGCCCGACCTGCCGCAGCCGTACGTCCCGCCGATGACCGCGACCGAACGCGGCCTGGCCGAGGTCTGGTCGTCGGTGCTCGGCGTCGAGCCGGTCGGTACCCGGGACAACTTCTTCGACCTCAACGGCAACTCGCTGCTCGCGCTGCAGATGCTCGCGCTGGTCAAGGAGCGCTTCGGGGTCGCCATCCCGACCGTCACGCTGTTCGAGCTGCCCACCGTGCAGGCCCTCGCCGCCACCCTCGACGACCAGGCACCGGCCGTGACGACCACCGCGCCGGTCGCCACCGCCACCGTCGCCGCCGACGACGACGAGCTCGACCGGCACATCGCCGTCGTCGGCATGGCCGGCCGGTTCCCCGGCGCGGGCACGATCGACGAGTTCTGGCGCAACCTCTGCGACGGCGTCGAGTCGATCACCTTCTTCAGCCCCGACGAGCTCATCGCCGCCGGCGTCGACCCGGCGCAGGTCCGCGACCCGGCCTACGTTCCGGCGCGGCCGGTGCTCGACGACGTCACCGGCTTCGACGCCGCGTTCTTCGGCCTCAGCCCCCGCATGGCCGCGCTGACCGACCCGCAGCAGCGGCTGTTCCTCGAGGTCTGCTGGGAAGCACTGGAGGGGGCCGGGTACGCGAAGCCCGGCGAACGCGGCCGGGTCGGCGTGTTCGGCGGCTGCAACCTCTCGACGTACCTGCTCGGCATCGCCGGGCAGTTCACCTCCGACGCCGACGCCAGCATCTACGAGCTGGTGATGGGCAACGACAAGGACGCGCTCACCACCACCGTGTCCTACCTGTTCGACCTGCGCGGCCCGAGCATGGCGGTGCAGACGTTCTGCTCGACGTCGCTGGTCGCGGTGCACACCGCGATGCGCAGCCTGCGGGCCGGTGACTGCGAGATGGCGCTGGCCGGCGGGGTCTCGGTGCGGGTGCCGGACCGGATCGGGCACCTGCACTCCCCCGGCGGCCAGGAGTCGCCGGACGGGCACGTGCGCACCTTCGACGCCCAGGCCCACGGCAGCATGTTCGGCGACGGCGCCACCGTCGTCGTCCTCAAGAAGCTCGGCGCGGCCCTGCGCGACGGCGACCACATCTGGTCGGTGATCCGCGGTTCGGCGATGAACAACGACGGCGCCCTCAAGGTCGGCTACACCGCGCCGAGCGTCGGCGGGCAGTCGCGGGTGATCGCCGACGCCATGGCCGACGCCCGCGTCGCGGCCGAGGACGTCGGGTACGTCGAGGCCCACGGCACCGCGACCGAGCTGGGCGACCCGATCGAGGTCGCCGCGCTCACCCGGGCGTTCGGCGACACGGCCGAGAAGCAGTACTGCGCGCTGGGCTCGGTGAAGCCGAACGTCGGGCACCTCGACCGCGCCGCGGGCACGGCCGGGCTGATCAAGGCGTCGCTGGTGGTCCGCGAGGGCCTGATCCCGCCGACGCTGCACTACACCGCGCCGAACCCGGAGATCGACTTCGAGCACAGCCCGTTCCGGGTGGCCGCCGAGCTCGCGCCGTGGAACACCGGCGACGGCCGCCCGCGGATCGCCGGGCTCAACTCGCTGGGCATGGGAGGCACCAACGTGCACGTCGTCGTCGAACAGCCGCCGGACCGGCCCGCGCTGCCCCCGGGTGACCCGGACACCGAACGCCGCTACCAGGTGCTGCCGGTCTCGGCCCGCACCGCGGACGCGGCCGACGCCGCGGCCCGGCGCCTCGGCGAGCACCTCGCCGGCACCCCGGACGCACGCCTGGCCGATGTCGCGTTCACGCTGCAGGAGGGCCGCAAGACGTTCGAACACCGGCGGGTCGCCGTGGCGTCCGATGTGGACGGTGCGGTCGCCGCGCTGACCGGTGCCCCCGCGACCCGCGTGGAGCCGGTGCAGGACCGGCCGGTGGCGTTCCTCTTCGCCGGCGTCGGCGAGCAGTACCCGGGCCTGGTGGGCGAGCTGTACCGGCGCGAGCCGGTGTTCCGCGCGCACCTCGACGAGTGCCTGGCGCACCTCGACGCCGACGGCGACCTCGTCACCGGCGAGCGCGGCGGCGGGCCGAGCCTGGCCGCCCTGCTGGGCCGCGGCGGCGACGAGGACCCGCGGGCCGCCCGGCTGCAGCGGACCGAACTCGCGCAGCCGCTGCTGTTCGCCGTCGACTACGCGCTGGCCCGGACGCTGATGGACTGGGGACTGCGGCCGGCCGCGATGCTCGGCTACAGCCTCGGCGAGTACGTCGCCGCCTGCCTGGCGGGGGTGCTTTCGCTGCCGGACGCCCTGGCGCTGGTCGCCAAGCGCGCGGAGCTGATCGCCGCCCTGCCCGGCGGGGCGATGGCCGCGGTGCCGCTGTCGGTCACCGAGCTCGAGACGCGGTTCGACCTGGCGGGCCTCGACATCGCCGCGGTGAACGGCCCGGAGCTGGTCGTGGTGGCCGGGGAGACCACGGCGGTCGAGCGGCTCGCGCAGGACCTGCGGGCCGCGGACGTCCCGTGCCGTCCGCTGCGCACCAGCCACGCGTTCCACTCGCGGATGCTGGCGCCGGCCGCGGCCGGGCTGACCGCGTGGATCGCCGCGAACGTCACGCTGAACGCCCCCGAGCTGCCCTACCTGTCCAACGTCACCGGCGCCCCGGCGACCGCGGACCTCGTCACCGACCCGGGGTACTGGGCGCGGCACATGTGCGAGACCGTCCGGTTCGCCGACGCGGCCACCGCGCTGCTGGCCGACGAGCACCTGGCCGTCGTCGAGATCGGCCCCGGGCCGTCGCTCGGCGCGCTGCTGCGGGGGCTCAGCCCGGCGAGCCGCTGGCCGATGATCACCGCCACCCTGCCCGCTGCCGACGACCCGCGGCCTGCCGACGAGGTGCTCACCGACGGCCTGGCCCGGCTGTGGCTGCTCGGCGCGGCCTTCGACTGGTCGGCCTACCACGGCCGCGGCACGGCGACGCCGGTCTACCGCGGCACCGCCCCGGGCCGGGTGCCGCTGCCGACCTACCCCTTCCAGCGGCAGCGCTACTGGATCGAGGCGAAGCCGGCCACCGGGACGGCCCGGGTCGAGACGCCCGCGGACGGGCCTCTGGAGGAGTTCGACCGGATCCCGCTGCTGCCCGAAGAGCAGTGGATCAGCCTGCCCACCTGGCGCCAGACCTCGGCCGCGCCCGTCGCGCCGCAGCCCGCGTCCTGGCTCGTGTTCGCCCGCCCCGGCCTGGCCGAGGACGTCCTCGACGGGATCCGCCGCACCGGCGACCCGGTGACCGTGGTCCGGCCGGGCGCGGGGTACCGGCCGGGCCCGGACGCCACCGTCCGCCCCGGCGACGTCGACGACCTGCTGCAGCTGCTGCGCGACCTCAAGCGCGGCGGCACCCGCCTCGACCGGGTCGTCCACCTGTGGAACCTGGACGACGACTCCCTGCTGCTCGGCCTGCACACGCTCGTCGCACTGGCCCGCGCGGCCGGCGAGCTGGGTCTGGGCGGCTGGACCCTGGACCTGGCCGCCACCGGCACCCAGCGCGTCCTGCACGACGGCGAGCTGCGGCCCGACGCGGCCACGCTCACCGGACCCAACCTGGTCATCCCGATGGAGTACCCGGGTGTCCAAACGAGACTGATCGACGTCGACGCGGCCGCCGGTGCCGCCGCGGTGGTCGCCGAGCTGCACCGCCCGGCCCCCGGCCGCACGGTCGCGCTGCGCGGGTCGCGGCGCTGGCTGCCCGGCTACGAAGTCCTGGCGCCGCAGCCGATCGACCAGGCGAAGGGCGTCCTGCGCGACCAGGGCGTCTACCTGATCACGGGTGGGCTCGGCGGGATCGGGCTGGCCATGGCCGAGCGGCTGGCCCGCGACAGCCACGCGAAGCTGGTGCTGTTCGGCCGCCGCGGCCTGCCGCCGCGCGAGCGCTGGGCCGGGATCGCCGACGGGACCGACGAGGTGCCCGGCACGATCCGCGACCGCGTCGCCCGGGTGCAGGAGATCGAGGCGCTCGGCGGTGAAGTCGTCGTCGTCGAAGGGGACGTCGCCGAGGAGGCCGACGTCCGGCGCGCGGTCGCCGTCGCGGTCGGGGAGTTCGGGGCGCTGCACGGCATCCTGCACACCGCGGGCGTGCCGGGCACCGGGCTGATGCAGTTCAAGCAGCCCGGTGACGCCGACCAGGTCCTCGCACCGAAGCTGCCGGGCTCCCGGGCGCTCAGCGCCGCCACCGACGGCCTGGACCTCGACTTCGTCGCGCTGTTCTCCTCGATCACGTCGGTCACCGGCGGTGGCCCGGGCCAGGTTGACTACTGCGCCGGCAACGCGTGGCTCGACGCCTACGCCGCCTCCCACGGCGGCCGCACGGTGTCGATCTCGTGGGGCGAGTGGACCTGGAACGCCTGGGACGACGGGCTTTCCGGGTACGAGGAGGACATCCAGACCTACTTCCGCGAGCACCGCGCCAAATTCGGCATCGACTTCGAGCAGGGCTGGCGCACGCTGCTGCGGGCACTGGCCTCGGGCGAACCCCACGTCGTGATCTCCACCCAGGACTTGGACGCGGTGACGGCGGTGGCGGCCCGGTTCAGCGTCGACGCGGTCACCTCGGCGGCGAACGGCGGCTCGACGGCCGACCGGCACCCGCGGCCGGAGCTGGTCACACCGTTCCAGGAGCCCGAGGGCGACGCCGAGCGCGCGGTGGCCGAAGCGTGGTGCGAGGCGCTGCGCCTGGACCGGGTCGGCGCGGCCGACAACTTCTTCGAGCTCGGCGGCACGTCCCTGCTCGGCATCTCGCTGCTGGCGACGCTGCGAAACAGCTTCCCGGACGCGGAACTGCCGCCGCACATCATCCACGAGGCCCCGACCGTCGCCGCGCTCGCGAAGATCGCCGCCGGTGACCCCGGGACCCCCGAGCCCGCACCCGACAGCGCCGCGCAGGGACAGCTGCGCCGCTCCGGCATCAAGGCTGCGGCCGCCCGACGGCGCCGGGCCTGAAATCACCCAGTCCGCACAGCAGAAAGGGAACAGTCATGGCAGTCACGGGAGTGGTGGGCGCCGGCGTCATGGGCATCGGCGTCGCCCAGGACTTCGCCGCCGCCGGCCACGAGGTCGTGCTGGTCGACAAGGACGAGCGGATCCTCGATGAGGCCCGCGCCGCGATCACGCGCAACTGCCGGCTCAGCCGGCTGATGGGCGGCCCCGCGCTCGACGCGGACGAGATCCTCGCCCGGATCACCACCGCGGTCGGCCTGGCCGCGCTGGACAAGACCGAGATCCTCGTCGAGAACGTCACCGAGGACTGGGACATCAAGGCCGCGGTGCACGCCGAGCTCGACGAGGTCTGCGGCCCGGACACGGTGATCATCGCCAACACCTCGGCCGTGCCGATCACCCGGATCGCCTCGGTCGGCAAGAACCCGGGCCGCGTCATCGGCGTCCACTTCATGAATCCGGTGCCGCAGAAGCCGGTCGTCGAGCTGATCCCCGGCTTCCACACCACGCCGGAAACCATCCTGCGCACCCGCGAGCTGCTCACCAGCATCGGCAAGCGCTGGGTCGACGTGAAGGACGCCTCGGGCTTCGTGTCCAACCGCGTGCTCATGCTGACCGTCAACGAGGCCGCCTACCTGGTGCACGAGGGTGTCGCCACCGCCGAGTCGGTCGACGAGGTGTTCCGCGGTTGCTTCGGCCACCCGATGGGCCCGCTGGAGACCGCCGACCTGATCGGCGTCGACACGATCCTCTACAGCGTCGAGGTGCTCTACGAGCACTACGCCGACTCCAAGTACCGCCCCTGCCCGCTGCTCAAGCAGATGACCGACGCCGGCCTGCACGGCCGCAAGTCCGGCCGCGGCTTCTACACCTACAGCTGATCCCCTACCCAGAAGGAGAACCACCATGTCCGAGACCACCGGCGACATCCTCGCCTTCATCACCGGCCGCTTCCCGCAGGCCGAGATCACCGCCACCGAGGACATCTTCTCGCTCGGCTACATCAATTCCCTGTTCGCCATGGAGCTGGTGATGCACCTCGAGAAGACCTTCGCCGTCACCATCCCCAACGACGAGCTGCGGATCGACAACTTCCGCACCGCGGCGGCGATGACCGAGCTGGTCGGCCGCCTGCGCCCGGCCGCGACGGTGGGCTGAGCCGTGCCGGAGGTACTCACCGCGGTCCGCGCGCCCGGCCGCGAGGCCGCGCGGGCCTTCGTGGACGAGCACGTCGTCCCCTTCGCCGACGCGTGGGACAAGGCCGGGCGGATCCCCGAGGACCTGCTGGACAAGATCGCCGAGGCGGGGCTGTGGGCGCCGTTCCTGCCGCCCGGGCTCGGCGGCTCCGGCACCGACATGGTCACCCTCGGCGAGATCCACGAGGAGGTCGGCCGCGGCTGCTCGTCGGTCCGCAGCCTGCTGACCGTGCACACCATGCTCTCCTGGGCGTTGCTGCGCTTCGGCACCGAGGCGCAGCAGCACCGGTGGGGGCCGGAGCTGGCGAGCGGACGCGTCCTCGGCGCGTTCTGCCTGTCCGAGCCCGGCGCCGGCAGCGACACGGCCGCGATCACCACGACCGCGGTCCCCGACGGCGACGGCTGGCGGCTCGACGGCCTCAAGAAGTGGACCACCAACGGGCAGCGCGCGGACCTGTTCCTGGTCTTCGCGAAGGGCCCGGCCAGCACGATCGCGCTGCTCGTGCCGCGCGACACACCGGGCGTCACGGTCACCCCGATCGACGACATCCTCGGGACGCGCTCGTCGATGCTGGCGTCCATCGGTTTCGACGGCGTCCGGCTGGGTGCCGACGCGCTGCTCGGGCCGAGCGGGTTCGCCTCCGGCATGGTCCTCACCGGCACGCTCGACCTCGGCCGCTACAGCGTCGCGGCCGGGTCGGTGGGCATCATCCAGGCGTGCGCCGACGCGTGCGCGGACTACACGAGCAAGCGGACCGTCGGCGGTCAGCCGCTGAAGGACCTGCCGCTGATCCAGGCGAAGCTGTCGGACATGGTCACCGACGTCCGCGCGGCCCGGCTGCTGCTGGCCGAGGCCGGCCGGCTCAAGGACCGCGGCGACTCGGCGACGATCATGGCCACCTGGGTGGCGAAGTACTTCGCCTCGGTCGCGGCCGCCAGGCACGCGTCGGAGGCCGTGCAGGTGCACGGCGCCAACGGCTGCAGCGGGGACTACCCCGTGGCCCGGTTCTACCGGGACTCGAAGGTCATGGAGATCATCGAGGGCAGCACCGAGATCCAGCGGATGACCATCGCCGCCGAGGCCTACCGGAAGCAGGTACCGTGACCAGTCTCATCGAACCGGCCACCGTGGCGAAGCCGGTGCAGGGCAAGATCAAGTGCGTGGTGTGGGACCTCGACAACACCGTCTGGGACGGGGTCCTGCTGGAGGACGGCGACGTCCGGCTGCGGCCGTGGGTGGTCGAGCACGTCAAGCGGCTCGACGCGATGGGCGTGCTGCACTCGGTCGCCAGCAAGAACGACCACGACGCGGCGATGGCGAAGCTGCGCGAGTTCGGGCTGGACGAGTACTTCCTGTTCCCGCGCATTTCGTGGAACGCGAAGTCGGCGTCGATCGGCCAGATCGCGCAGAAGCTCAACCTCGGGCTGGACGCGTTCGCGTTCGTCGACGACCAGGAGTTCGAGCGGGCCGAGGTGGCGTTCGCGCTGCCCCAGGTGACTACAGTGGACATCCTCGAAGCCGACGAGGTGCTGCGGCGCCCGGAGTTCGCGCCGCGGTTCGTCACCGACGAGTCGGCGCAGCGGCGCGGGATGTACTTCAGCCAGCTCGCCCGTGACGACGTCGAGGCGGACTTCGCCGGCACCGGCGAGGACTTCCTGGCCAGCCTGGACCTGCGGTTCACCATCGCGCCGGCCAAGCGGGAGGACCTGCAGCGGGCGGAGGAGCTGACGGTCCGGACGAACCAGCTCAACTCGACCGGGCGGACGTACTCCTACGACGAGCTGGACGCCCTGCGCTCGTCGGACGACCACGTGCTGCTCGTCGCGTCGCTGACCGACAAGTTCGGCTCCTACGGCAAGATCGGCCTGGCGCTGCTGGAGAAGGGCACGCCGGACTGGCGGCTCAACATGATGCTGATGTCGTGCCGGGTGATGTCCCGCGGCGTCGGCACGGTGCTGCTCGGGCACGTGCTGGGCCTGGCCCGGGCGGCGGGCGCGGGCCTGCGCGCGGACTTCGTCGAGACCGGGCGCAACCGGATGATGCAGATCACCTACGCGTTCAGCGGGTTCCGCGAGGTCTCGCGCGAGGGCTCGCACGTGGTGCTGGCGGCGGACCTGTCCGAGATCCAGGAGCCGCCGGCGTACGTGACGCTCGAGGTGGAGTCGTGACGACGGCCGTCGCGAGCCGCTGGCTGCCGTTCCCCGCGACCGCGGGGAACGTGCGGCTGTACTGCCTGCCGCACGCGGGCGGCTCGGCGTCGGCGTTCCGCTCGTGGATCGGCCGGCTGCCCGGGGTGACGGTGTGCCCGGTCCAGCCGCCCGGCCGCGAGACGCGCCAACGGGACACGCCGCACACGTCGATGTCCGCGTACGTGGCCGATCTCGCGGACTTCGTGCTCTCGGCCGACGGGCCGTACGCGGTCTACGGCCACAGCCTGGGTGCGCTGGTCGGGTTCGAGCTGGTGCGGGAGATCGCCCGCCGCGGCGCCGAGCTGCCGGTGCACCTGGTGGTGTCGGGCTGCCCGGCCCCGCAGTGGCCGACCCCGGACGACCCGATCGTGGCGGGCATGGGTGACGCGGAGATCGTGGCGCTGCTGCGCACGCTGGGCGGAACGCCGGAGGTGTTCCTGAACGACCCCCGCGTGCTGCGGCTCATCCTGCCGCCGATCCGGGCGGACCTGACGGTGAAGAACACCTACGGCTACGTCGCCGGGCCCCCGCTGCCGCTCCCGGTGACGGCACTGGCGAGCACCGCCGACGTGCGCGCCAGCGTGGAGTCGGTGCTGGCGTGGCGGGAGCAGACGGTCCGGCCGTTCCGCGGGCACGTCCTGGAGGGCGGGCACTTCGCGGTGCTGGAGCAGGAAGACGTCACCTTGGCCCACTTGGCCGCCGCCCTGCGCCCCTGGTCCTGAGCGCCCCATCATCGGGGCACTCGGGACCAGGCCCCCGAACGTGGTGGGTCCGTCGCCAATACCCCTGGCGACGGGCCCATCACCCGTGCGCGGCGGCGTGTTCCACTCGAAAAGCCCTGCGGAACAGCGCGATTCGGCGCCGGTTTCACCTCCTAGATTCGGATCAGCCGGTCCGACTTCGTCCGGCGTGACCCGTCCAGGGAGGAAGAATTCCGATGCACACCCACAATGCGTCCTGAAAAGCCGCGACTCCAATGGCGGCTTTCGCCACCGAACGGACGAGGGTATTCAGAGCAACGTGACCACGTCGCGAAGGTCGGCCGACACGCTCCGCCTTGGCCAGCGGATCGGCTGGCTGCTGCGCGCCAACCGCATTCACGCGCCCGAACCGGAAATGCGGCGATTGCGACGTTTCGCGGAGAGGTGGGCCGACACCTTCCCCGGCGTACCCCCGTCGATCAGCACTTTGTCGCGATGGGAAAACAGCACCTCGCTCATCCCCCACGCCGCCGTCCGCGGCTATGAGACCATCCTCGGTCTCCGGGATGAAGCGCTGGTCGCGATCATCGACACGGTGGCCCGGTACCACCGCGGCACGACCGCCGCGGCACCACGTCTCGCCCGGCGCGAAATCGCCGACGACGCTGCGGCACAACGGCTCGACACCCTGATCGACCTGGCCGTGACGGGCGGGAACGTCAGCGGCCCCGAGTGGAACGAGCTGACCGCGCTGCTTTGCCGGACTCCGTACGCGATCCTCAGTCCGCAGCGCACCTGGGAGACGTTGTCGGAGCGGCTGCTGACCGAGATGGCGATTTCCGACGGCGTGAAGTGGATGCACCGCGCCGAAGCCTTTCAGCGGCTGATGGCGCATCCGGTCGGTGGTGCCGCGGCCATCGCGGCCGCGGCCTCCGCGTCCGCCGACCGCGGCGTCCAGAGCATGGTCGGCACGGTTTCGATCTTCGATTCGACCGCGGCCCCCGCGGCCGCCGGCCTCGTGGTCGGTCACCTGCGTTCCCCGCTGACCGACCGGACGTTCGCCGGCGCGCTGCTGGCCTGCTTCCGCAAAGTCGGCCGGGGCCATTTCCACAGCGGGCAGCTGGTCGTCGTCGCCGATCTCCTCATCGACCTGCTGGGTGAACCGGTCACGACGAGCACCGCGGCGTTGGCCGGGGCCATCCTGCGGCAGCTGCCGATGGGCTTGCGGCAGCGCGTCCCGGCCCGGATCTGGAACCTGGTCTCGGCCGAGCTGCCCGGACCGCCGGCGTGGTCGGTGGTCGACGAGATCGCGGCCTCGGTGGCGGCTGCCACCACCGAGGCATGGGATGACGCCGTCATGCGGCAGCTGATCCGTGAATCGGTCCTCGCCGACGTCTTCGACCAGCGCCTGTACGCCCAGTTCATGATCTACAGCACGCCTTACCGAGCCCCGGTGGCGCGCGAACTGGGCGCGGCTCTGCGCCGTCGGCGGCACGACCGGAACTGGGCCGTTCCGCTCGTGGAGGCGCTACGGGTCATCGGCGGTCCGGCCGAGCGTCGCGACATCGAGCAGCTCCTGGTGGACCGGACGCTCCCGGTCGCGATCCGGGACACCGCCGCGTCGGCACTGGGCCACGTCGGCGGGACGAGTCCCGACGCGTTCTGGGCCGACGCCCTGTCCGCCACTCGCCTGAACCACCACGCGACGACGGGAGAGCCGGAGGTCTCGGTCCTGGATCGCCTGGTCTACGCGATGGGCATGGCGGGTGCGGACAGCGCGTTGAACCAGGTCTCGGCCACACCGGACCTCCCGGTGCGGATTCGTGCCTCGGCGAGGTGGTGGCTTTCGCTTTCCCCGTGTTTCCGGGAGAGCGCGCGGACGTGACAGCCCCCTTCCGGGATGTGTTCAGCATTGCCGTTCGGCGATGCGGGCGGCGAGCAGCCGGACCGTGGGCAGCTCCACCACCGCCGTCGCCGGGAGGTCCCACTGGGCCGCGATGCGGACCGCTCCCGCCGATCGGCCGCCCAGCTCGAAGAAGTTGTCGTCCGCGCCGATCTCCTCGTAACCCAGCGCTTCCGCCCAGCGGGCGGCCACTTCCCGTTCGAGACCCGGCTCCGGCTCCACGAACGGCGTGCCCAGCGCCGGCCGCGGCCGGACTGCTGCCGTCGACGTGACCTGCTCGTGGGCCTGGACCGGCCGGGCGAGCGGCACCCCGGAGAGCACGACCTCGGTGAGGTGATCGGCGGCGGCCACCGCGGCGAGGACCTCCGGTGCGGGGTCCGAAGTGGACACCACCGTCGTCCAGTGCCCGCGGCCGGCGAGCCGGGCGAGCCGCGCCCGTGCGGCCAGCGTGCGGCCGGCGGGATCCGGCGGGACGAGCAGGATTCCCCGACGGCCGCCCAAGTCCGGCACGTCGCGGTGGACCTCGGCTTCGGCGTGTCCGGTCGGCTCGTACGGCTCGTGGTGCGGCCGCCACGACTGGTCGCCGCGCACCGCGAGCGGGGTCTCCCGGTGCAGCACCGCCGCCAGGACCTGGTCGATCGATGCGTCGGGACCCACGTCGACGTGCCGTGCGGTCAGCGCGGTCAGCCCCGCCTGCGACGGGGTGGTCAGGTCGGGCCCGAGCACCCCGACCGCGCCGGCGGTCAAGGTCACCATGCCGGGCCACAGCTCGGCCGCCGCCTCGATCTCCCCCGGCGAGCCACCCAGGGCGAAGCCGTGGACGACCGTCCGCGGGACCACCACCAGCGAACGCAGCAGCCGCGGCAGGTCGCCCGGGCCGACGGCGAAGTCGCCGGTGTCCAGGAACCCGAACCCGCTGCCCGGCCGCACCGTGGTCACTTCGCCACCCGCCAGGGTGATGCGGGCGGCCAGCGCCTCCCCGACGTCGTCGGCGGCGAACACCAGCCACGGCCCCGCCGCCCGCAGCCGGCGCTCCAGGCCGGCCAGGGGCTGTGGGTCGAGCCGCCACGAAGGCACGTACGCAGCCGGGGATGAGGCAACGTCGGAATCGACCCAGAACCGCTTGCGCCGGAACGGATACGTCGGCAGCTCCACCCGGCGGCCCTCGCCGCGGTGCAGGGCGGGCCAGTCGACCGCGCAGCCCGCGATCCACAGCCGTCCCAAGGTGGCCAGCACCCACTCTTCGCCCGCACCACCGTCGACGGGAAGCGTGTCGGACGCGCTCTCGTCCAGCCGGACACCCAGCCGGGTCAGACCGGCGGTCAACGCCGAGAACGCCCCGTCGCGCGTGGCGGCCGGCGCGGGCACCTCGGCCCCGGCCAGCAGGCGGTGGGCGGCCGAAGCCGTCACAGCCCACTCCGGGCCGCCGCCCGCGACCAACCGGAACCGCGGGTCACGCCGGCGAGTCTCGCCGTCGATCCACCGGCCCGGATCGGCCAACGCGGCCAAGGCGTCGGGAAGGTCCCGGACCACGACGGCCCGCCGCAGCGCGAAGTGGCCGCGTGACACCTGCAGTGTGAAAGCGACGTCGCCGAGGTCCAGGTCCGGGTGCGCCGCCAGGTGGGCCCGCAGCCGCGCGGTCACCTCGTCGAGGGCGGCCGGCTCTCCGGCGGAAAAGGTCAGCAGGAACGGCCCACGGGACCGCCGGGGCTCCCGCACCGGCGGCTGTTCCAGCACCACGTGCGCGTTCGTCCCGCCGACGCCGAACGAGCTGACACCGGCCCGGCGCGGCGAGCCGTCCTCGGGCCAGGGCACGTCCGCGGGCAGCACGGTGAACCGGTCGTCCATCGCCGGATTGGGCGTGCGGAACCCCGCGGTGCCCGGCAGGACGCCGTCACGCAGGTTCAGCGCCGCCCGGATCAGCGAGGTGACGCCGGACGCGCGGTCGAGGTGCCCGATGCTCGGCTTGACCGAGCTGAGCACGCACGGTGCCGCGCGCCCGGGCCCGAAGACGCGGTTCAGCGCGGCCAGCTCGATCGAGTCGCCCAGGGGCGTGCCCACCGCGTGGCACTCGACGTACCCCACCGTCTCCGGTTTGACCCCGGCCACGGCCAGCGCGGTTTCCACCACCGCCGCCTGCCCGGCCACCCCGGGCGCGGGGTACCCGGCCCGGTCGCGGCCGTCGTTGTTGACCGCCGAGCCGAGGATGACCGCGTGCACGACGTCGCCGTCGGCGAGGGCGTCCTCCAGGCGCTTCAGGGCGACGACGGCGGCGCCGGACCCCATCACGGTCCCGTTCGCGCCGGCGTCGAGGGCCCGCACCCGGCCGTCGGGCGAGAGGATGCTGCCCTCTTCGGCGACGTGGCCGCCGGTCTGCGGCAGCGGCAGCGCCGCGCCACCGGCCAGGGCCAGGTCGCATTCGTAGGTCAGCAGGCTCTGGCACGCCAGGTGCACCGCGACCAGCGAGGTCGAGCAGTACGTCTGCACGGTGATCGCCGGGCCGCGCAGGCCCAGCTTGTACGACACGAGCGAGGTCAGCGAGTCACGCTCGACGCCCGCGGACAGCAGGGACCTGCCGCCCGGTTCCGCGGCGAGGCCGGCGAGGTTGCGGGTCAGGTAGTCGGGGAACGCGCAGCCGGCGAAGAGCCCGACGGGCACGCCGGGGTCCGTCGGCCGGTAGCCCGCCCGCTCCAGCGCTTCCCACGAGCATTCCAGCAGCAGCCGGTGGTGCGGCTCCAGGGTCTCCGCCTCCCGCGCGCTCAGCCCGAAGGCGGCGGCGTCGAAGGTCTCGACGCCGCCCGCCACCGGTCCGCCGACGCGGACGTGACCCGGCGTGGCCGGGTCCACCCCCGCGGCGGCGAGTTCGGAATCGGTCAGCTCGCGCAGGCCGGGGATGCCGGCCGCGAGGTTGCGGCGCAGCTGCTCGACGTCGGCGGCGCCGGGGAACCGCCCCGCCATCCCGACGAGCGCCACGGCCGGTTCGGGTGCCGGTTCGGTCACGGCAGGTCCTTTCTCCGGGAGGGGTTCAGAGCAGGTGGCTGCGGCCCCAGCCGTGGGCGAGCCGGTAGGTGGCGAACGCGCCGGTCGCGAGCCCGATGCCGAGCACGATCAGCGCCGGGCGCAGCATGGCCTCGGCGTTGCCCGCCATGGCCGAGCGGATCAGCGACAGCCCCCAGTAACCGGGCGAAAACGGTGCGATCGCCTGCGCCCACGACGGCATCAGCGACACCGGCAGCAGCGAGCCGCCGAGTGAGCTGATGGTGATCGCGCCGAGGTCGACGGCCACGATCAGGTCACCGCGGCTGCGGACCACGGTGGACAGTGCGGCCCCCATGGCCAGCAGCATGAAGCCCCACAGGCACATCGCGCCGAACACCAGGCCCGGCGACACCGGGAACGGCATGCCGACCACGAGCCAGCCGTAGACGATGAGCACGCCCTGCTGGATCAGCAGCACCACGAACACCGGGATCGCCTTGCCGATCAGCAGTTCCGCGCGGGCGGCCCGGCTGGCGCGCAGCCGGTCCCAGGTGCGCCACTCGCGTTCGACGAAGATCGCGTTGCCCACGATCGCCATGGCGAACACGGAGAACATCACCAGCTGGCCGGTCACGGCCTCGACGGCGCCGGTGCCCAGCGCCTTCACGTACAGCGGCTGGAACAGCACCATGAAGATCATCGGCGTGATCAGGTAGCTGATCAGCTGCGAGGGGTCGCGCAGGCGCAGGATCGCGTTGTAGCGGACGAGGGCGCCGGCCCGCGAGAGGGAGTCAGTGCGCGTCGACATCGGTCGTCACCGCCAGGGAGTGGTAGAGGTCGTCCAGGCTGGGGTGGCGCAGCTCGACGGACTCGACCGGCCGGGTCACCGTGGGCAGCAGCTCCAGCAGCGTGCCGGTCGGGTCGGTGGTGGGGACGGTCAGCTCGTCGTCGGCAGTGCGCACGCGGACCTCGCCGGGCAGGCCCGAAAGCAGCTCGTCCGCGCCGCCGCGCGCGATCACCCGGCCTTCGGCGGCCACCGCGATGGTGGCCTGCAGGTCGGTCAGTTCGGTCAGGTAGTGGGTGGTGTAGACCACTGCGGCTCCCTCGCCTGCTCGTTGCTTGACCACGTCGAGCAGCGCCTGACGGGTCTCGGGGTCGGCACCGGCGGTCGGTTCGTCGAGCAGCAGCAGCGCCGGCCGGTGCACCAGTGCCGTCGCGGCCTGCGCCCGCCGCTGCTGGCCGCCGGAGAGCAGGCCGCAGGTGCGGTTCAGGAAGCCCTCCAGCCGCAGCGCGGCCGTGAGGTCGTCGATGGCCGAGCGCAGCGCGGCCCGGCGCAGGCCGGCCAGGCGGCCGTACAGCTCCAGGTGCTCGCGCACGGTCAGCGGGCGGTAGAGCGCGATGTGCTGCGGGGAGATGCCGATGCGGTCACGGGCGCGCGTCGGCGATTCGCCGTCGACGAGGACCGTGCCGCTGTCCGGGCGCAGCAGCCCGGACACCATCTCGACGAACGTGGTCTTGCCGGCGCCGTTGTGGCCGACGAGCCCGACGATCTCGCCCGCGGCGACCTCGAGGCTGAAGCCGTCGAGGGCCTGCACTTCGTCGTAGCGTTTCCGGAGGTCGGTTGCTTGCAACATAGGGGATCGCTCCTTGCGGTTCACGGCTCTTGCAATGTCGCACGGGGACGGCCGGGACGGCGTTCCCCCGCGGTGGCAGGAAACTGCCGTCATTCGGTGCCGGCGGGCACCGCACTGAGCGCCTCGCGCAGCGCGACGCGGTCGAACTTGCCGTTGACCGACCGGGGCAGCTTCGGCAGCACCTCGATCCGCCGCGGCAGCATGTACGCGGGCAGTTCCTTGGCCAATGCCCGGGAAACCGCCTCGGCGTCCGCCTCCGGCGCGACCGCCAGCACGATCCGCTGCCCCAGCACGGGATCCGGCACGCCGAACGCGGCCGCCTCCCCCACCAGGCCGGTGGCGTAGGCGGCTTCTTCGACCTCGGCGGGGCTGACGCGGTAGCCCGACGTCTTGATCATCTCGTCGGTCCGGCCGACGAAGTACAGGAACCCGTCCTCGTCGCGGTAGACGGTGTCGCCCGACCACACGGCGATCTCCGGGCGCACCAGGCCGTCCGGGCCCGGCACCGGGCGGAAGCGCTCCGCCGTGCGCCCGGGGTCGTTCCAGTAGCCGAGCGCCACGAGTGCCCCGCGGTGCACGAGTTCGCCGTGCTCGCCGGGCAGGCACGGCGAGCCGTCGGCGCGCAGCACGAGGACTTCGGCGTTGGGGATGGCCTTGCCGATCGAGCCGGGACGGCGGTCCGCTTCGGCCGGGTCGAGGTAGGTGGAGCGGAACGCCTCGGTGAGCCCGTACATCAGGAACGGTTGCGCGGCCGGGAAGATCTCGCGCAGCCGGGTCAGCGTGGCGCGGGGCATGCGGCCGCCGGTGTTGGCGAAGTAGCGCAGCCGCGCGGTCGCCTCGGCGGGCCACTCCTGGGTCACCAGCTGCAGCCACAGCGGCGGCACGCAGGTGAGCGCGGTGACGCCGTGGCGGGCGCAGAGCCGGACGATCTCCTTGGGCAGCAGGTAGTTCACGAGCACGACGTGCGCGCCGGCGGCGAACGCGGTGGTGAGCTGGCTGAACCCGGCGTCGAAGCTCAGCGGCAACGCGGCGAGCACGACGTCTTCCCGCGTGTGGCCGAGGTATTCCGCGACGCTGGCGGCACCGGCGAGCAGGTTGCGGTGGGACAGCACGACGCCCTTGGGACCGCCGGTGCTGCCGGAGGTGTACATGATGGCGGCCGGGTCCTGGTCGATCACCGCGCCCGGCACGGCTTCCGGCTCGGCCGCGGTCAGCGCGTCCCATTCGGGCTGCCCGAACACCACGACCGGGGTGCTCTCGGGCACGGCCTCGCGGACCGTCGCCCGGCGCTCGGCGGTCGTGAGCACCACCTCCGGGGCGCAGTCGGCGGCGACGTGGGCGATGTGCCGGGCCTTGAACAGCGGGTTCAGCGGCACCAGGACCGCGCCGGCGGCCGCGGCGGCGAACAGCGCGACGACGGTCTCGAGCCGTTTCTCGGCGTACACCGCCACCCGGTCGCCGCGGCGCACGCCGAGCCGGCGCAGGCCGTGGGCGACGCGGGTGACCTGGTCGGCGAGCTCGGCGTAGGTCAGCGTCCGGTCCTTGTACGTCAGGGCCGGGTCACCGGGCGCGCCGCGGGTGAGCAGCTGGTCGAGCCGCACCGGGGCGGCGGCCTCAGACATCGGCGGGCTCCGGGGCGACGAACTCCGCGACGGCGGCCCACAGGCTGCCCGCGGTGGCGAAGGTGTCCTCGGTGAGCAGCTCGTCGGGCAGCTCGAAACCGAAGGTCTCCTCCAGGTCGGTGACGAGCTGCACGACGCCCATCGAGTCGAGCCCGAGCGCGGCGAGGTCGTCGTCCTCGGCGATCCGGTCCCCGAGCGCGTACGGCAGGTGCGCGATCAGGATCTCGAGGAACCCTGGCGGGATGGGGAGTGTGTCAGGCATTGCGTCACCCTGTTTCGCGTTCGCGGTCAACCGTGTCCTCCCGAGGACACCACCGGCCGGAATCACCGGGCCATCACCGCGCTCTCATCCCGCCACTCCCCGGGCGAGAGCGGTGTGAGAGCGCCCCGAGAAGACCGGCTGCGACGGTGGAAAGGGTAGAAGCCAGACCTTTGGAGGCACGATGTCGACGGCCACTCTCCCGCCGCTCGGGGCGTTCTCCGTGCCCGAGCCCGACCCCGAAGCCGAGCTGTACCGCTACGCGGCGCGCTGCGGCCGGATCGCGTCCGTGGCCACCGCCGCGGCGCACCTCGGCCTGCCCGCCGACACGGTCCAGGCGGCCGCCGCGCGGCTCGTCGAGCTGCACCTGCTGCGCCCGGTCGACGGTGGCCTGGTCCCCCGCGAGCCCTCCGCGGCCGCGGAACTGGTCGTGACGCCGCTGGAGCGCGCGATGTACGAGCGGCGCGAACTGGCCGACCGCCTGCGCGAGCGCATCGACGGCATCACGCGGGCCCCGGCCGGCGCGGCGGGCGCGCTCGACCGCCTGGAGGGCGTCGCCGAGATCCGCGGCCTGGTCAAGCTGGCGGCCGAGGTCTGCCGCGACGAGCTGGTGGTCCTCCACCCGGGAGAGGCGGCCGACGACCTGGTCGACGAGCTGCTCGACGCGTGCTACTCGGTACTGGGCGACGGCGTCGGCGTGCGGGTCGTGTGCCCGCACCGCAGCCGCGCGGGCTACGCGGCCCGCGCCCGGTTGACGCAGCTCGCCGGCCGCGGCGCGCAGATCCGCACGCTCAGCCGCGTCCCGGAGGCGGCGGTGGTCTTCGACCGGTCGCTGGCGGTGACGCTGGACGTCGCCGACCTGTCGGCCCGCCGGGTCCGCGACCAGGGCATGGTGCGCTTCCTGCTCGGCCTGTTCGACCAGCTGTGGGACGGCGCGACGCCGTTCTCGGCCGACGACCAGGGCTACAGCGGCGAGATCGCGCACGACCTGCAGCAGACGATCGCGCGGCTGATGGCCCAGGGGCTGACGGACGAGGTGGTGGCGCGGCGGCTGGGCATGTCGGTGCGGACCTGCCGTCGGCACATCGCGGCGATGCTGCAGAACCTGGACGCGGTGTCGCGGTTCCAGGCGGGAGTGCAGGCCGCTTCGCGGTTCACGCTCGCCTGAGGCCGCGGCCCGGCTCCAGCCCGGTTCGGCCCGACGGCCCAGCTCCGGCTCGGTCCGGAAGCCCGGCTCAGTCCGGCAGTGCCGAAATTGTCGGTGCCCGCCGGTAGAATGGAAAACGGGGGGCGCCCCGCGGCCCAGTCCGGTCCGGCTGAAGCCGGCGGCCCGCAGCGAATTGACCCAATGCCTGCTCCCCCACCACACCAGCTCCGGCACCACCGGCTCGAGCGCCACACGAAGAGGGGCCTTCCGCTCACGGAAGGCCCCTCTTCTCTGCCCGCCCTACCACCCGGCCGCCTCGGCCACGACGCCGTAGGTGCGCCGCAGATCGGTCATCCGGTAAAGGCCGGCCTCCGGGATCCGGACGCCGTACCGGTGCTCGATCCGGGCGAGCAGCTCGATCACCACCACCGACGTGACCCCCAGATCGCCCGCGAACGACGCCGCGGTGGCCACCTCGGTGGCGGGTACCGAGAACAGGTCGGCGGCCAGGGCCGCCAGTTCCTCGAAGCGGGCCGGGACCGGCTCGGCGAGAGCGGGCGCGGCCGCGCGGCGGAACGGGCGGGGCGGCCGGGCGCACCCCGCCGCCGCGACCGCGACCACCAAGTCCACCTGGTGGCTCAACGTCACCGCGATCTCCTCCAGGCCCGCCTCTTCCGCGATCTCCGCCGCGCCCCCGCCCAGGGTCACCAACGGCGCTCCCCAGTCGTCGTTGGTGACCTCGATGTCACGCCAGCGCAGGCCCTGGCCGAAGCCACGGCCCAGCATCTTGCACGTGGCCTCCTTGACGGAAAACCGCCCGGCCAGCCGTTCCAGCGACCGTTCGGCACCCATCCGGGCGGCCTGCTCCAGCTCCACCGGGGTGAAGACCAGCGTCCGGTACCGCTGGTGCGCCGCGACCTCCGCGAACCGCGGGATCGACATCAGGTCCACGCCGATTCTCATCCACTCCGCCCCCCGAGCAGGCTCGCCGTGGCCGCGGGCACCAGCCGCAGGGCGGCGACGTCCACCGCGAGCAGTGAAAGCCAGCCCTCGCGCAGTGGCCCGCGCGTGTGCAGCAGCACCCGGTCGCCGTCGGCGACCACCCCTTCGGCCAGTGCCGCGCAGAACGCGAGCCACGCGTCGCACGGGCCGCGGCCGGTGAACCGGTGGTCGCCCGGCAACGCCGGCCGTCCCTCCCCGCAGCCGGAAACGGCCAGCGGGGAAACCCCGCGGCGCAGCCGGACGCCCACCGCGGCGAACCGCGGGTGGCCGCCTGCCGAGTCGGCGAACAGCGGCTCGTCGCAGACGACCGCCGTCGCCTCGCTCTCGACCGCCCACTCCAGCAGCCCGAACACCGCCGTGCCGCCGAGCTCGTCGAGGTGCGACAGGCCGACGTCCTCGCCCGCCCAGCCGCTGCGGTGCACCAGCCCGGCCAGCGCGGCCACGTTCGGGTCGCGCAGCGGGCCCGACCGCACGAAGAACAGCGGCTGCGGCACGGCCGGCGGGCCCAGCGCGGCCAGTACCTCCGCCGCGACGTCGACGTCGTCGTCCTCCGGGATCCGGACCATCAGGCGGGACAGCGGGATCCCGGCGGCGGCCAGCCGCTCCGGCGGCACCAGGTCGGCCGCGCCGGGCAACGTCGAGAGCGGCACGTACTCCTCGCGCCGGGCCGCGGCGAACGCGATCGTGTCGATCCCCAGCTCAGGCATCGGCGTCTCCCGCCTGGTACCCGCGCGCCACGTGCAGGCGGTGGATGTTGCTGGTGCCCTCCATGAACTCGAAGGCGTGCACGTCCCGCGTCCACTTCTCCAGCAGCGGGTGCTCGATCAGGCCGGCCGGGCCGAGTGCGGCCGACGCCCAGTGCGCCGTCCCCACCGCCAGGCCGACCGCGCCGAGCTTCGCCGCGCTGGAGAGGTAGCCGCGCTCGGGGTCGCCGTCGATCCGCGCCGCCGCCTCGTACACCAGCTCGCGGCCCGCTTCGGCGCGGGCGAGGGCGAGCTGGCCGCCGGGGGCGTTCTTGCGGTGCTCCAGGACGTACTCGACCATCGCCAACGCGGTGCCCACGGCGGAGGCGGCGATCCGCACCCGCATGTGGTTGAACGTCGTGATCGCGGCGAAGATCCCGCGCCGGGTCGCCGGGAGGTGGTCGCCGAGCAGCCGTCCGGCCGGGATCTCGACGTCCGAGAAGGACAGCCGGCTGATGTACGCGCCGCGCAGGCCGATCATGTCGAGCTTCTCGCCCTGCCAGCCGGCCGCCGGGACCTCGACCAGCGCCGCGCGGATCGACAGCGCGCCGCGGCCGGTGCGGCCGAACACCACGCCCACGCTGCCGCGGGCGGCGTTGCCGACGTAGCACTTGCCGCCGTTGAGGCGCCAGCCGTCGCCGTCGCGGTCGAAGCGGGTCTCCATCGCCGTCGCGTCGTTGCCGCGGCCCTCTTCGGTCATCGCGAAGAACGACCAGCGGCGGCCGCCGTGCATCCGGGTGAAGAACCACTCCTGCTGCTCGGGCGTGCCGAGCAGCTCGACGAACACCCCGGCCAGGCCGGGCGACGGGCAGGCGAGGATCGCGCCGACGTCGCCGCGGGCCAGTTCGATCAGCCCCGCCACGTTCTCCAGGCACGAGCCGCGTTCCATCGCCCGCAGCAGCGGCGTCGACGGCAGTGACTCGCGGTACTGCGGCGGCGTGTCGGCCTGCCGCACCATCTCGAACACCGGCGAGTTGTAGTGCTCTTCCATCGCGTCCGGGTCGACGTCGATGGCCAGGGCCCGCGACCGCAGGTCCGTCGCCGCCTCCCGGCTCAGGTCGCGGACCGCGCGGACGCGTTCGCTCAGCTCGATCATGCCGGTTCTCCTTCCGGTTCCCGGTCCACCCAGGTGCCGGCCACCAGGGCCGAGACGTAGAGCGACCGCGCGGGTGAGGTGGCCAGGAAGCCCGAGGCGCCGAGGTGCTGGGCCACCCGCCAGCCCAGCTCGTCGAGTTCGCGGTGGACGTCGGCGACGGCGGCCGGGTGCCGCTGCGAGCGCACCTGGGCGCGCAGCCGTTCCACCGCGGCCATCACGTCGCCGATCGCGCCGGCGACCAGCTGCTTGCGGATCAGCGGTTCGTCCCCGGAGGTGCGGTTGGCCAAGTGCTCGACGACGTGGTCGAGCACCGAGCGCAGCACGCCGAGGCGGACCGCGGCCAGGTGCCGGCCGAAGTCGGCCAGCTCGAGCGCGTCCCGCTCCTCGCGGGGACGGCCCGGGCAGGCGAGGAAGACGATGTCCTCGCGGTCGGCCAGGCTGTGCGTGCGCACTTCGGCGCCTTCGGGGACGGCCGCGGCGGGCACGGCCGCGTACCGGCCGGGGGCCAGCCGGTCGGCCGGGCCGGCGGGCAGGGCCCGCGCCAGACCGGCGGCGAGGCCGTCGCTGCGTGCGGTGCGCTCGCATTCGAGCAGGCTGGTGCTCACTTCTCCTCCACGACCTCGACGATCACCGACTGGAAGTAGGCGCCCTGACCCACCGAGACGAGGGCGCAGCGCTGCCCGGGACGCAGCCGTCCGGCCGCGTCGGCGTGCTGCAGGGCGAGCAGCGAGTCGACCCCGAAGTTGTGCCCGCGCTCGGCGACCAGGTCCAGGGGGATCTTCTCGAACGGGAAGCCGGACAGCCCGCTGAAGGTGCGCCAGAACATCCGGTTGGACAGGTCCGGCAGCACCCAGTCCACATCGGACAGGGCGAGCCCGGCGTCGCGGGCCGCGGCGCCCACGACGGCCACCGCCTGCTCGCAGCAGACCTTGCCGAAGAGGGTGAACTCCTCCTTGGTCATCCGCAGGCTGCGGTGGAACCGCGTGTCGCGGGTGCTCGCGCCGCCGAGGTAGCGGTAGCGGGCCGGGCCGCGGGACACCACGAGCGCGGCCGCGGTGTCACCCGCGACGGTCGTGCCCGGGATGTAGCGGCCGCGGTCGCTGGCGCTGCCCTGGTCGCCGCCGAGCACGAGCACGCGGTCGTCCGGCGCCGCGCCGGGCCGGCCCAGGTAGCGCCGGGCGAGCTCGACCGAGCGCAGCACCGACGTGCAGTTCACGTGCGACACCCCGAAGAACGGGACACCCGGCAGGCCGAGCGCGTCGCGCAGCCGGTCCGGGAACTGCCCGCACAGGTCGAGCTCGGCGATGAGCAGGGTGTGGCCGTAGAGGACCAGGCTCGCCGTCCGGCCGCCGAGCGCGGCCCGCCCGGCCTCGGCCAGGTGGTCCGCCATCCGTTCGCCCGGCGCGAGCACCGGGCTGTCGCGCAGGCCGTAGATGCGGCCGAACATGCGCCGCTCCAAGGGTTTGGCGCCCGACCGCACGAGCACGTCGTCGACGGCCTCGACCCGGCCGGGCAGCCGCACGGCGACCCGGGACAGCCCCGTGTCCATCAGTGCTCCCTCCCCCGGCGACGCGTGTCGACCTCCTGATCACGCGTGTCGACCCTCGGATCACGCGTGTCGACCCTTCGCGCACGGGCGAAGGCCGCCGACCGCGCGCCCATCAGTGCTCCCTCCCCGGCACGAGCAGGCAGCTGCAGAACGTGCCGCTCGCGGGCTCGAAGTCGGCCAGCAGCACCGGTTCCGGCAACGGCCACAGGCGCGCCAGCCCCGCCCACACGCCCGTGCACCACAGATCCGGCACCGCTTCGACGCGGCTCGCGTACGGCGTGCCCGCGAGCCGCTTGGCCAGGCCCGCGCCGGCCAGGACGCGGACGCCCGGGTGCCGGTAGAGCACGTCGGCCAGGGCCAGGGTCGCCGTGTGCGGCCCGGTCCCGCCGAGCCGCACCTCCTCCAGCTCCGTCACCGCGACGTCGCCGGTCGCGCCGGCCTGCAGCAGCACCGCCGCGTCCGGCCGGTGGGTGGCCGGGTGGCCGCTGTCCCAGAGCACGGCGTTCTGGTCGTACACCAGCAGCGCCGCCTGGGTCGCCGCGCCGATCCGGCACAGCCCGTCCAGCAGGCGCAGCGCCGTGAACGCCGCCCCCGGGCCCGGGGCCGCGACCGAGCACGGTTCCGGGTTGCCGGGCAGGCGTCCGGCCAGGTAGCAGCCGGCGACTTCGGAGTGGTAGAGGTCCGGCGAGTGGTAGGCGAGCACCACGGCGTCCAGCGGCGGCAGCGGCGCGCCCACGTCTTCCAGGAGCGCCTCGGTCATCTCGATGAACCCGTTGCCGGTGCGGGCCAGGAAGTCCTCTTGGTCCGCGGCGGCGCCGAAGGTCTCGACCATCAGGCGGGCCAGCTCCGGGCGCATCCCGAACACCGGCTTGGCGCGCTCGGTGAACACCCGGTGCGTGACACCGCTCAGGTGCACCCCGGCCGGTCGCGGAGGTACCGCGGCCCGGCCCGGGGGCGCAAGAGTTTGCAGGGACATGGCTCAGACCGCCGCGGCGGCCCTGGCGAAGGCCGACTCGATGTAGTCGGTCAGGCTGCCGACCGTGCGGAAGACCTCCGGGCCCAGCTCGTCCGGGTCGATCTCGAGACCGATGGTGTCCTCGAGGCTCATCAGCAGCTCGATGACGCTGGTGGAGTCGAGCGCCAGGTCCTCGAACAGGCGCAGCTCCGGGGTGACGCCGCCGATCTCCTTGTTGAGCACGGCGGACAGGGCGATCTCCAGGTGGGCGACGATCTCGGTGCGGTTCATCTCGGCTCACTTCCCATGCTGTCGGTAAGGGGCTGGTGCAGGTGCTGCTTGCGCAGCAGGTCCGCGGGCTCGTCGCGGTCGCGGACCAGGAAGGCCGCTCCCCCGCGCACGAGCACCTCGGCGGGGAACCCGTGGCTGAGGAACAGCCCGGGCGAGGCCGACGGCCCGTAGGCGCCGGAGTTCAGGACGCCGACCAGGTCGCCGGCGCGCAGGTCGGGCAGTTTCACCTGCTTGAGCAGGGTGTCGTTGGGCGTGCACAGCGGCCCGGTGACGGTCCACGGGCCGGGCTCCACGGTGTCGTCGGTGTCCTCGCCCGCCGCGCGCGGGGTGAGCAGCACGGCCGGGAAGTTGCGCTTGACGAACGAGCCGATGCCGACGGCCGCCATGTGGTGGTGGGTGCCGCCGTCCGCGATCGCGAACCGCTCCCCCATGGACTCCTTGACGTACCGGACGCCGAGCACGTAGACCCCGGCGCGGCCGGCCAGGAACCGGCCGGACTCCATGATCAGCCGGGTCGCCGGGTGCGCCCGGTGGAACGCCTCCAGCATCGGGTTGATCTCGGCGGCCACGTCGGCGGCGTCGAGGTCGTCCTCGCCCTCGAAGTAGGCCACGCCCAGGCCGCCGCCGATGTCGACGGCCTCCAGGCGGATCCCGGTCTCGGCGGCGACCCGCTCGGCCAGGTCGAGGGCGTAGCGCGTGTTCTTGCCGATCACCTCGGCGTCGAGGATGCGCGTGCCCATGTAGACCTGGATGCCGGCGACGTCGGCGTGGCGGTACTCCGCCAGCCGCGGCCCGGCCGCGAGGACCTGGGCCTCGTCGATGCCGAACTGCCGCGGCTTGCCGCCCATGGTGAGCCGGGAGCCGCTGATCGCGCAGGTCGGGTTGATCCGCAGCAGCACCCGCTGCTGCTTCCCGAGCTCGGCGCCGAGCCGCTCGATGTCGTCCAGCTCGTCGAAGGACTCGCAGACGATCGCGTAGACGCCGGTGTCCAGGCACGCCCGCAGTTCCTCCTGGCTCTTGCCCGGGCCGAGGAAGATGATGTCGTCCGGCCGGGCCCCGGCCTTGAGCACGGTCTGCAGTTCCACGATGGACGAGACCTCGGCCCGCGCGCCGCCGTGGTGCAGGGCGGCGAAGACGCTGATATTCGGGTTCGCCTTCAGCGAGTAGAACACCTCGATCGCCGGGTGCAGCACCGCGCGCAGGCCGGTGATGGTGGCGTGCAGGACGTCGCCGTCGTAGACGTACAGCGGCGTGCCGAAGCGCGCGGCCAGGTCCTGGTAGTCGATGTCGGTCATGCGGTTTCCCCTGCCATGGCACTGAGGCGGCGCTCGGCTTCGGTCCGGACGGCGAGGGCCTCCTCCGGCGAGTCCCCGACGCAGATCGCGTAGAGACGGCCGTGGAAGGACCCCTCGCCGGTGAACGCGGCGTTGAGCGTCGCGAAGTTGTTGACCAGCACGCCGGTGTCGCCGGCGCCGGTGAAGAACAGGTCGCCGAGCGCGGTCTCGACCTCGGCGAAGGTGTGTTCGCGCTGCAGCTTCAGCGAGAAGGTCGCGGCGATCGCGTGCCGGCCCTCCGGGATGAACTTCTCGGCGATCCGGCTCTGGTAGGTGGACATGTTGAACCGGGCGTTGATCTCCAGGCACGGGTAGAGCGTGCCGTCGGCGGCGAGCATTGCGTCGACGCCGACCATCCCGAAGAAGCCCTCGTCGTGCAGGGCGCGCCCGATCTTCTCGACGGCCTCGGCGAGCTCGCGGGCCGCGACCGGCGGCAGCTCCACCGGGAAGCGGTGGCCCTGGTGCACGCCGTTCTTCAGCACGGCCGCCTTGACCGTCTCGAACCGGACGCCGCCGGTGCGGGAGACGACGAACTGGTAGTTGAGGTCCTGGGCGTGCTCGATCCAGGACTCGACGACCAGGTTCGCGGGCGCGTCGGCACCGCGGCGCTCGATCAGGCGCAGCAGGCGGTTCGCGCCGCGCTCGTCCTCGACCACGACCATGCCGCGGCCGGAGACGCCGAGCGACTCCTTCACCACGACCCGGCCGCCCAGCGCCAGCTGGGAGGTGAGCGCCTCGCGCAGTTCGCCGACGGTGTGCACCACCCGGCCGGGCACCTGGCGCAGGCCGAGGGAGTCGACCAGGCCGCGGCTGAACACCTTGCCGTTGACCGCCTTGCAGATCTGCGCGGTCGACCCGGCCAGCGGCAAGCCACTTTCCTTGGCCAGTGCCTCCTCCGACGCCGAGATGCCCAGCGGCATCAGGTAGGTGTTGCCGTCGGCCAGCTCGCGCAGCCGGGACAGCAGCTCCGGCGAGTCGAGCGCGTCCTCGGTCACCATCGCGTCCGGGTCGTTGTGCTCGGCGATCAGCGTCGAGCCGTCGGCCGCGCCGATCCGGGCGAGGTACCCGGCGAACGCGGCGTCCATGGGTGCCTTCAGCACCACCAGGTCGCCCTCGCCGGCGAGCAGCGCGCCCATCTCCTCCATGCGGTTGACCGTGGCCCCCGCGAACGAGATGCCGGCGCCGGGCAGCTTCGGCTCGCCCACCGCCCAGCTGCGCTCCACCTCGAAGTTGTTGACGAAGACGAACCGCGCACCGGCGTCGCCGGTGAGGTCCTTCTTCAGCCGTGCCACGAAATTCATCCCTGGTTCCCTTCTCCGATCTCGACGACGGCCGCCGCGAAGGTCGCCCCGAGGCCGGCCGAAGCCAGCAGCACGAGGTCCCCCGGATCGACCCGCCCGTCCGCGCGCGCCGCCGCCAGGTTGATGAACGGGTCGGAGCTGTAGCAGTGGGCGTACTTCCCGACGTTGTCGAGGAACACGCGGTCCCGCGGCACGCCGAGCGCGCCGGAGATGCGTTTCCAGGACAGCTTGTTGACGTTGTGCGGCAGGATGGCGGCGATGTCCGCGGCCTCGGCACGGGCGTCGTCGAGGGCGTCCTGCATGACCTGGGCGAGCGCGTCCGGGTAGACGTGCTTGTACTGCAGCTGCAGGGCCTCGTCGCAGTCGATGCCGCGGTAGAACTCGCCCAGCACGGTCAGCGCGCGCCCGAGGACGCGGTCGCCGCGCGGGTCCGGGCCGAGCAGCACCGCGGCGGCGCCGTCGCCCTGGATCGTGGTGTCGCGGATCAGCCGGGCCTCGTGCATCAGCACCTTGTCGCCGGTGAGCACGAGCACCCGGTCGCCGGGGGCCGCGGTCGCCAGCAGCGACCGGGCGATGTGCAGGGCCTGGATACCGATCACGCAGTTGAGGTGCGACAGGCTGAACGCGGTCGCGCGGTGCAGCCGCAGCCGCGTCCGCACGTCCTCCAGGATCCCGGGCGTGGCGACGGCGACGTGCTGCATGGTGTGCGCGTGGACCAGGAACCGGACCGAGTCGCGGTCCGTGCCGGTCAGCACGCGCTCCCCCGCGCCCGCCAGCATGTCGGCCAGGTCGAGCCCGTCCGCGACGGCCACGCGGTCGAGGCCGAGGAAGCGGGTGAAGAAGCGCAGCTGCGTCGCGTCGAGGCCGAGCGGGCCGGCCAGGTCGGCGACCGGCAGGCTCGTCTCCGGCACGAACGACGCCACCCGTTCCAGGCGGGGTGCTTCGAGCAGGGACATGGTTTCCTCCTCTTCGTCCGGCTCAGCCGCGGGCCGGCACGAGTTCGTGCGCGAGCGCGGACAGGGGGCGGGCGGTGGTGAACGGGACGAGCCCGGCCGACCACCCGCGTTCGTGCAGGGCTTCCACCACGCGGGGCAGGCGCAGCACGCGCCCGCCCGCGCCGAGGTAGCTGCGGGCCGGGTCGACGTCGGCCAGGCCGTTGACCTGCGCGACGACCTCGGTGAGGACGGGTTCGGCGGGCGCGGTTCCGGTTCGCTCGGGTGCGGCGGGGACCTCTTTCCGCGGCGGGGCCGGGGTGAAGCCGATGAGCGCGGCGGCCTCGCTGACGCGCAGGTCGGTGCCGGGGTCGCGGTGGGCCTCGACGAGCCGGGCGTAGCCGCGCAGGAACTGTTCGACGGCGTCGGCGTCCATCACCGCGTCCAGGGCCTGCAGGGCGAGGGTGATCCCGTCGGCCCACTCGTAGACGCGCAGGTAGCTGTCCGAACCGGCGAGTGCCCAGTCGGCGGGTGCGGCGTTGACCGCGTACCGGTCACGTTTGGTGCGGCACGAGCGCGGGGCGTTGTCGAGGAAGTTCAGCTCGGCGACCACGCGCACGCCCTCCTCGGCGATCAGCTCGTACACGCGGTCGTAGGGCACGTGCGCGTGCGTCATCGCCTGGCTCACGCTGGTCGCGGACGCCTTGACCACGGCCGAGAACCGCGGATCGCCGCCGAGGTCGGCGAGCACCGGCGTCGGGTAGGACAGGCAGGTGACGGCGCCGCCGAAGCCGCTGGCGTCCCGCTGGCTGGTGTACATCCGGTGCGCGACCAGCGTTTCGCCGGTGTAGGCGGCGAGCGTGACGGCATAGGCGGCCAGGTGCACGGCCGAGGGCCACACGTGCTCGCGCGCGGCGATCGTCCGGGCGGCCGACAACAGTGACGGGACGGTGAGCGAGCCGCTGTGGGCGGCTTCGGAAACCTTGCGGCGCTTCGAGAAGACGTCCGCGGGGAGCTTCTTGACGACCTCGCGCCAGTGGTCCAGCGCGGGTTCGATGTCGGCGTCGGTGCGGCTCTCTTCGAAGCGGGCGAGGTCGACCGGCTGGTGTTCGACCGGGTCCAGCACCGCGGGGCGGCCCTCGGTGCGCGCGGCCAGGAGCTCGTCGAGCTCGGCGGCCAGGCGGTCGAGGGCGACGTCGTCGAAGGCCAGGTGGTTGAAGACCAGGTGCAGGCGCACCAGCCGGCCACCGGCGGTGACCACGCAGGCCCGCAGGGGCCACTCGCGGGCCAGGTCGAACGGGGTGCGGGTGAGCCGCGCGATGACGTCCGCGGCGTTCTCCGCGGTCGCCTCGACGACCGGCTGCGGCGCCGGGGGCTGCACGACCTGGCGCGGCCAGGCGCGGCCGTCGGCGGCGGTGCCGGTCAGGTCGTAGACGGTGCGCAGGATCTCGTGCCGGCGCACCAGGTGCGTCAGGGTGGCGCGGACGGCCGCGACCGTGCAGCCCGCGGGCAGCGGGTAGCTGGTGCCGATGTGCGCCTCGTGCCGGGACGGCGCCGGCACCCGCAGGTACCGCAGCAGGTGGTGGTGCTGTCCCCAGCAGAGGTTCGCGCTTTTCGCCTCAGGCATCCGAGGCCTCCAACCGTGAATCGTCGTGGTACGCCGATGGTGGGCGGTGGCGGCGGAAATGGTTAGCCCCTGGCGGTGGCACGTTCTCCGTGGCACGAAGCTGACACCGGGCGGGCCGGAGTTTTCCTTGACCCGCAACGGTTCGTCGGTGAATCTGGGTTGGCCCCGCCGGAACGCAGGAATTGCCGACCGGATCTGCGGGGGAAATCCCAACCACGGAATGAGGAGCACTCATGTCGAAGGAAGCCTCGAAGGTCGCCAGCAAGGTCGCGTCGAAGGTCGCCAGCAAGGAGGCCTCCAAGGAGGCGTCCAAGGAGGCCTCGAAGGTCGCGTCCAAGGAGGCGTGACGACCCGGCGGGACGGCGGCGCTCCGCGTACCGCCGTCCCGCCGAACCGGGGCTTTCGCCCGAAAGCTCCGGTCTCGTGGCCCCCGCGGGCGCGGCACCGCCCCCGGCACCCGCCGGGCGGTGCCGTTCCCGCGGCTCCCCGCCACCACCCGGTCCGTGCTTTCCCGGGGGGAGCTGCGGGCCACCCCGATTTTCGCCAGCCCATCAGCCCGGGAGGGGCCATGACCTCGATCGCGCCCGTCGCGCCACCGGTGGAGCGCGCACTGCCGCGCTGGTCGGCCCGCGCCTGCGCGGACGCCGACCGGGCGGACGTGCTCGCGCTGTTCGCCGACCCCGGTTTCTTCTTCCGCACCGACCGGCCCGACACGCGGCCCGAGTGGGAGATCGTCCGGCTCCTCGGCGACGACACGCGCGTGCTCCGCGCCGACGGCGAGCCCGTCGGCCTCTACGCGCTGGAGCACGAAGGCAGCGAGCACGGCTGCCACTACGTCCTGCACCTGCGCCTGCGCTCAGGCGTGCCCACGCACTGGTGGCGTGCTGCCTACCGCGAGATCGTGCGGGCCCTGCGGTGGCGCCACGAGCTGGTGCGGCTGTCGGTCCGGTTCCCCGAGTTCGACCCCGCGGGCCTCGCCTTCGCCCGCTCGGCGGGGCTCACCGAAGAGGGCACGCTCGCCGGCGTGACCACCCACGAAGGCCGTCGCCGCGGCACGGTCTTCTTTTCGCAGGTTTGGGCGGAGTCATGAAACTGCGCGGATACCGCGGCACCGACCGCGGGCTGCTGAGCGGGCCGTGGCTCGCCGGCGAGCTGCTCGGGCTGCCGGTGGCGGGCTGGCCCGCACTGGCCGATCCGACGGAGGTCCCGCCGCCCGACGGCGACGACGAGGAACTGTGCGTGACCGACGGCGCCTTCGTCCGCTACACCGGCATCGACTGGGTGCACCGGCGGGCCCGCGTCGAGATCGGCGTCCACCCCGGACTGTCCGATCTGGACGGACTGCTCGAAGCCGCCGTCGCGCACGGGTTCACCGGGCTGAACCTGCGGCGCCTGCACGGCTGGGTCACCCCGGCCGCCCGGCCCGGCACCGGCGTGCTGACCGCGGCCGGCTTCCGGCGCGAAGCCGTCGTCCCGGCCGGCGGCTGGTTCGACGGCGCACCCGCCACCCGCGAGATCTGGGGGACGATCCGCCATGACTGACCTGAGGCCGCTTTCGCCCGCCGAGGCCGCGCGGGGACTGCGCCGCGCGGGCGACGCCGCGCGCGGGTTCCTCGGCACCGATCCGGTGACCCAGAACGACGCCCTGCTCGTGCGCGAGCTCATCCGCCGCGAGGCCCAGGTGTACGCCGCGGGCGGCGCGCTGGTCGGCTGCGTGCCGAACCGGGCGCAGCCGCGCCAGGCGTACGTCTCGAGCACGTCCGCCGGCCCCGAGCCGGTGCGCGCGCTGCTCGGCCACCTCACCGCCTACCAGCGCCGGACGTCGTTCGTCGCGCTGGTCCCGGAACAGGGCGCCGCCGCCTTCCTCGGGGCCGGGTTCACCCGCGGCGGCGTGCTGCCCGGCCACCACTACGCCGGCCACGCGTTCCACGACGTGCTGGTCCTGGTGAAGGAGGAGTCATGCCGATCGTGACCGTCCGGCACTTCACCGAAGAGGACGTCCCGCTGCGTACCGAACTGCTGCGCGAGGCGCGGTTCACGGCCAACCTCACCGACTTCGCCGTCGGCGCGGGAGACGACGGCCTGCAGGCCCGGCAGCTGCGCACCATCACCGAGGAGCAGCGCACCAAGCGGATCTTCACCGTCTGCGGCCCGCACGACCGCGTGCTCGGCTTCGCCTGGATCACCTCGATCGACTGGCGCGCACAATGCTGCGAGCTGTCCTTCGGCGTGCTGCCGCGCGACCGCGGGCTCGGCGCGTTCGCCGTCTACGCCGTGCACAAGCACCTGCGCGACGAGCTCAACATGCGGGTGATCGTCAACCAGGTCTACACGCACAACACCATGTTCCTCTCCGCCGAGGCACTGGAAGCCCAGCACCAGGTCCGCTGCGAACGGGATTCCTACACCGTCGGCGAATGGCGGACGGCGTGCTACTGGACACTGTCCGACGAGGACATCCGGGCGCACCGGGAGTCCGCCGAGAACCGCCGCCGCGAGCTGGCCGAGCGGATCCGCGAGCGCATCGAGGCCCGGTCGTGACCGGGCGGGCCGGGTACCTGCGCACCCCGGCGATCTCCGGCGGCACCCTGTACTTCGCGTGCGAGGACGACCTCTGGTCCGTGCCCGCCGGCGGCGGCCGGGCCCACCGCCTCACCGCGGGCCCCGGCGAAGCCCGGCGCCCGCGGATCTCCCCGGACGGCACCGAAATCGCCTTCGTCGGCACCTACGACGGCCCGGCCGAGGTGTACGTCATGCCGGCCGACGGCGGCCGGCCGCGGCGGCTGACCTACCAGGCCGGCCGCTGCGTCACCGTCGGCTGGCACCCGCACACCGGCGAGGTGCTCTACGCGACCGACGCGGAGCAGCCGTCCGGCTTCGGCGCGCGCCTGTTCTCGGTGCCGCCCGCCGGCGGTCCCGCGCGGCCGCTGCGGCTCGGGCCCGCCGACACGATCGCTTTCGGTGACGGTGAGGTCGGCGGGGTCGTCGTCGGCCGCAACACCGCGGATCCCGCGCGGTGGAAGCGCTACCGGGGCGGCGGGACCGGCGAACTGTGGTACGCCGAGCGGGAATCCGGGCCGTTCACCCGGCTCGTCGCGCTGCCCGGGAACGTCGCCGACCCGTGCTGGGCCGGCGGCCGCGTCCACTTCATCAGCGACCACGAGGGCATCGGCAACGTCTACTCGTGCCTGCCCGACGGCACCGACCTGCGCTGCCACACCGACCACCACGACCACTACGCGCGCGGCCTGACCACCGACGGCACCCGGCTGGTCTACACCGCGGGCGCCCGGCTGCACCTGCTCGACGACCGCGGCGCCCGGCCGGTCGAGGTGGACCTCGGCGGCGCGGCACCCCAGCGCGGGCGCCGGTTCGCCCACGCGGGCGAGTACCTCGACGGCGCGCGCCTGTCCCCCGACGGCACCCGGCTCGCGGTGACCGCCCGCGGCAAGGCGTTCACCTTCGAGCACTGGTCCGGGCCGGTCCGCGGCCACGGCAGCGCCGACGGCGTGCGCTACCGGCTGCTGCGGTGGCTGGCCGGCGGGCGGCAGCTGGTCGCCGTGGCCGCCGACGAGAGCCCGGACGAGCGGATCGTGCTGCTGGACGCCGAGGGCGGCGAAGACGCCCCGGTGCTGGTCGCGGGCGGCGTCGGGCACATCACCGAGCTGACCGCCTCCCCCGCGTCCGGGCTCGTCGCCTTCGCGACCAGCCGCCAGCGCGTGTGGATCGTGGACACCGCCGACGTGCTCCCCCGGCCCCGGCTGCTGGACGCGAGCCGGCACGAGCGCATCGAGGACCTCGCGTGGTCGCCGGACGGCCGGTGGCTGGCCTACACGTTCCCGGAGTCGCCGCGGACGTCGTCGATCAAGCTCGCCGACACCGCGTCCGGGCGCACCCACCGGGTCACCGAGCCGGTGGTGCGCGACGCGCGCCCGGCGTTCGACCCGTCCGGGCGGTACCTGTACTTCCTCGGCCAGCGCGACCTCACCCCCGAGCTGGACCAGGTGCAGTTCGACATCGGGTTCCCGTTCGGCTCGCGGCCGTACCTGATCACGCTGCGGGCCGGCGACCCCTCGCCGTTCGAGACCCGGACCGCCGTGCCCGGGCAGGCGCGGCCGGCCCCGCGCGGCGACGGCCGGGTGGAGATCGACCTCGACGGGATTTCCCGGCGGGTGGCGGCGTTCCCGGTGCCCGAGGGCCGCTACAGCGACATCGGCGCGCTGCCCGGCCGGGTGCTGCTGCTGTCGGTGCCGCTGGCCGCGCCCGACCCGGCGCACCCGGACGCCGGTGGCGAAGGCACGGTGTCGCTGGTGGACCTCGGCACGGGCCGGGTCACCGCGGGCTGCCTCGGCGCGGTCGACGAGCTGGACGTCCGGGGTGACGTCGTGCTGCACCGCACCGACAGCCGGCTGCGGGTGCTGCGCGCCGACGCCGCCGGCGACCCGCCCGACGGCGAAGAGCCGGGCCCGGCCACCGGCTGGGTCGACCTCGGGCGCGTGAAGGTCCCGTTCGACCCGTCGGCGGAGTGGCGGCAGATGTTCCGCGAGGCGTGGCGGCTGCAGCGCGAAGGCTACTGGGACGCGCGGATGTCCGGGCTCGACTGGGACGCGGTGTACGACCGGTACGCGCCGCTCGCGGAGCTGGTGTCGTGCCGCGCGGAGCTGTCGGACCTGATCTGGGAGCTGCACGGCGAGCTCGGCACGTCGCACGCGTTCGAACGCGGCGGCGAGTACCGCGCCGGGCCGGACGAGGCCCAGGGCTTCCTCGGTGTCGACTGGGACACCGCGCCCGACGGCTCGCGGTGGCGGATCGCGCGGATCCTGCGCGGCGACCCGTGGAACCCGAAGGCCGGTTCGCCGTGCGCCCGGCTCGGCGCGGACATCCGCGCGGGTGACGCCGTGGTGGCGGTCAACGGCCGCCGGGTCGGCCCGCCGGGGCCCGGCGAGCTCCTGGTCGGGCAGGCCGACCGCGAGGTCGAGCTGACCGTGCGGCGGGCCGGCGCCGAACACCGCGTGGTCGTCCGGGCGTGCGCGAGCGAGGCCCGGACGCGGTACCTGGACTGGGCCGAGGGCAACCGGGCCTACGTGCGGGCGGTGTCGGGCGACCGGCTGGGCTACCTGCACGTGCCCGACATGACGCGCAGCGGCTACGCCGACTTCGTCCGCGGGTTCCTGACCGAGCTCGACCGCGACGGCCTGATCGTGGACGTCCGGTTCAACACCGGCGGGCACGTGTCGCCGCTGCTGCTCGACCGGCTGGCCCGCCGCCGCACCGGCACCGAGCACGGCCGCTGGAGCGGGATGGCGCCGTACCCCACGGAGTCGCCGCGCGGCCCGATGGCGACCTTGCTCAACGAGCACACCGGGTCCGACGGCGAGATCTTCGCCCACGTCTTCCGGGCGCTCGGGCTGGGCCCGCTGATCGGCAGGCGCAGCTGGGGCGGGGTGATCGCCACCTGGCCGCGGCACCGCCTGGTGGACGGGACCGTCACCACCCAGCCGGAGTTCCGCTACCGGTTCGGCGACGCGGGTGCTTCGCTGGAGAACCACGGCGTCGAGCCCGACCTGGCGGTGGTGCCCGCCCCCGACCGGCTCCTGCCGGGCGAGGACGACCAGCTCGCCGCGGCCGTCGCGCACCTGCTGGCCGAGCTGGGCTCGCCGTCGGACGAGCTGCCCGTGCCGCGGGCGGCCCTGCTGCTGCCGCAGGCGCCATGACCGGCCGGGTCGACGTCTGGCTGGTGCCGGTCCGCCCCCGGCCGGAGTGGCTCGGGCTGCTGGACGACGCCGAGCGCGCGCGGCTGGCCAGGCTGGCCGCCGGCCCGGCGGGGGACGTGTTCGTGGCCTCCCGTGCGCTGCAACGCCTTTGGGGCGGTGCCGCGCTGGGGATCCCGCCGCGGGAGGTGGTGATCGACCGCTCCTGCGAGCACTGCGGCGACCCGGGCCACGGCCGGCCGCGGCTGGCCGGCGCCCCGCGGTTTTCGGTGTCCCACACGGACCGGTGGCTGCTGCTGGCGGTGGCGGAGGAGGGCCTGATCGGCGCCGACATCGAGGACCCGGCCGCGGCCGCCGACCCGGCGGGGCTGGCCGGGGTGGTGTTGTCGGCCGCGGAGCACCGGGAGTTCTCGGCGGCGCCGCCGGTGGAGCGGGCGGGCCGGTTGCTGACGGCGTGGACGCGCAAGGAGGCGGCGATGAAGCTGGCCGGGCTGGGCTTGGCGGCGGCTCCGGGCCGAGTGGACGTGCGGGGGCCGCTCGCCCGTTCGGACGTACCGGGCTGGCCCCGCGAACCGGTGCACCTGGGTTCGCTGACGGTTCCGGGCGGCCACGTGGCCGCGCTGGCGACGACGGTGCCGGTGGAGGCGGTGCGCCGGCGCACGGTGGCGGAGCTTGCCCAGCCGGTGGCTGCGAGGGTGCCGTGACCTGGCCGAACTCGCCGCACCCGGCCTCGCGGCACAGCCGCGTACCCACGCCATCGGAGGAAGACCCCAACCCCTGATACCCAATCTGGGTAGCGAGTACCCATGTACCCGCATCTCCCGGAGTGCGAATCTCTTCGGCGTGAGCCAGACAGTAGAGCGCCCCGAGCAGGCCCCCCACGAGGCACCGGCCTGGTGGACCGCCGCTCGCCTTCCCGGCGAGGGCGGCGACCGGCCCGCCTGGGCGCTGCTCGCCGACGAGGTGCTCGCGTCCCTGCCCGCCGAGGGCGACTGGCCCGCTCCCGTCGACGCCGACGGCGACCACGTCTTCCGCCACGCCGTGCTGCCCTTCGCCGCCGCCACCCGCGAGCTGCTCCTCGAGCGCGAACCCGCCGCCGCACGGGTGTGGCCCGGTGTCGAAAGCTGGCTCTGCGGGCAGCTCACCGCACTCGCGGCCCGCACCTTCGTGCTGGAACTGCACTCCGCGAAGAAGGCAGGCCTGCTGCGCGGCACCACCGGCCGCGACCGGTTCGTCGACTTCCTGCGCCTGCTCGGCAGCCGCGGCCACCTCACCGAGGTGCTGGGCCGCCGGCCGGTGCTGGCCCGGCTGCTCGCCCAGACCTGCCTGCGCACCGCCGACGCCGTCGCCGAGCTGCTCGCGCGGTTCGCCGCCGACCGGGCCGCCCTGCGGGACGGGCTGCTCACCGGGAGCGTGGCCGAGCTGACCGAGCTGACCCTCGGTGCCGGCGACGTGCACTCCGGCGGCCGGGCGGTGGCCGTGCTCGGCTTCGCCGACGGACGCCGGCTCGTCTACAAGCCGCGGCCGCTCGGGCTGCTCGCCCGGTGGGGCGAGCTGCTGCGGTGGTTCGCCGAGGAACGGCCCGGGCTCGCGCCGCGCCCGGTGGGCGTGCTGGCCCGCGACGGCTACGGCTGGGCCGAGTACGTGCCCGCGCGGCCGTGCGCCGACCAGGCCGGGGTCGAGCTGTTCTACCGCCGCCAGGGTGCGCTGCTGGCCCTCCTCTACGCGCTCGACGCCACCGACATGCACTGCGAGAACCTCATCGCCTGCGGTGACCAGCCGATGCTGGTGGACGTCGAGACGCTGTTCCACCCCGCCTTCACCACGCTGACCCGCAACGGGCCCGACCCGGCCACCGCCGCGCTGCACCGCTCGGTGGCGCGCACCGCCCTGCTGCCCACGCTGATGCTCGGCGAGCACGGCGCGCTCGACGTGTCGGCCTTCGGCGGCGGCAACGGCGAGCAGAGCCCCGGCGAGGTGCCGCACTGGACCGGCGCCGGGACCGACGACATGCGGCTGGCCCGCGGCCCCCGCCCCTACGCCGGCGGCGCGAACCGCCCGGTGCTCGCCGGGGCCGAGGTCGACGCCGGGATGTACCGGCAGAGCCTGCTGAGCGGCTTCCGCGCCGCCTACGAATCGCTGGTCGACCGCCGCGCCGAGCTGCTCGGCGGGGCGCTGGACGGGTTCGCGGGCGAGGAGATCCGCCTGGTCATGCGGCCGACGCAGGTCTACGCCACGCTGCTGACCGACTCGACGCACCCCGCGCACCTGACGGCGGGTGCCGACCGGCCGGCGGCGTTCGCCTCGCTCGCCGAGGACCAGGGGAAGGCCCACCTGCCCGCGCTGGTGGCCCACGAGGTCACCGAGCTGTGCGAGGGCGACGTGCCGGTGTTCACCGCCGCCGCGGGCTCGGTCGACGTCACCACCGGGACCGGTGTCGTCCTGCCCGGGCTGCTGGCCGCCAGCGGCCTCGACCAGGCCCGCGCGAAGATCGCCCAGCTGTGCGCGGAGGACCTGCGCGAGCAGGAGTGGTTCGTGGAGGCCACCCTCGCCACCCGCCGCCCGGAGGTCCGCCACGGCGCGGGTGCGCCACTGCCCGGCGCCGTCGCCGCGGTCGTGCCCGACAGCCAGCACCTGCTCGCGCTGGCGTCGGCGATCGGCGACGACCTCGTCGCCCGCGCCGCCCACGACGACGTGCGGGCCAACTGGGTCGGCCTGGAGCTGCTGGACGGCCGCCACTGGCTGGTGCTGCCGATGGGTGCCGGGCTCGCCGAGGGCTACTGCGGCACCGCGCTGTTCCTGGCCCAGCTGGGCCGGCTGACCGGTACCGCCCGCTACTCCGAGCTCGCCGCGAAGGCCGTGCGCACGCTGCCCGTGCTCGTCGAGGTCCTCGCCGAGCACCCCGAACTGGCGCGCGAAGTCGGCTCCGGCGGGTTCTTCGGCCTCGGCGGGATCTGCTACGCACTGGCCCGGCTGGCCTCGCTCCTCGGCGACAGCACCCTCGCCGCCTGCCTGCCCGCCGCGATCGCCGCGACCGCCGCCGCCGACGCGGCCGCGCCGGTGGGCGTCGGCGAAGGCACCGCGGGTGCCCTCGCGGCGATGCACGCCGTGCACGCGGAAAGCGGGCTGCCCGAAGCGGCCGCGCTGGCCGCCACGCTCGCCCGGCGGCTCGCCGGCGCCCCGCGTCCCGCCGCCCCCGGCTTCCTCTGGGGTGCCGCGGGGGTCGACTGGGCGCTCGGCCGGGGCGGCCGGACCACGGCGGACCGGCTGGACGGAGATCTGGGCTGGTGCTCGGGCCTGGCCGGCCGGGTCCTCGCCGCGGCCACCGGCCCGGGGTTCGCCGCACGGGCGGCGGACACGTTCTCGGCCGCGGTGGCCGCCCGGCCGCCGTCGGCCGACCAATCGCTCTGCCACGGCGAACTCGGCACCCTCGAAGCACTCGTGGTGCTCGCCGGGCAGGGCCACGAACCGGCGGTCTCCGCGTTGCGGAGGGCGACCTCGCGCCTCGTGGGCGCCATCGAAGGACACGGGCTCCAGTGCGGTACTCCGCACGGCGTAGCGAGCCCGGGCCTGCTGACCGGAACCGGGGGTATCGGTTTCGGGTTGTTGCGGGCCGGTTTTGCCGAACAGGTTCCGTCGGTTCTGCTGCTCGAACCGTCGGGACACCGGAAATAACCGCGAAACACACCACATCACGGGAGTGCAGATGCGCAACGACACCAACGCCGGCGAATTCGACGCGACCCCCGCCGCTCCGGAGACGGACAGCCCGCTCGGCGACGCCACGCCTGGTGCCAGAACGAAGATCGGTGTCCGGGCGGGCATTCTCGCCGGGCTGACCCTCGGCGTGGCCAGCGCCGCGGTCGTCACGATGGACATCAGTACCGTCGTGAGCAACCACACGCACGCGTGACGTGCTCGTCACGGCACAAAGCGTGACAACAACGCCAATCCTGCCGTCCGAACAGTGGAATCTCCACCGGAAGACCACCGAATTCGTGAGTCCGGTCTCTAAGGTTGGCGCATGCGCACCCGTGCCCCCGCTCTCGTCGGCCGAGGAACGGAGATCGAAGAGATCGGGCGGGTGTTGCACGACGCTCGCCGCTCTTCCGGATCGGCCGTGTTCGTCACGGGGGAACCCGGTATCGGCAAGACCCGGCTCGCCGCCGAGGCGGTCGGCCACGCCCTGGACGCGGGCTTGGTGGTGCTGCGGGGCCGCGGCAGCACCACCGGCCCCGCCGTGCCGTTCCGGGCCCTCACCGAAGCACTCCTGTCGCTGGCCCGCACCGGCGGCCGCGAGCTGGTCGAGCAGCTCGGGCCGTACCGGTCGGTGCTGGGCAGGCTGATCCCGGACTGGGCCACCGGGGCCGACACCGCGGGCGATTCGTCGCTGGTGGTGCTCGCCGAAGCCACGCTGCGGCTCACCGGCCTGGCCGGCGCGGGCCGGGGCTGCCTCTTCGTCGTCGACGACCTCCAGGACGCCGACGTGGAAACCCTCGCCGTGGTGGAGTACCTGGCCGCCAACATCCGCACGCAGCCGGTGGTCGTGCTGGCCACCCTGCGCGCCGAACCCTCGCCCGCGCTGGAGGCGGCCCATGCCGCCACCCGGCGCGGCGAGGGTTTCCTCATGCCGCTCGACAGCCTCGGGCCCGCCGAGGTGCGGGACGTGGTGGCCTCCTCGCTCGGCGCCGAGCCGGCCCAGGTGTCCGCCGACGTGGCCGAACGCCTGTTCGCCGACAGCGCGGGCAACCCCCTGGTCGTCGAAGAACTGCTGCACAGCATGGTGGCCGCGGGCGAGCTGGTGAACGGCGCGGCGGGCTGGCGGTTCACCGGTCACGGCCGCAGCGCCGTCCCTTCGACGCTCGTCACGATCATCACCCGCCGCGCCGACCGCCTCGGCGAACGCGGCAAGCAGCTGCTCGCCATCGCCGCGGTGCTCGGCCGCCGGTTCCCGCTGTCGGTCGTGCAACGGGTGAGCGAGCTGGACGACCACAGCCTGTTCGGCCACCTCCAGTCCGCGGTCGCCGCCCAGCTGCTCACCGCCGACGAGCGCGGCGAAGACTGGTACGCCTTCCGCCACCCGCTGACCGCCGAAGCGCTGCTCACCCTGCTCAACCCGGCCGAACGCGTGGCGCTTTCGGCGAAAGCGGCCGACGCGGTGGTCGAGCTGCACCCCGACCTGCCGGGTGAGCTCTGCAGCCTGGCCGCGTCCCTGCGGCTGGGCGCCGGGGACCGCTGGGCCGCCGCCGACCTCTACCGCGAGGCCGCCCAGCGCGCGCTCGGCGAAGGTGCCCCGGGGTCGGCGATCGCCGTGCTCGAACACGCCGTGAACCTGCTCGGCGACGACGCCGGTGACGACCGGTCCGGCCGGCACCGGGACCTGCTGGAGCTGCTGCTCTTCGCGCTGGCGGAGGCCGGGCAGTTCGACCGCGCGGTGAAGGTCGCGCGCTCGCTGCGGCCCACCGACGGCCGCGATCCCGCGCGCCAGATCCGCGTGCACGTCCGGCTCGCGTGGGCGGCCCAGGTCGCCGGCCGCTGGGCGGAGGGCTTCGAGCAGGTCGCCGCGGCCCGTGCCCTGCTGCCGGAAACCGGCCTCGACGAGGAGGCCGTGGCGGTGGACGCCGTGGACGCCTACCTTTCGATGTCCGGCCCGGCCCCGGACCGGGTGCGCCGCAGCGAAGAGCTGGGCCGCCGCGCGGTCGCCGGCGCCGAGCGGATCGGCTCGGCGTCGACCGCGTGCCAGGCGCTCTACGCGGTCGGGTTCGTGGTGCGCGAGCGGGACATGGCCGAATCCGACGAGTGCTTCCGCCGGATGCTCGACAGCGCCGCGGAACACCGGCTGACGAACTGGCGCAACTACGCGCTGGTCGGCCTCGGCGGCAACGCCTGGCTGGCCGACGCGGACCCCTCCGGGCTGGAGACCGCGCGCGCCGAAGCGCTGCGCACCGGCGGGATCAGCCTGGCCTACAACGCGGACGCCGTGCTGGGCCTGCATTCCGTGCTGTGCGGCCGGTTCGCCGAGGCCGGGCATCGGCTCGACGCGTGCTACGCCGAGGCGTCGCGGATCAAGCTGTACGCCGTCAGCCGGTACGTCCAGATGGCGCAGGCGGTGCTCGCGGGGCACCGCGGCGACCGGCGGGCGATGGAGACCGCGCTCGGCGACTTCCGCCGCGGCGGAGGCGACGCCGGCCCGGAAGCGCCGCTCGCGCGCGGCCTGGCCCAGGTCTTCTGCTCGCTGCTGGAGGAGGACCGCGAGACCGCGCGCGCCGAGCTGGAGACCCTGGCCGCCGACCAGGCCCGGCAGCAGAGCGCGTTCCACCTCGCCGGCACCCACGGCCTGAAGCTCCTGCTCGACGTCATCGCCGGCGACGCGACCTGGGACGACCACCGGCGGGTCGCCGCCGGGGCCACCGGCGGGATGCGCTGGAACCGCCAGTTCGTGCTGCTGGCCGAGGCGGTGCTGCACGGCCGCGACCACGCGCACGAGCCCGCCGCGGCGGCGATGAAGCGCGCGGCGCAGGCGGCGGCACCGTTCGGCGTGGCCCGGCCGCTGGGCCTGCGCCTGACCGCGGAGCCCGCGGTCGACGACGGCTGGGGCGAGCCCGCGGAATGGCTGCGCGAAGCCGAAAGCCACTTCCACGCCGCGGACGTGATCCCGGTGGCCAGCGCCTGCCGCGCGTTGCTGCGCCGGGCCGGGGCCTCGGTCCAGCAACGCCGCACGGGCACCGAGCGGGTACCCGAAAGCCTGCGCGCGATCGGCGTCACGTTGCGCGAGTACGAGGTCTTCGAGCTGCTGGCGTTCCGCCTCAGCAACAAGGCACTGGCGGCCCGGTTGCACATTTCCCCCCGCACGGTGGAGAAGCACGTGGCGGCGTTGCTGATGAAGACCTCGGTCCGCGACCGCGCCGAACTGGCCCGCTTCGCGGCGGAGAACTCGTCGGCTTCGGAGGTGTGACGGCCGCGGCGGTCCGTCAGCGGACCACCGCCGACACCGCGCACAACGCCGCCCAGGTGGTCGCGAACGCCGCCACCTTCACGCGCGCCGAGCGGTCCGGCAAGGTCGAGCCGAACACCACCGCGTCCGCCGCGTCGGAAGCGACCCGCGCCGCGAGAGCCACCTTCAGCGGCTTGCCCTCGGGCGCGAACACCATCGCCAGGCCGATCGCCGCGTCGCGGGCGCCGATGCCCGCGATCAACGTGCGGATACCCGCGGTGACACCGCCGGCCGGGGTCGTCAGGCCGCATGGTTTGGCCAAAACGCGCGGCGCGGCGATGATCGTGGCGCTGTAGGCGGCGGTCACCGCTCCGAGGACGCGGGTCAACGCGGGCATCCGTCACTCTTTTCCCTAGGCGCGAGCTGAAGCCTTCCGCTTACCCCCGCCCGCCGGTGCCAAACCGCCGCCGATGCCCGCGCGAGCCGAGGAACAGGGAACTCCCCTCACCTCTGGTTGCTGAAAGCCGCGTCGAAAGCCGCCGACGGCTTGTCGAACAGGTGCTCGCGGACGTACTTCACCGCCTCCGCCGCGCCCCGGAGCCGGTCCATCCCGGCGTCCTCCCACTCCACCGAGATCGGGCCGGCGTAGCCGATCGAGTTCAGCGCCCGGAAGCAGTCCTCCCACGGGACGTCGCCGTGGCCGACGGACACGAAGTCCCAGCCCCGCCGCGGGTCCGCCCAGGCCAGGTGCGAGCCGAGCCGTCCGTTGCGGCCGTCGAAGCGCTTGCGGGTGTCCTTGCAGTCGACGTGGTAGATCCGGTCGGCGAAGTCGAGGATGAACCCGACCGGGTCGAGGTCCTGCCAGACGAAGTGCGACGGGTCCCAGTTCAGCCCGAACGCGGGCCGGTGGTCCACGGCCGCCAGCGCGCGCTTGGTCGTCCAGTAGTCGTAGGCGATCTCCGACGGGTGGACCTCGTGCGCGAACCGGACACCGACCTCGTCGAAGACGTCCAGGACCGGGTTCCACCGGCGGGCGAAGTCCGCATAGCCGTCGTCGATGTCATCGCTCGAGACCGGCGGGAACATCGCCACGTACTTCCAGGTCTTGGAGCCGGTGAAGCCGATGACGGTGTCGACGCCGAGCTTCGCCGCCGCCCGCGCGGTGTCGGCCATCTCGGCCGCCGCGCGCTGCCGGACGCCCTCGGGTTCGCCGTCGCCCCAGATGCGGGACGGCAGGATCGCCTGGTGCCGGTGGTCGATCGGGTCGTCGCAGACGGCCTGCCCGACGAGGTGGTTCGAGATCGCCCACACCTTGAGGCCGTGCTCGGCGAGCAGCCGCAGCCGCCCCGGCACGTAGTCCTCTTCGGACAGGGCCCGGTCGACCTCGAAGTGGTCGCCCGAGCAGGCGATTTCCAGCCCGTCGTAACCCCATTCCGAGGCGAGCTTGCAGACCTCGGTGAACGGCAGGTCGGCCCACTGGCCGGTGAACAACGTGACGGGACGGCTCATTTCTCCTCCACCGGTGTCCATTGCGCTTGTGCGGCGGCGCTTTTCTCGACGGCGGCCAGCACCCGCTGGACACGCAGGCCGTCGTCGAAGCCCGGCGCGGGGTCGGTGCCCGCGCCGATGGCGTCCAGGAGGTCGGCGACCTCGTGGGTGAACGTGTGCTCGTAGCCGAGCAGGTGCCCCGGCGGCCACCACGCGCCGACGTACGGGTGCTGCGGCTCGGTGACGAGGATCCGGCGGAAGCCCGCTTCGGTGCCGCTGCCCTCGTACCACTGGAGCTCGTTCATGGCCTCGAAGTCGAAGGCCAGGCTCGCTTTCGAGCCGTTGATCTCCAGCCGCATGGCGTTCTTGCGGCCCAGCGCGAACCGGGTCGCTTCGAAGGTCGCCACCGCTCCCCCGGACAGCCGCGCCAGGAACAACGCGGTGTCGTCGACGGTCACCTCGTCGGTGCCGCCGTTCTCGGCCGGCCGTTGCTTGACGAAGGTGTTCGTCAGCGCCGAAACGCCGGTGACCACCTCGCCGGTGACGAACTGGGCGGCGTCGACGATGTGCGCCCCGAGGTCGCCGAGCGCGCCCGACCCGGCACTTTCGCGCCGCAGCCGCCAGGTCATCGGCGCCTGCGGGTCGGACAGCCAGTCCTGCAGGTAGACCGCCCGGACGTGCCGGACCTCGCCGAGCGCCCCGCCCGCCACCAGCTTCCTGGCGTGGGCGAGCGCGGGCACCCGGCGGTAGTTGAACGCGACCATGGCCCGGACCCCGCGGTCCCGGGCCCGCCGCGCCGCCTCGGCCATCGCTTCGGCCTCGGCAACCGAGTTGGCCAGGGGTTTCTCGCACAGCACGTGCTTCCCGGCGGCCAGCGCGGCGATCGCGATCTCGGCGTGGCTGTCCCCCGGGGTGCAGACGTCGACCAGGCCGACGTCGTCCCGGGTGACGAGCTTCCGCCAGTCGGTCTCGACGTCTTCCCAGCCGAACTTCTCCGCCGCCGCGCGGGCCCGGTCCTCGTCGCGGCCGCCGAGGACGGCGAGCCGCGGCACCAGCGGTGGGTCGAAGAACCGGTGGACGCTGCGCCAGGCGTGCGAGTGCACCGCACCCATGAACGCGTGGCCCACCATGCCGATCCCGATGGTTTCCCGGCTCATGCCCCTCCTTTGTCGTGTGCCTTGCGAAGTCAGGAATCGAAGCCGACGTCGAGGTACTGGTCGACGTTCTCCTTGGTCACGACCGCCGAGTAGGTGGTGATCTCGGCCGGGATGTCGTGCTCGGCCAGGTCGCCGATCCCCTTGCCCTGCCCGAGCAGCCGGGCCAGCGCGATCGCCGTCGAGGCCATCGACGGGCTGTAGAGCACGGTCGCCTTGATCGGTGACGAGTCGGCCTTGATCAGGTTCATCATGTTCTTCGACCCCGCGCCGCCGACCATGATGAACTCCTTGCGGCCCGCGGTGTCGATCGCCGCGTTGACGCCGATGCCCTGGTCGTCGTCGTGGTTCCACAGCGCGTCCAGCTTCGGTGCGCCCTGGAGCAGGTTCGCCGTCTGCTGCTCGCCCGACTCCGACGTGAACTGCGCCGAGACGCGCGGCCCGACCTTGAACCCGGCGCGGCCGAGCGCGTCCTTGAAGCCCTTGCTGCGTTCCTGGGTCAGCGGCAGCGAGTCGATCCCGGCGACCTCGCCGATGATCGGGTTGGCGACGTTCTTCTTCTTGAGCTCCGCGGCGATGTAGTTGCCCGCGTTGACGCCCATCCGGTAGTTGTCGCCGCCGATCCAGGTTCTATAGGCCAGCGGGGTGTCGAAGATGCGGTCGAGGTTGATCACCGGGATGCCGGCGTCCATCGCCTGCTGGCCGACCGCGGTGAGTGCCTTGCCGTCGAAGGGCAGGATCACCAGGACGTCGACTTTGGCGTTGATCAGCGTCTCCACCTGGGAGATCTGCTGGTTGACGTCGTTGGTGCCTTCGGTCGCGGTGAACTTCACCTCGCTGAACTTCTGCGCCTGGGCCTTGGCGTTCTTGGTGATCGCCGCGATCCAGCCGTGGTCGGCGGCCGGCGCGGAGAAGCCGATGGTGATCGGCTTGCCCGGCTGGGCGTTGTTGCCCGCGTTGGCGACCGGTGCGTTGGACTCCGAGTTCGCCGGCGTGTTCGACGTGCAGCCGGCCAGCAGCGCACCGGCGCCGACCGCGGCCCCGCCCAGCAGGAATCCCCGGCGGCCGAGGAAGGGGTGTTCGGCCATGTTGACCTCCATCGGTGTTACTGACTACCGGTCCTGGCTTTCCTGGCCCGGAACTGCAAGAGCACGGCGAGCACGATGATCACGCCCTTGGCGATGTTCTGGATGTCGGTGTCCAGGTTGTTCAGCGTGAAGATGTTCGACAGCACCGTGAAGATCAGCACGCCGACCAGCGTGCCGATGAGCGAGCCGCGGCCGCCGGTCAGCAGCGTGCCGCCGATGACCACCGCCGCGATCGCGTCGAGCTCGTAGAACATGCCGTTGGTCGACGCGCCCGCGGTCGTCCGCGCGACGACCATGAGCGCCGCGATCCCGCAGCACAGCCCGGCCACCCCGTAGACGAGCGCGAGGTGGCGCTTGACGTTGATCCCCGCCAGCCGCGACGCCTCGGCGTTGCCGCCGACCGCGTACGTCCGGCGCCCGAACGTGGTGCGGTTGAGCACCACCCAGCCGACCGCGAAGACCAGCGCGAACAGCCAGATCAGCGTCGGGATCCCGAGGAAGCCGCCGCGGAAGAAGGCGAGGAAGTCCCGGTCGGCGACGACCTGGGTGCGCCGGCCGCTGATCCGCTCGGCCAGCCCGCGCGCCGAGACGTACATCGCCAGCGTCGCGATGAACGGCACGACCTTGCCGTAGGCGACCAGCACGCCGTTGACCAGCCCGCAGCCGAGCCCGACGGCCAGTCCACACAGGACCATCACCCACGGGCCGTACGACTGGGTCGCCAGGGTCGTCAGCCAGACGCCGGCCAGGCCGACCATCGAGCCGACGGACAGGTCGATGCCGCCGCTGATGATCACGAACGTCATCCCGACGCTGACCACGCCGATCGCCGCGGCCAGCCGCAGGATCGTCGAGATGTTGCTTTCGGTGAAGAACAGCTCGGGCCGGGTGAACTGGCCGACCAGGCACAGGACGACCAGCACGCCCGCCAGGCCGAGCAGCCGCGGGTCGGCGGAGAAGGCGAACCGCTTCCGTTCGGCGGGAAGCGCTTCCTGGGGCGGTGCTTGCGTTTCGGTCATGCCGCGCTCCCCTCGAGAATCACGTCGAGCACCTCGGCTTCGGTCAGCCCGCCGGAGCGCCGGTCGGCGAGGACGCGGCCCTCGCGCAGCACCAGCACCCGATCGGACAACCCGAGCACCTCGGGGATTTCGCTGGACACCAGCACGATCGCGACGCCGGTGGCGGCCAGCTCGTCGATCAGCCGGTACAGCTCGGCGCGGGCGCCGACGTCGACGCCGCGCGTCGGCTCGTCGAGCAGCAGCACCCGGCACCCGCGGACCAGCCACCGCGCGAGCACGGCCTTCTGCTGGTTGCCGCCGGAGAGCGTGCGGACGATCCGCCGGGGGTCGGCGGGCCGCAGGTCGAGGCGGCGCAGGCTCGCGCCGGCGTCGTCCAGTTCCTTGGCGCGTTCGGTGAAGCCGAGCTTCGCGTACCGGCCGAGGCTGGCCAGCGTGACGTTGTGCACCACGGGCAGGTCCAGCAGCAGGCCCTGGCTCTTGCGCTCCTCGGGCGCAAGGCCGATGCCCGCCCGGACCGCCGCCCGGACCCCGGGGCCGAGCGGCTTTCCCTGCACCGCCACGGTCCCGCGGTCGGCCTTGCGGGCGCCGAAGATCGTCTCCAGCAGCTCGCTGCGCCCGGAGCCGACCAGTCCGGCGATGCCGACGACCTCGCCGGCGTGGACGGTGAAGCTGACGTCCTCGAACTCGCCGTGCCGGGTGAGGTTCGCGACTTCGAGCGCCGTCTCCGGCCGGCCGTGGCCGTCGTGGCGCGGCCCGAAGACCGTCTCCACCCGGCGTCCGGCCATCAGCGCGACCAGGTCGGCGGTCGGCGTGGTGCGGGCGTCGAGGCCGGTGCCGACGGTCCGGCCGTCCTTGAGCACGGTCACCCGGTGCCCGATCCGGCGCAGTTCCTCCAGGCGGTGCGAGATGTAGACGACCGCGACGCCGTCGGCGGTCAGTTCGCCGACGATCCGGAAGAGGTTGTCGACCTCCTCGCCGGCCAGCGCGGCGGTGGGTTCGTCCATCACGAGCAGCCGGGCGTCGTGGGCCAGGGCGCGGGCCATCGAGACCAGCTGCTGCCCGGCGGCCGGCAGCTTGCCGACCTCGGTCGACGGCCGGATGTCCGGGTGGCCGAGCCGGGCCATCAGGCGGGCGGCTTCGGCCCGGGCCTGGGAAATCCGCGTGAAGCCGAACCGGGCGCGTTCGTGGCCGAGGAAGATGTTGTCCGCCACCGAAAGCCCGGGCACGAGGTCGAGTTCCTGGTACATGGTGGCGATGCCGAGGCGCAGGGCGTCGACCGGCGATCCGAGCGTGACGGGCTCGCCCTGCCAGGTGATCTCCCCGGTGTCGGGCTGGTGCGCGCCGGAGAGCACCTTGATCAGCGTCGACTTCCCGGCGCCGTTCTGGCCGAGCAGGCAGTGCACTTCGCCGGGTTCGACGTCGAAGTCGACGCCGTCGAGGGCGCGGACCCCGGGGAACGTCTTCACGATCCCGCGGACGGACAGCAGGCTCATGCGCACACCTCGCCGGCGCTCGGTGCCGCCTGCGCCGGAAGCGCGGTGTCGAGTGGTTCGCTCGCAAGCTCTCTCATACCGTGACCTCCTCGGCGAGCGTCGGGTTCGCGAACAGCCGCTCGGCCGCCAGGTGCGCGGCGCCCCGCAGCGGGGCCCGCAGGCCGAGACCGGAGGCCACCACCCGGGCCTGGCCGAGCGGCCGGGCCGCGAGCTCGACGCGGACCGGCTCGACCAGCCACTCCCCCAGCCCGGCGAAGTACCCGCCGAGCACGACGACGTCCGGATCGAGCACGTCGACCACAGTGGACAGGGCGACGCCGAGCGCGACACCGAGTTCGTGCACCGCCGTCAGCGCGCGCTGGTCGCCGCGCCGGACGCGGTCGGTGAGCCGGGCGATCCGGGCGTCCAGGCCGGGCGCCGGATCGTGCAGCGGGTCGCCCGGGGCCGCGGCCGCCCGCAGGAGCGCGGCCGGGTTCGCCTTGGTTTCCAGGCAGCCCGTCCGGCCGCAGGGACACCGCTCGCCGGACGGGTCGACGGCGAGGTGCCCGACCTCGCCCGCGAAGCCGCGCGCACCACGGAGGATCGTGCCGCGGGAGACGAACCCGCCACCGACCGCGGTCGCGCCGCCGAGGTAGAAGACGTCGGTCCCGGTGCCCGCGGCCGATTCGGCGAGCGCACCGAGGTTGGCGTCGTTGTCCACGGCGACGGCATCGGCCGGCACCGACAGCCGCGCCGCCAGCAGACCGGCGATTTCCGCGTCCCGCCAGCGCAGCGCCGGGGCGAGCCGCAGCACGGCGGCGGCCGAGTCGACCAGCCCGGGCACCGACACGGCGACCCCGACCGGTGGACCGGGCAGCACCCGGCGCGCCAGGCGGGCGAGTTCGTCCAGCCCGGCGGGGAGCCCGAGCGCGGCGACGTCGACGGCCTCGGTCCGCTCGGCCAGCACCCGGCCGGACAGATCGGTGACCAGCGCCGACAGCCGGTCGGCCTCGATGCCCAGAGCCAGTGCGTACGCGTCTTCGCCGTGCAGCTCGACCAGCCGGCTCGGCCGCCCGGCGCCGGAGCGGACCCCGGCGGGCCGGACCAGGCCGCGCCCGGTGAGCTCGGCGAGCAGGCCGGGCACCGCGGACTTCGCGATCCCGCACCGGGCCGCCAGCTGGGTGCGCGAGAGCGGGCCGGTGCGCAGCGCCCGCAGGACCGCGGCCAGGTTCGCCGTACGCGGGCTCGCCGAGCCGGCTTGCCTCGTTCCGGTGACGGCCACGATGCCCCCATCTTGCGCTGTTCCTGAACGTACTTTGTCGCTCAGGCAGCGAAAGTAGGGTGACTGGCATCACTCGTCAAGGTGATATCAGGACGTTAAGTCGGGTTTTCACCCGGATAGACGTGCGAAACCAGACAGACTTTCGCTCACAACACGCGAAAGTCTGTCCGATCTTGACGTTACACTGTGGACACGTTCAGCAACGCTCTGTCAGTGAACGGCTTCAGCTGCTGAGGGTGAACGCCCGATCGGTGGCCGACCAAGCCGCGCCGATCACGCCCGCCGTCTCGCCCAGCTCGGACAGCACGATCGGGAGGTTCCCGGTGGCCAGTGGCAGCGAGCGCCGGTACACCGCGCTGCGCACCTCGGCGAGCAGCTGGTGCCCGAGCTGGGCCACCCCGCCGCCGATCACCACCATCCCGGGGTTGATGAAGCAGACCAGCGAGGCGATGACCTGGCCGAGCCGCCGTCCGCCGTCGCGGATGAGGTTGACCGCGCCGGAGTCGCCCGCCGCGGCGGCCCGGCCGACGTCACGGGCGGTGACCGCGCCGCGTTCGGCGGCCGCCTCGGCCAGGAACGCCGAGCGGCCGCTGCGGGCCAGCGCCAGCCCGTCGCGGGCCAGCGCGGCCCCGCCGAAGTAGGCCTCCAGGCAGCCGACCTCGCCGCACGCGCAGGTCGGGCCGAAGTCGTCGAGCCGGATGTGCCCGATGTCGCCCGCCGTGCCGGCTACCCCGCGGTAGACCTTGCCGCCGAGCACGATCCCGCAGCCGATCCCGGTGCCGATCTTGACGAACATCAGGTCGTCGGTCGAGCGCGCGACCCCGGCGTGCCGCTCCCCGAGCGCCATCGTGTTGACGTCGTTGTCCACCGCGACCGGGCAGCCCCACAGCCCGCCCAGGTGGTCGCGCACGTTGAACCGGTCCCAGCCGGGCATGATCGGCGGCGCGACGGCCATCCCCTCGGCGAAGCTGACCGGCCCCGGCAGCCCGATGCCGGCCGCGATCAGCCGGCCGGGCGCCTCTTCGCGGACCTTCGCCGCGAGCTCGGCGACCCGCCGCAGCACCGGGTGCGGCCCCTGCCGGACGTCGCAGTCCTCGACCGCGTGCGCGAGCACCTCGCACGAAGCGTCGGTGACCGCCACGCCGACCGACGTCGCCCCGACGTCCACCGCGAGCACCCGCAGCTCGCCCGCGAGCCGGACCAGCGTCGACCGGCGGCCGCCCCGGCTGGCCGAGGGCCCGGCGGCCTCGACGAGCCCGACCTCCGCGAGCCGCGCCACCTCGGCACCCACCCGGGCGCGCGGCAGCTCCAGCCGCTCCCCCAGCTCGACCCGCGACATCGGGCCGTCGTCCCGCAGCAGGGTCAGCAGCCGGGTCTGGTGCCGGGTTTCGACCATCGACTGCTCCGGGGTGGATACCGTGCTCATTCGCCTCAGCGTACTGGTGCTTTCCCGGCCGTCCCGGCGGTGGCGGGCTCCCTGTGGGGGTCACCCGGACCGGTGCGATCGGCCGCGGAGCCGTTCGGCCGCCCCGGTTCCGGGGCAGCCTCCGGCCATCGGAAACCGGCTCCACGACAGGAGGACCACCATGCGACGGATTACGGCCGCGCTCGGGGCGCTGGCATTGACGACCGGCGTCCTGCTCGGCACGACGACCACCGCCTCGGCCCAGGCGGAAAGCGTCCCGGCGGAGAGGTGCATCGGCAGCTCGCTCGCGATGTTCGCGACGACCGCGTTGTGCGTCGTCCCCCGGACCTACCCGATCCTGATCATCCCGGGCGCCTGAGGCCACCGGCGGACGGCGGGGCCTGCCCTCGAACCGGACCGGCCCGCCTCACCGCACCCGCACCGGGAAGTCCGGCAGGGTGAGGGCCGAGTGCTCGGGCTTCGGCGCGCGCGGCACCTCGGTGAACTGCCGCAGCGCGGCGTTGCGCCGCTCGAGGGCTTCCGCCGTCGCCGGGAACAGCGTCACCTGGCCTTCGGTCACCAGCGCCTGGTTGGCCTCGACGAAACCACGCACCCGGTGCTCGTACGCCGCGAAAGCCGCCGTGTGGTCGGGGATGGTCGCCAGCGCGTGGCCGAGGACGTACGCGCCCACCAGGGCGAGGCTCGTGCCCTGGCCGGTCAGGAACGACGGCGCGTGCGCGGCGTCGCCGACGAGCGCGACCCGGCCGGACGACCAGCGTGGCATGCGGATCTGGCTGATCACGTCGAAGAACAGGTCGTCGGCTTCGCGCATCGCCGCGACCATGCGCGGGATTTCCCAGCCCTCGCCCTCGAAGGTGTGGGCGATGAGGTCCCGCTGGGCTCCGGGGTTCCGGAACGCCTCCATCGGCGGCTCCGGGCGGGCGGAGACCAGGAAGCCGTGGACCTCTTCGCTGTCGAGCACGGCGTACAGCGCCGCGCCCTTGCCCGGCGTGCTCCAGGTGAGCCCCTCGCGGACCAGCCCGAAGTCGTTGGGCATGGTGAAGCCGGCGAAGCAGTAGCCGAGGTAGTGGTGGAACGGTGCTTCGTCGCCGAAGGCGAGCTCCCGCGTCCGGGAATGCAGGCCGTCGGCGCCGATCACCAGGTCGTAGCGCTCCGCGCGGCCGCCGCGGAAGGTGACGTCGACCCCTTCGCCGTGGTCGGTGAGGGTTTCCACGGTGTCGCCGAAGCGGACCTCGACGTCGTCGCGCACCAGGTCGTACAGCGTCCGGATCAGGTCGCCGCGGCGGATCTCGAGGTCTTCCCCTTCGATGCCCCCGATGACCGCGTCCGGGACCAGCGACGCGATTTCGCCGCCGTCGGCGTCGAGGAACGTCAGCCGCCGCGTCGAGATGTGCAGGTCCTGCAGGCGCGGCAGGATCCCCATCCGGTCGACGGCGTCCAGCGCCGTGCCGCGGATGTCGATGGGATAGCCGCCGACCCGGAGCGCGGCGGCCTTTTCGACGACGGTCACCGCGAACCCGGCCTGCCGCAACCAGAAGGCCAGGGCCGGTCCGGCGATGCTGGCGCCCGAAATCAGAACTCGCTTCATGACGGCTCCTATAGCTAAGTTAGGTATCCAAGTTCGAGGTGCGACAATGCGCTGGATCAACCCCCGACCCGACCGACTATATACCTAAGTTAGCTATCTAAGAGGTGTGATGGCCGACACAGACGCCGGCGACGTGTCCGACCTGCGTGCCGTGCTGCCCCGGCTCCTGCAGCTGGGCAACCTGATGAACCGCAGTGGCTTCGGCGAGCGGGCGATGAAGCGGATCGGAGCCGACCTCGACCGCCCCGGCCTGTCGATCATCCTCGCCCTGCACATGACCGGGAAGGCGATGCGCGTCGGCGAGATCGCGGAGCGGATGCGGGTCGCCGGGCCGCACGTCACCCGGCACCTGCACGTGCTCGAACGACGGCGGCTCGTCCACGGCCTGGCCGACCCCGACGACCGGCGCGCCCGGCTGGTCGAGCTGACCGCCGACGGCGCCGAGATCGCCGACCGGTACGTCACCACCCTGCTCGGCTGGTTCGGCGACGCGCTGTCCGGCTGGGACCCGCAGGACCGCCGGACCTTCTACGACCTGCTCCTGCGCTTCACCGACGACCTCGCGGCCTTCCTGTCGAAGAGCGGCGAAGAGGAGGACTGACGCCGGTCAGTGCCGGGTGAACTGCAGCTTCACCGGCTGGCTGACACCCGGCTCGACCGGCAGCGGGTCGACGACGAGCCGCTCGCCGTAGACGTCGGTGACCGCGACCGCCCCGCCGCACCCGGCGCCGTTCTCCGACAGGAAGTAGTTGTAATCGGTGCGCTGCAGGCGTTTCCAGCTGCCGCCGGCCCGGACTTCCAGTCTTGCCACCGGGTTGCGGTGGTCGATCACCTGGATCCCGCACCAGTACCGGGACGATCCCTCCTTGTAGCGCAGCGAGATGCCCGGCAGCGACGGCGGGCTCACCAGCTGCCAGGTGACCGGGATTTCCCCGCGGACGCGCGCCCCGAGCCGGTCGAACGCCTCGGGGTTGAGGTCCAGCTGCCCCACCCGGCACGGCGCCGGGCACAGGTTGGTGATCCGCACCGTCACGCTCGCGCCGCCGGCCGCCTGGACCCGGACGTAGGCCCCGCACGCCTGGGCACCCTCGAAGTCGGCGACGTTCATGGCCGCGTTCAACGGATCCGGGCTCGCGTCGTACCCGCACGCGCCGGTGCCGTCGGTGTCGTAGAACGTGGCGACCCCGGAGTGGGGCGCGCCCGGCTTGATGCGCCCGGCGAGCGGCGCGTCACCGGACGCGGTCGTGGACGCCGGAGGCGGTGCGCCGGAAGACGTGGCCGTCGTGCTCGCCGGGGTCGGCTGCGTGGTGAACGGCGGGGTGGTGACGGTCGTCCCGATCGCCGCTGCGGCGTCCGATCTGCCCGCCGCGGCGGCCGGCGCCGAGCCGTCCGCCCGGGTCGTCACCAGGACGACGACCGGCACGGCCACCACGAGCAGGGCCACGACCGAAAGCACCACCGCGCGTCTGGGCACCGCACCTCCCGAACCGCTGAGCGGCCACATCGGACGGCGCCTGGGGGCGCGCCGGGCGGTGGGAACGCTAACACAGCGCGGCCCCGACGCGGCCGGACAGCCGCGCCGTCACTCGTTCCGGCGCCGGAAGGTCAACGCCCCCAGCACGATCGCCACCACGGCGAGCACCACCGCGATCACGCTCCCCAGCACCGCCGTGCCCGAGGTGAGGTCGCCCAGGAACACCGCACGCTCGGCGTCCACGACGTAGCTGAGCGGGTTGACGCGGGACAGGAAGCGGAGCCAGCCCGGGGCGAGCTGCATCGGCAGCAGGATGCCCGAAAGCAGCACGAGCGGGAGCAGGGCCGAGTTCAGCAGCGGCATGAACCTGTTCTCGCGCTTGACCGCCATCGCGACCGCGTAGGACGCCGAGGACAGCGCCGCGCTCAGCAGCGTCATCAGCAGCAGGCCCGCCACCGCGCCGCCGAGCGGGACGCGGAGGCCGAACACCGCCGCGATGCCCACCATCAGCCCGCCCTGGAGCAGGGTCACCGCGCTGTCGCACAGCACCCGGCCCAGCAGCAGGGCGGTGCGGCTGACCGGCGTGACGCGCATCCGCTCGATCACGCCCTCGCGGTACTCGGCCAGCAGCCCGAACCCGACGAACAGGCCGCCGACCATGGCCATCTGCACCAACAGGGCCGGGACGAAGATCTGCCACGCGCTGCCCGCGGGCAGGCCCGGGGTGGTGTTGACGATCGGCGTCAGCAGCGGCGCGAACAACCCCAGGTACAGCACCGGTTGCGCGAGGCCGAAGACGATCCAGAACACACTGCGCAGTTGCCGGACCGCGCGGCCGAACACCAGCCACGTGTCGAGCAGCATCAGGCACCTCCGGCGGGAACGGCGGCTCCGGCGCTCTCCGGTTCACGGAGGGCCCGGCCGGTGAGGGCGAAGAACACGTCGTCGAGCGTGGGCCGCTGCACGCCGATCGAGGCCAGCGAAACCGACTCGGCGGCGAGGTGGTGCAGCAGGCCGGGCAGCGCGGCATCGCCCTCGGGGACGCGGAAGCGCACGGTCGGCCCGTCGGTCACCACCTCCTGGGCACCCGGGGTGCGGGCGACGACCCCGGTCGCCGCGCCGATCCGGGCGGGGTCGGCGATCGTGAGCGTGACCGCGTCCCCGGACACCTTGCGCTTGAGCTCGGCGGGCGTCCCTTCGGCGACGATGGCTCCGGCGTCGATCACCAGCACGCGGTCGCACAGCTGGTCCGCCTCCTCGAGGTAGTGGGTCGTGAGGAACACCGTCACGCCGTGCTCGGCGCGCAGGCCGCGGATGTGCTCCCACAGGTTGCTCCGGCTCTGCGGGTCGAGCCCGGCCGTCGGCTCGTCCAGGAAGATCAGCCGGGGCCGGTGGATCAGCGCCATCGCGATGTCGACGCGGCGGCGCTGGCCGCCGGACAGCGTCCGTGCCGGGCGCCGATCCAGCCCGGCGAGGTCGAGCTGCCGGTAGAGCGCCTGCGCGCGGGCCACCGCGTCGGCCTTGGGCATGCGGTAGAACCGTCCGTGCGTCACGAGCTCGTCCCCGATCGGGACGTTGGACGCGGTCGCGCCGCCCTGGGCCACGTAGCCGATGCGGCGGCGCACGCCGGCCGGGTCGGCCAGCAGGTCGAGCCCGGCCACCGCCGCGGTGCCCCGGGTCGGGCGCAGCAGCGTCGTCAGCATCCGCAGCGTCGTGCTCTTGCCCGCGCCGTTCGGGCCGAGGAAGCCGACGAGCTCGCCGGCACCGACGTCGATGTCGACGCCCCGCACGGCGTCGACCGAGCCGGCGCGGCTGGTGAACGTCCTGGCCAGTCCGCTGGCGTGAATCATGGGGTCTCCTCGTCGCTCGTCCGGGCGTCCGGCCGCGGGCTCGAAACCGCCGACCGGGTCAGGTGGGCCAGGTACGCCTCCTCGGCGATGGTGATGCCGAGGCGGTTGTTGGTCATGTGCACGAAGGACGGCAGCAGTTCCCGCAGCGCGACGCTCGCGTCGCGGACCACCGCGTCCCGTTCGTGCGACTCGTAGCCCCCGCTGCGCGCCAGCTCGGTGACGCGCTCCCGGAGCAGCCGGCAGTGCCGCACCCAGCCGCCGAGGACCGGCCCCGGGTCCGGCCCTCCCCCGCGGGCCGCGGCGAGGATCGCGGCGGCGTCGGGCCGGAGCCGGCCCGCCATCCGCCGGTAGGCCCCGCCGTAGGCCGCGTCCGGGTCGTCGCCGAGGCCGTACCCGCGGTGCCAGAAATCCCGGTAGCCCGCAAGGAAGCCGGCGATGGCCGCGTCGTCGTCCAGGAAGGTCGCGCAGAGGACGAGGGCCAGCCGGGCCGACACGCCCAGCCGGCGCGACCGCGGCGAACCCAGCAGGCCCAGCACGACGTCGCTCGACACTTCGAAGTGCCATTCGGCCAGCTCGACGCCGAGCGGCCCGCCGTAGCGCCGGTACTCCGGCTCGTACGGGACCCGGCGCCAGGTGTTGTTGGCGCGCACCGGAATCGTCCCCTCGGAGCCGTACCGGGCGTCCCAAGTGGACTGGTCGTATTCGGCGAGGAAGAACGCGCGCTGCACCGCCGCCGGCAGCTCCGGCGCCCGGCCGGCCGACGGGTGCCGGCCGAGGTAGCGGGCGATCCCCTCTTCCAGGAGGCCGGCCACGGTGTCCCGCCGCACTCCCGGTCCCGGCCGCACCCGGACGCGGACGTGGTCGCCTTCGAGCCAGTACCGGATGAAGAAGTAGCCCGCCGCGGCGCCGCTCGCGCGCAGGCGTTCGACGGTGGGCCGCAGCCAGCCGGTCAGCAGTGGATCGGCGTCGCCGTGGTAGAAGACGTGCAGGCCGACCCAGTCGGACACCAGCGGATCGGCGTCAGCCGGTCGGCTGGTCGAAGTCGGCTTCGACACTGTTCTCACTCCCGATCAGCAGGCACACCATGGGGCGTTCGTCGTCACCCGGAAGACCGAGCAGCTCGATGATTTCGTCGTGGTCGAGCCCCAGCACCGCGCCGGAACCGAGGCCGGCCGCCGTCGCGGCCAGGGAAGCGGTCTGCAGCACGCTGCCCGCTTCGGCGGTCAGGATCCGGTAACCCCGCCGGCCGTAGCGGGCGAGCACGCCGCCGAGCCTGCCGGTGACGACGACCGTGGCGGCGACCTGGTGGATGGCGTAGTTCGGCAGCTTCGAGCCGATCCGCGTCAGCGCGTCGGTCCACGAGCCCGCCTTTCCCGCACCGTGCGGCCGCAGCGCGTGGCGGTCCCGGTCGTAGCGGTACCCGCCGGGGGCCAGCCCGGCGACGTGGGTGGCCAGCACCCAGAGCCGGGTCCAGCCCTCCGGCGAGTCGTCCGGCAGGACGTCGGTCCGCCGCGGGCCGGCGTCGCCGGCCGCGCTCAGGACCCGCCCCAGCTCGGCCAGTGCCACCGGTGGCGTGGCCGTGAGCCCGCCGGCGCTCGACCGGCGGCGCGCGAGCAACGCGCTCACCGGCTCCCGCCGTCCTTCCGGCGGGAGCGGCGGCAGCGCCACGACCGGCCCGGACGGCGGATCCGCCCCGGCCGGCACCGGGTTGCGGAGGCCGGCCGCGGCCGGCGCGGTGAGCATGGTCGCCCGGTGGACGTGTTCGGCCCACGCGAAGTGCCGGACCGTGCGCGAGGCCTCGACCGCCGACGGCAGCTCGCCGAGCCGCGAGCCGGCCGGGACCGGCCCGCCACCGTTGCCCGGCAACGGGATCACGGCCAGCACGCTTTCGTCGTGGGCGTCGAGGCCGAGCAGCCCGTTGAGGGCGTCGTCGTCGAACCAGAGCAGGCTGCGCAGCGGGAAGCCGATCCCCCGGCCCAGGTGCGCGATGCTGGCCAGCAGCGCGCCGAGGTCCATCGAGCCGACGTGGTAGCCGAAGTTGGCGTACTTGAACAGGGTGCGCCAGAAGCGCGCGGTGATCACCAGGTGGTGCGCCGCGGATCGCGCGTCGGGGTGCGGGACGGCCCGCGCGACCAAACCGGTCACGTCGTCGTCGGCGATGCGCTCGAAGGCGTGGTGCGACGCCGCGTAGTGCCGGATCCCGCCGGCGGACAGCCAGTAGATCTCGAGCGGGTACAGCCCGCCGCCGCTGGCCGTCCCGCGTGCCCAGTCGGCCGCCGCGTAACTGCCGTACGACCCGGCGAGCCGGTTGGAGTCGAAGCGGAACCGCCGCCGCAGGGGCCCGTACGCGTGGTGGAGCAGCCAGCCGAGCGCCTCCGGGGTGAACCCTGACGTCGGCGTCACCGCGCCGGCCCCGAACGGCTGTTCCGGCGGGGCGGCCGGGTACGGCAGCGGTTCGAGCGGCGCTCCCGGGTAGGTCGAGTGGATGAGCGGGCGATCCGCCCAGTCGGGAACGTAGGCGGCCGGCGGCATCGGCGTCCGGACGCGGTTGCGCGCGGCGTCGGCGAACGCCCGGACGGTCGCGGCCGGCCGGTCGGGGACCACCTCGCGGCGGATCGTCACCAGCGGCGGGACCGGCACCGGCTCGACCGGCTCCGTCCGGCCGGTGCACACCGGGCAGCCGGCGGAGACCGGCAGCCGCACCGTCCGCAGGGTGCGCAGCTCCTGCGCGACCGCCACGCCGGGTGCGTCCCCGGTGCCGATCCCGGTGAGCAGGCCGAAGGCGGCGTAGCCGAGCGAGCCGCCCAGCATCCGCGCCACCAGCGGCGTCAGCGGCACCGGCCCGGTCGACGGGTCGTCCGCCTCGTACCCCAGCCGGGCGGCCGCGCAACCCGGGCAGCCCGGTTCGCCCGGCCGCCACGCCGGGCCGAGCACGGCCCAGTCCCCGACGACGCCGGCGGCGAGCAGCGGCGGGTCGCCCGGCCGGGCCGGACGCGCCGGCCGGGTCAGCGCCGCCGGGCCGCCGGCTTCGACGCAGCGCAGGACGACGTCGTAGCCCGGTTCCGGTGCGGCGCCCCCGATCCGCAGGTCGCAGCCGATAGCCCGGCCGCGCAGCCGGGCCACCTCGGCCTCGAGAGCGGCGGCGTAGGGCCAGCCGCCGTCGTCGGGGTGGACGGCGATGTCGGCCGCTCCGTTGCGCAGCAGGACCGACACCGCCGAGTACAGGGCCGCACCCTGGCCGGTGGCCAGGACCCGGGCCGTCCGGAAGCGGTGGAACCGCTCCTCGGGGCGGTCCGCCAGGTGCAGCAGGTACCGCAGCTGGGGCCGGAACAGCCGGGCGACCCGGCGGTCCAGCAGGTCGGGCCGCTCCCCCGCCGCGGCGTCGAGCAGGACGCCCCGCTCGAGCAGCGCGGCGACGACCTCGTGCACCACCTCCCGCCGCCGGGGCGGCAGGCCGCGGCAGATCTGGGCCACCGAGTACCGTCCGGTCAGGTACGGCAGCAGCCGTTCGACCACGTCGTAGGCGGCGGCTCCGGCGAACCACGCGTTCGCGTCGCCGGCGTCCAGGTACGCCCCGCCCTCCCGGCGGTGCACCACCGCGTCACGCCGCAGGAGCGGCCGGACGACTCGCTCGTCGGTCTTCGTTCCGGTCATCGCTGTCGGTCCATCTCATCCGAACGGGTGGGGGTACAACGTCAGCTCGTCGTGCTCGCGGACCGCGGGCGCCCGGCCCAGCTCGAAGGGCACCCGCAGCAGCCTCGGCAGGCCCACCGTCCGCTGGTGGACGAAGCCGAAGGCCATCGGCAGGGCACCCGGGACCACCACCTTCGCCGCGTGCAGTCCCAGGTGCTCCCGCGTCCAGGGATCGGTCTGGTCCACCACGACGGTCTCCAGGCCGAGGCCGGCCCACCGGGTCACCGTGCCGGTCAGCACGGTCGTCAGGTCCGCCGTCCGGTTGCGCGGCGCGGGCCAGACTTCCTGCCACGGCGCGGGATCGCCGTCGTGCAGCAGGAAGTCGTAGCGCGGGCGGGCTTCGGGCAGCGAGTGGAGGGCGACGTGGTCGTCCAGGGTCCGGACCTCGGTCGGCTCGGCGAGCATCTCGAGGAGCCGCTCGCGGCTCCGGCTCCGCCGCGCCACGACGGCGTGCGTGAGGACGCCGACGGCCGCCTCCTGGGCCGCCGCCGCCAGCGCGGTTCGCGGGTCGTGGTGGGCGCCGGCCGCGAAGTAGGCGTGCGGCTTGGCCGGATCGTCGGTGCGGCTCAGCGCCAGCGAGACGACCGTGGGCACCCCGAGGTCGTTGGTGGCGTCGAACAGGAGAAGGTCGTAGCCGGCCTCGTCGAGCCGGTCGGTCAGGTGGAAGACCCGCTCGTCCTCCGGGAGCTCGACCCGCTCCAGCGGGGTCCGCGCGTACCAGGCCATCAGGAAGGCATCGCGTTCCGCCACTTCGAACAGGCCGTACAGCACGGCTTCTTCCAGGCTGTTGCCCAGGCCGCAGCCGTTGGAGGTCTCGTCGACGAACCGGGGTGCGTCCGGCGCCGACGGCAGGCCGTAGTACGCGATGTTCGCCGGCACGGCGACCGCGGATTCCCAGGTCATCGACCAGCCCCGCACCCAGCGGGTCCGCAGGTCGGGCCGGTACGGCGTCACCCGGGACGCCGGGTGGTGGTCGTAGCGCGGGTCCGGCAGGCCCAGGCTCGCCGGGTCGACCGCGCGGCCGGGGCCGAGTTCGGCGAAGGACGCCGACAGCTCGCCGTTGCGGGTGAACGGCTGCAGCGCGAGCCGGCGTTCGACCGCCTCGAACAAGGCGATCCGCTCGGCGCCCTCCACGGTGTCGGAGCGGCCGTAGCCCCACTCGAAGTCGCCGTGGAAGGCCATCGCGGCCGACGCCGTCACCGCCGGCAGCGGCTCGGGGAACGACCGCACCGCGACGACCGGGCCGAACCGCGGCTCGACCAGGTGCGCCCGCAGCCGGGGCAGGGTCGCGAGCTCGTTGGGGCCGCGCAGCAGGCCCGGCACGGGAAGCGGCCGGGGCACCGGTACGAACGGCGCCGGTTCGCCGTCGGCTTTTCCGGCGCGTTCGGCGCACGCCGGGCAGCCGGGCCACGGCGGCACGCGGTGCGCCGAGACCGTCGCGTCACTGCCGTCGATCAGCCAGACCGTCCCGGCCGCGGCGACCGGATCGCGGCCGATCTCCGCCACCAGCGCTTCGGCCACCACCCGGCTCATCGGGGTGAACGCCCCGGTGAAGGCCGGCGGCTCCACGAATCCGGGCAGCGCGTGCGTGTGCAGGCGGGCGGTCTCGACGCACTCGACGCACCCGGCGGCTCCGGGGCCCACCAGCGGGCCGAGCACGGTGGTGGCGCCGTCGTGGCGCACCGGCAGCGTCACCGCTCCGGCGTCCTCGGCGCGGCGGGCGAGCCGGCGCAGGTCGGCCACGCACCACGTCGAGAAGGCGACCACGAGCAAGGTGCCGCCGGTCAGTTCTTCGTCCGGCGACAGCCAGCGTCCTGCGTGCTCAACCATGGTCGGCTCCTTCTCCGCGGATCACGAACCCGCAGCCCACCAGCCCGGCGGCCAGCTCGCGGGAGCCGGTCAGGCGGGCGGGTCCGGGATGCCGTCCGGCGGGCACCAGGCGGCGCATTGCCTGCTGCAGCCGCATTTCGGTGGCTTGCCGGAGTTCGGTGGCCGGCTGGGGTTCGAACCACGGGGTGGCGCCGCAGACGGTGCCCGGCCGGTCGTCGGCGGGTGCCCCCGCGCGGCGCGCTTGGTGGCGCGCGGTCGCCAGGAACAGCGCCGCCATCGCCGCGGTGCCCACGTCGGCCTCGACCGCCCAGCCGAGTTCGTGGCCGTCGGCGTCGACCCGGGCCACCTGCACGCCGTCCGCCAGCCGCATCACGGCGCAGCGGGCGGGCACCCCGAAGCGCACGGTGAGGGCCGTCCACCACCGCCGCGCCCGCGGATCGGCCAGCCAGCCCCGCTCGTCCTCGCGCCCGGCGACGGCCTGCCGTCCGACGGTGTCGAAGACCGCGCGGCGCAGGAGCACACCGTCGGCGTGCGGTCCGCTGATACCGACGGCCGGCCGTCCGCCGAGCATCAGTTCGGCAGCCCGCACGGCCGCATCCAGCCGCGCGGCGGCGGGCGAGAGCCCGACGCCGAGCGAGGTGCGGCAGATCGCCAGCCCGGCGGGAATCTGGGGCAGGGCACGGGTTTCCGGGGCGGGCAGCAGGCCGAGGTACCGGTCGCAGAGTGCCTCGAGCAGCTCGAGCCGCAGCCCACCGGCTTTGGCGGGCACCGGCCCGCCGAGCACCCACGGGTGGTGACGCACGGACACGGGCTCGGCGGTCGCGATCAGCACGGTCGGCCAGGTGGCCCCGGAGAAACCGCGCGGGCCGAGCGAAAGCCCGCCAACGGCATGGACGACCCGCTGGGCCGCGGCCGCCCCGACGGCAGCCGCGACCAGAGCCGAGGGCGCCCCACCGGAAATGCGGAGCCGATCGGCAAGCCGAGCGGCCACCGAGCCAGGGTCCGCTCCGGCGGCGCCCATCGGCTCGGGCCCGCCAACCGCCACCGGAATCGAAGGCACGGCATCGAACCCGACAGACACCGCCCCGCATTCCGACCCGGCGGCCACCACCGACTCCGGCGCCGCGGCACCACTCCCGCCCGCCACTGCCCCCGCAGCCACCAGCGGCCCCGGCGCCGCAGCATCCGCAGCGCCGACCTCACCGCCCACCGGCCCCGCAGCCACCACCGACCCCAGCCCCGCGGCACCACTCCCACCCGCCGCCGATCCAAGCTCCTGCCCAGCAGCAAGCACCGCTGCCGCCGCCGCACCACTCCCACTGCCCACCGGCCCAGCAGCCGCCACCGGCCGGAGCCCCGCAACACCACTCCCGCCCGCCGCCGACCCAAGCTCCTGCCCAGCAGCAAGCACCGCTGCCGCCGCCGCACCACTCCCACTGCCCACCGGCCCAGCAGCCGCCACCGGCCGGAGCCCCGCGGCAACACTCCCGCCCGCCGCCGATCCAGGCTCCTGCCCAGCAGCAAGCACCGCTGCCGCCGCCGCACCACTCCCACTGCCCACCGGCCCAGCAGCCGCCACCGGCCGCAGCCCCGCAACACCACTCCCGCCCGCCGCCGACCCAAGCTCCTGCCCAGCAGCAAGCACCGCTGCCGCCGCCGCACCACCCGCGGCACCACTCCCACTGCCCACCGGACCCGCAGCCACCACCGACCCCAGCCCCGCAACACCACTCACGCCCGCCGCCGATCCAGGCTCCTGCCCAGCAGCCGCCCGCCCCAGCGCCGCGACCCCGAACCCACCGCCCAGGCTCCCGTGCATCGCCGGGTGGGTCACGAAACCGTGCTCGCGCCCGGCGGCCGCCACCACCGTCGGTGCCCCCTCCGCGCCCGCCGCACAAACCGTCACCAAGCGCGGGTCTCCCGCCGCCGGGCCCGGCCGTGCCGAGACGCCGGCCATCGCGAATGCCTCGTGGGCCGCCGCGGCCACCGGGCCCTCGCCCAGCACCGTCACTTCCGCCTCCGTGAGGCGGTGGCGGGCCTGCTCCGGGTGCGCCGCCGCCTCGTCGAGCCAGCCGGGCGCCGGCGGCTGCGGTCCTTCCGCCAGCAAACCGTGTTCCGACAACGCTTCCACCAGCCGGGCCGCCGCTCGCCACGGTCCCGGGCGGGCCGCCAGGCCGGCGACGGCCTCCGCCGGGATCCCGGTTCGCAGGGCCGGGCCGAGACGTTGCCACAGCCGCCACAGGTCGCGGCCTCCGTCGACCGTGACCGCCGTCGTCCAGCCGCGGACGTGGATGCCCGTTTCCGTGGGCGTCGCCCGCACCAGCGGCCGGAGCCGCAGGAACGCCGTGGATGTCCTCATCGGACCGGCTCCGCCCCGAGCAGCTCCTCTGCCGTGACGCCGGTCAGCTTTTCCACGGCCGCGCAGACCAGGGCGGCGGCCAGGTACCGCTCGGCGGGCGTCACGTCCGCGACCGCCAGCAGCTGGTACAGCATGTTGGTGCAGAAGCGGTCGATCTCGAACCACCGCCGCTCGCCGGCGGCCGGCCTGCGGTGCCGCAGCGATCGGTGGAACTCGCTGACGTCGTCGCCGTACTGCCCCCGCACCGACGGGTCGGCGAACGCCGCCGCCAAGCGAAGCAGGTCCGCGCGTGAGGTGTTGCGCACGGCGTCTTCGCTCTCCGCCGAGGCCAGCGCCGCCATCCGGCGCGCGGCCACGCTCCACCGGTACCACGCGTCGGCAGGCGAACCGGCCGGCCTGCTGCCGCGGACCGCCGAGACCAGGTCGCAGATCCGGTCCCCGTGCCGCGCCCACACCTCGGCGTGCTTGGCGCGCCTCGCCCCGCCCGGGTCGTGGTGGTGCAGGTAGTGCTCGAGGTGCGAGCGGAACGACAGCTGACCGTCGGCGATGCCGAGCGGCCACGCCTCGGCGTTCGCCGCCAGCGCGACCACCGTGGCCCGGACGCGGGCGCCTGCCGAGTCGCCTCCGGCGCCGACCTCCGCGAGCGTCGCCGCCAGGGCCGGCAGGCCCGCGCGCAACAACGCCGCCTTGGTGACGGCGGTCGCCGGCCAGCCGGGGGCGCGCGCCAGCACGGCCGGATCCGGGACTTCCGTGCGGACCGTGTTGTCGGCGACGAAGGGCTCGTAGGGCGGCGGGACGAGCTCCGCGCGGCCGGCCGCGACCGACCGGTCGAGCAGCTGCCGCCGGTCCAGCTTCGCGGTCGACGGGAACGCCGAGACGTGGCGGGCCAGCCGTCCGGTGAGGGCTTCGGCGGCGGACTCCACCGAAGCCCGCGGTCCGTCGAGCCGGACGCGCACGTGCGGCCCGTGCAGCCAGCCGCGCTGCAGGTGGGCGGTGACGCCGTCCGGCAGGTCCGCCAGCGCGGGCAGCACGGCGTCGCGCAGCAGCGGCGCCTTGACGTCGTCGTAGTGGTAGACCACGACATCGAGCGAGCCGGACACGGGTCATCCGCTCCTTCGGTAGGTTTCGACGATGAGCTCGACGGCGCGGCCGTCACCCGGTCCGCTGCCCGGCTCCGGGAGGGCTTCTTCGATGCGTGCCGGACCTTCGTGCCGGCTCAGCCACGCGCGCAGGCACCGCAGGTGCAGCGCGCTCCGCAGATCGGCGAAGTGCGGTTTCGTGGCCGTGAGGTACTTCCGGAGGACTTCGGGATCGGTGCCGAACGGCGGCCGGTCGGCACTGCGCAGGAACGCGGTGCCCGGCAGCCCCAGCCCGGCCGACCAGCGCGCGACGGCGTGCACCGGGACGTCGCCCTCGGCCCGGAGCTCGGTTTCCCACTCCGCGACCGTTTCGGTCTCGAGCGTCCAGGAGCGCCGGGCCAGCACCAGGCCGCGGTAGCGCAGCCGGGGCCGCCGCCGCACCGGCCGCCCGGCGAACCGGAGCGGCTCCACGGGCGCGAGGTGGCCGAAGGTCGCGAGGCTGGTGCCGAGGTCGAGGTACAGCGGGATCGCCCGGTCGGGCAGCACCGGGGCGAGGACGAAACCGAGGTACAGCACGTTGATCGCCTCGCCGGTGCCGCGCACCCGCAGGTGCACGGCACCGGTACGGGGATCGTGCACCAGGTCCAGGTCGTCGGGCCGCAGCCCGGCCCAGGCCGGGTCCTCGCCGACCTCGTCGGCGAACAGCAGCGGGTGCACGTTCACGTTCGACTCGACGACCGGCCGGTACTGCACGATCCGCCGGTCGCCGAGGGCCGCGCGGGTGCTGCGGGTGATCCGCTCGGCCAGCTCGGGGTCGAGCCAGTGCAGGAAGCGGCTGCTGTAGCGGCCCCAGCCGTCGCCGACCTGGTTGACGCACCACTGGACCGCTTTCCGGGGGTCCGGGAGCGCGCGCCCGGCCGGCTGGACGAAGTAGGCGTGCGACGCCGAACGGCACCGCAGCCAGGCCGGCAGCGCGGCGGCCACCTCGGCGAGCACGGGGTCCGGAATTTCGACCTCGCCGTCCCGCACGGCGCCCGCCCGGACGGCCGCAGTGACCTCCGCGCGCAGCGCGGCGAGGTCGGTGAGCTCGGGCGGCAACGGCTGCTCCCCCGGCGAGACGGTGCCGTCGGCACCGACCCGGCCCGCGGCCGCCCACAGCTGCGCGGCCTCCGGGACCACGTCGATCAGCCGGCAGCGGCCGCCGGCGTCGAGCAGCCGCCGGCGCAGCAATGCGCGGAGGACGACCGCCCCGTCGAACAGCTCGGTCAACGGCGCCAGCCTGGCCAGGTCGTGCCGGACGTCCGAGCCGAACGCCCGGCCGAGCGCGAACCGGCCCCGGAGCACGACGTCCTCCTTCACCGGCGACACCGGGCGCCCCAGCGGCGGCGCCCCCACCAGGGAGCTGAGCCGGGCCCAGAGCCGCTCGAGCCGTTCGTCGGCCGCGTGCCGGTCCCGCGCCGCCACCCCGGCGTACGCCCGGCTTTCCCGGCCGACGCTCCGCAGGATCGCGGCCTCCTCGGGGCAGCCGGCCCGATCGGCCCAGTCCGCCAGTGCGGGCAGCGGGTCGAGCGCCTGCGGGTCCACCGGGGCCGACGGCACCAGCAGCTGCTCGTCGGCCAGCCGGTCGAGGTAGCCGGTGACCGCGGCGGCGGCGTCCTCGCCACCCGGCAGGCGGCCGGTGACCTCGGTCAGCAACGAGCCCAGCCGGACGCCGCCGGTCCCCGCGGCGCGGAGGCGGGCCACGACGACGTCGAGGGTGGCGGTCCGCGGCAGCCGCACCCGCTGCTCGATGCTGCCGATGTACCGGGCGGACACCGCGGGGCGGTCCCGCCGGAACGTCACGTGCCCCGGTTCGAGGGTCAGCCCCGGCGCGCTCCGGTGCGGTACCTGCCAGCGGACGTCGGGGCGGGCGAGCAGGGCCCAGAGCACCCAGCTGAGCAGCCCCTGGTCGGGCCGGGTGACCGCCCGCCGGTCGAGCCGGCCGAGGGTGCGGTCGCCGTGGTCCCACACGCCCCAGCCGACGGCGGTGTACCAGGACCGCGGGCTGGTCTTCGTGGTGGCGCGCAACGCCTGGCGCAGGATCTTGGGTTCGGCCTTGCGCACCCGGGCTCCCGGCGCCGCCCCGGCGGCCGCCGCTCGCTCCAGCCCGTACAGCAGGTCGGCGCCGGAGGACGCGGCCGCGCGGCGGAGCGGTTCGGAGGCGCACACCGCGGCCATCGCGGCCCGCTCGTCCGCCAGCGCCGGGCCGGCGTGGCCGGCCAGCTCCCGCCGCAGCCGGTCCCGGTCCTCGACGGCCGCCAGCCAGGCGGGCAGGGCGGGCACCCGGGGGTGCAGCACGGCGGCGGCGTCCTGGAGCGCCCGCGACACCGTCCGTCCATTGTGGATGTTCCGCCGGAGCGGCAGGACGACCTGGCGGTGGAACCGCTCGGAATGCCCCGGCCGGGACCGGTACAGCTGTTGTTCGAGCTCGGGAACCAGCCGCGCCAGGCGGAGTTCGCACGCCGTCAGCGCGTCGAGGAGGTCGCGGAAGGTCTGCATCGCTTCGGTGGCCGGCCAGTACGGCAGCGCGGAAACCCTTACCAGCGCGTGGGATGCGACCACGACGTCGCTCCCGGCGAGGACCGGTTCCCGTTCGCTCAGTGTTCGTGCCATTCCCGCCTCCCCCGCGGTCGAGGGGTGGCACCCCCGCGTGCGGAGGTGCCACCGGTTCCGATCGTCACGTCACGTTGCAGTGGCGGCAGGAGCCGCTCTGCGGGCAGGCGCCACTGGACGAGGCGCCGGTCTCCGGCAACGCCACGGTGTCGCGCAGCGAAGTCACGTCGAGCTCGTCCAGATCGAGGTCCGAGAGCTCGAGGTTGGCCATGATTTCCATTTCATCTCCCTTCACCAGCTCGGGTTCCGGCACCGGGCCGGTCAGGAGTGCGACCCGGATCGCGGTTCACCCTGCCAGCGGCCGCGGCGCCGGGAATCGGTAGTGACTGCCCAACTTCCCGGACCGTCCACAGGGGAATTGCCTAGGCCGATGCCCAGCCGCGCGGCCGCGGCGACGGCCTCCCGCCGCGACCCGACCGAAAGCCTCATCAGCACCGCGGCCACGTGGTGGTCGACGGTCCGCACCGAAATGCCGAGCGCGGCGGCGATGTCCGCATTGCTCGCGCCGTCGGCCAGGTGGCTCAGCACTTCCCGCTGCCGGCCGGTGAGCACGCACGGGCCGGAAGTCCCGGCGCGGGACGGGTTCGCGAGCCGCAGCCGGGCGGCGGCCGCCGTCGCGCCCAGCTCGTCGAACAGCCGGAGGGCGCGCCCGTCGCCGGCCGCGCCCAGCGCCTCCGCCTCCTCGAACGGGCAGCCGAGCGCGGCCCACGCCGCGGCGGCCTGCCGCCAGTTCCCGTGCAGCATCAGCAGGTACGGCTCGGCGTACCAGTCCGCCACCGGCGGCGCCGCCCCCGCGCGGTGCAACCACCACGCGAGCTCTCCGGCGCGCCAAGGATGCCGTTGGTCCCATGCGGTTTCCAAGGCCCGGCGCAGGGGCGCCGGGTCGGGGATGGCGAAGTCCCGCCACCAGCTCTGCTCGGCCGCGGCCACGGCGGCTTCGGCGGCCGGCTCGCCGCCGTGGCCCGGCCCGACCGGTCCCTCCGGCGGCAGGCCACGCCGGGCCCGGATCCGCCGCAGCACGGAACCGGCCAGCGCCCCGGCCTGGTCACCGGTGCCGGCCACGGCGACGGCGTCGGCCTCCGCGTCCGCCCACGCCCCGTGGTGCAGGTGCAGCAGCGACCGCACGGCACGAAGGCGGCGGCGGGTGCCGGGATCGGCGGCGGAATCCAGCGCGCGGGCGATCGCGGCGCCGGCCCGCGCCCGGTCCCGGGAGACGGTGTACCGCATCGCCGAGCAGGCCACGTCCGCAGCCGGACCGGCCTGGTGGACCGGGCCGCAGGCTTCCCGGACGACCCGGCGGGACAGTTCCTGCCGGAAGGCCAAGCGCCCGTCCCGCAGCACGAGCAGTCCCGAAGAGAGGCAGTCTTCGAGCGCATTCCCCGGCGTCCCGGCGGCTTCGTCCAGCCGCCACGGTTCGACGCCGTCCGGGTGCGCGGCGGCCAGCCGGGCCACCGCCCGCCCGTCCTCGGACAGCCCGGCCAGCCGCGCGAACGTCAACGCGCGGATGCGCGGCGGGACCTCCAGCGTGCCTGCCGCGAGCAGTTCCGCGGCGCACAGCGGGTTGCCGCCGGACAGCTCGAACACCGGGCCCGCCTCGAGCCCGGACGGCCGGGCGAGCTCGGTGACGGCGCCGAGGGACAACGGCGGCAGCGTCACGGTCGTGACGTGCTCCGACGGGAGCTGGGCGAGGGCGTGGTGCAGCGGGTGCAGCGGGCCGAGCTCGTCGTCCCGGTAGGTCAGCACCAGGACCAGCGGCAGCCCGGCGATCCGCCGGCCGAGGAACACCGCGAGGTCCAGCGCGTCGTCGTCGCCCCAGTGCAGGTCCTCGAAGACCAGGACCGTCCGGTCCGGCCCGCGCGACACCGCGTCGAGCAACGCCGTGGGCCAGGCCGGGTCGCCGTGCGGGGCGGCGAGCAGGTCCGCGACCTCGCCGCCGGCGGGCGACGAGGTGTCGCGGCGCAGCGGGGCCGGCGGCCGCCGCAGCGGATCGCACAGCCCGACCCAGGTGCCGGTCCGGCCGCCGCATTCACCGAGGAAGTGCCGGACCAGGGCCGACTTCCCGGCGCCGGCCTCGCCCCGCACCAGGACGACGTGCCCGCGGCCCGCCAGCGCCCGGCGCAGCGACCCCAGCTGGGCCTCGCGCTCCAGCAGCGGCGGTCCCAGCGGCGCACCGCGCCCGGACGCCACCGGATGAAGGTGCTGACCAGCCACCATCGCGAGCCTCCCCTGCCCCCGGCTTTCACCGGCGCATCATCGGGCCCGCCGTCGACAACTCTTCGACAGTCCGTCGACAGTGCCGGTGTCAGTGCCGTTCTCAGTGCCGTTCTCAGCGCCGGTGTCAGGGGCCGAAGAGGATGTGCCGCAGGACGCGGGCCAGGTGCCCGGTCAGCGCCGGCACCGGCAGCTCGGCCAGCGGCCCGGTGCGGGCGATGTACCGGTTGACGGTCACGCCGATGAGCTGCGCGCCGAGCATCGCGACGCGGGCGGCGACGTCTTCGCCGTCGATGACCTCGCGGTAGGCCCGGATGCTGCTCGCTTCCATCGCGCCGTACAGCTTCGCCGCCGCCTGCTGGTCGGAGGCGATGCTGCGCAGCAGGACCACGAGCGGGTCGACCGCGGCGTCGGCCTCCATCCGCGTCACGTAGGCCTGCGCGACCCGCTCGGGCAGCGTTTCCGGGTCGCCGGCGATCACCGCGTCGAGCTCGCGGTGGCCCGGCACCGCGGCGAGGAACAGCTGCTCCTTCGAGCCGAACTGGCGCAGGACCAGGCCGTGGGTGACGCCGGCGCGGGCGGCGATGTCCCGCACCGTCGCGCGGGCGAAGCCGCGTTCGCCGAAGCAGGTGCGGGCCGCTTCCAGGATGGCCTGGCGGTGGCCTTCCGGGTCGCGGCGATGGGGTCGTCGGGTCACCGCCCCAATTTACCAAGTGGTCAACAAGCGGCTTATGCTGCTTAATGACCAAGTGGTCAACAAGACCCGGAGGAGAGCTCATGAGCACCACGATGATCATCGGCGGCACCGACGGCCTCGGCCGCTTCATCGCCCAGCGGCACGCGGACCGGGGCGGCACCGTGGTGCTCGCCGGGCGCGACGCCGGCCGCGCCGAAGCCGTCGCCAAGGAGATTTCGCCCACCGCGACCGGTTTCGGGCTGGACCTCTCGCGACCGGAGACCGTCGCCGCCTCGGCCGCCGGCGTGCCGTCCCTCGACCACCTGGTCATCACGGCCAGCCACCAGCGTCCGAACACGTTGCGGAACTTCGACATCGCCGAGGCGATCACCGCGGTGACGACGAAGCTGGTCGGTTACGCCGAAGCCGTCAGAGTGCTCCGAGAGCACTTCACGCCGGAGGCTTCCGTCGTCCTCTTCGGCGGCCTGGCCAAGGAGCGGCCCTACCCCGGTTCCACCGTCATCACCACCTTCAACAGCGCCGTCACCGGGCTGGTGAAGACCCTCGCCGTCGAGCTCGCGCCGCACCGGGTCAACGCCCTGCACCCGGGTCTGGTGGGCGACAGCCCCCGCTGGCGTGACGCCGACCTCGGGGCGCAGGCTTCGCGGACGCCCATCGGGCGGCTGGTCACCATGGCCGAGATCGCCGACGCGACCGACTTCCTGCTGGGCAACGGCGGGATCAACGGCCACGACCTGTTCGTCGACGGCGGGTTCCTGACCCGCTGAGCCCGGGGCGGGGCAGCACACAGGGACTTCCGGGCAAACTTTTGTCAGCCCTCGTCTTCACCCGATGGTGTGGTGTTAACTTGCGCCACAGACAGAGAGCGTTTCCCCGACTCGGCCGCGACGGCACAAAGCAGTACCGGTTCGCCCGCCCCGCCTGGAAAGGCCGTCCCCGATGCGTGTGTCCGCCCCGCTGTCGTCCGGTCAGCAGCGCCTTTGGACAGTTTCCCAGTTGGACGGTGCCGGGCCGGCCTACAACGAGACGATGGCCTTCGCCCTGCGGGGGCCGCTTGACCGCGAAGCGCTGCAACGGGCCTTCGCCGCCCTCGCCGACCGCCACGAAGCCCTGCGCACCCGGATCGTCGTCGAGGACGGGAGCCCGGTGCAGGTGGTCGAACCCGCCGGCCACGGGTTTCCGTGCGTCGTCACCGACGTCACCGGGCGGCCGGCCGAAGCGGCCGAGCTGCGGCGCCGGGAGGCGCTCGAGCCGTTCGACCTGACGCGGGCGCCGCTGGCGCGGGCGCGGGTGCTGGTCGGGGCGCCGCCCCCCGGTCTCCACGCTACCGGGGAGCACCGACAGTTCCGGGACGGCGACGAGGAACACGTCCTGCTGATCACCGTCCACCACGTCGTCTTCGACGGCTGGTCCCGGACCCTGCTGCTGCGCGAACTCGGCCTCCTCTACGCCGCCGAGTCGAGCGGCGCGGACGCCGGCCTGCCGCCCGCGCGGCCCTACCGCGAACACGCGCGGGCGCAGCAGGACTGGCTGGCCGGCGACGGGCCGGCGCCGCACCAGGCCTACTGGCGGGAACGGCTCGACGGCGTCCCACCGGTGCTGGAGCTGCCCGCCGACCGGCCGCGGCCGCCCCGGCAGGACTTCCGCGGCGCGCGGGTGCCGGTGCGCCTCGGGCCCGATCTCACCGCGCGGCTCAAGACGGTGGCGCGCGAGCATGGTGTCACGCTCTACTCCACCATCCTGACCTGCTGGTACATCCTGCTATCCCGACTTTCCGCGCAAACTGACATCGTTGTCGGCGTCCCGGCCGCCAACCGCGGCGCCGCCGGCGAGCACCCCGACACGCTCGGGTTCTTCGTCAACACCCTCGCCGTGCGGGCCGAGCTCTCGGGTGCCCGCACCGGGGCCACCCTGCTCAAGGAGGTCCGCGCGGCCCTGCGGGGCGCCATCGGCCACGTCGAGCTGCCGTTCGAACGGGTCGTCGAGCTCGTGAACCCGCCACGCAGCCCGGCGCACACGCCGCTGTTCCAGACGATGTTCGCCTGGGTGCCGACCCAGCGCGACCTGCTGGAACTGCCCGGCGTGACCGTCGAACCCCTCGACGTCGAGCACGCCCCCGCGAAGTTCGACCTCGCTCTCGGCCTCGCCGACGAAGACGGCGACGTTCTCGGGCACCTCGACTACGCCGTCGCCCTCTTCGACCACGCCACCGCCGAGCGGTACGCCCGGTACCTCGTCCGGCTGCTGGACCAGCTGGCCGCCCGGCCGGACGCCCCCATCGCGGAGCACGAGCTCCTCGACGACGCCGAACGCCGCGAGATCCTCACCTCCTGGAGCACCGGGCCGCGGCCGAACCGGCGTCCGGGTGGGCTGGTCGACCGGTTCACCGCCCACGCCGACACGACCCCGGACGCCCCCGCGCTCGTCTGCGACGGCCGCACGCACACCTACGGCGAGCTGGACCGCCGCAGCACGAAGCTGGCGAACGCGCTGCGCGCCCGCGGGGCCGGCCGGGGCCGGGTCGTCGGCGTCCTCAGTGGACGGTCGAGGGAGCTGGTCACCGCCGTGCTGGCCGTGCTGAAGACCGGGGCCGCCTACCTCCCGCTCGACCCGGCCCAGCCGGCCGCGCGGCGGGCGGCGATGGTCGAGGACGCGTGCCCGGTGCTGGTCCTCGGCGCCGACGTCACCAACCTCGACGCTCTCGAGGCCGAAGGCGACGAAACCCGGAGACCGGCCGGAACCGAGCCCGGCGACACCGCCTACGTGATCTACACGTCGGGCTCGACCGGGCGGCCGAAAGGGGTCGAGGTCACCCACCACAGTGTCCTCGCCCTGTTCGACCAATGGCTCGACCGCTTCGGGGCCACCCCCGGTGAAGCGACGTCGGCCTGGTCGAGCATCGGCTTCGACGCCTCGGTGCACGAACTACTGCTGCCCCTGACCACCGGCGCCGTGCTGCACGTCGTGCCCGAGGACGTCCGGCCCGATCCGGCGGCGCTGATGGCGTGGCTACGGGAACACCGGGTGGTGCAGGCGTTCCTGCCGCCCGCGTACGTCCGGTGGGCCGACGAAGATCCCGCGCGCCTGCACGGGCTGGCCCTGCGGCAGCTGCTCACCGGCGTCGAACCATTGCCGGAGGCCGCCCTCGCCCGGTTCGCCGCGGCGCTGCCCGGCCTGCGGATCTGTTTCGGCTACGGGCCGACCGAAGCCACGCTCTACGCCACCGCGCACTTCGACCCGCAGCCACGCGACCGCCCGGCCCCGATCGGACGCCCGCTGCCCGGCTCGCGGCTGTACCTGCTGGACGACCGGCTGCGCCCGGTGCCGCCGGGCGTGGCGGGCGAGGTCTTCCTGGCCGGCGACTGCCTGGCCCGCGGCTACCTGCACCGGCCGGGGCTCACGGCCGAGCGGTTCGTGGCGGACCCGTTCGTCCCCGGCGAGCGGATGTACCGCACCGGCGACCTGGCCCGGTGGCTGCCCGACGGCGAAGCAGAGTACGCCGGCCGCCGCGACGACCAGATCAAGCTGCGCGGCTTCCGCATCGAACCCGGCGAGGTGACCGCCGCGCTGCTGGCCGTCCCCGGCGTGCGGGAAGCCGCCGTGCTGGTGGACCGCGAAGGCGAGCCCCGGCTCGTCGCCGGCGTCGCCGGGGAAAGCCGGACCCCGCACGAGTGGCGGGCCGCGCTGGCCGGGCGGCTGCCGGACTACATGATCCCATCGGTGTTCGCCGGGTTCGACCGGCTGCCCCTGAACCGCAGCGGCAAGCTCGACCGCGACGCCGTGCTGGCCCGCGCCCGCTCGAGCGCGCCCGCCGCGGTCAACACCACCGCCCCGCGCGACCACGTCGAGCTGGCGCTGCTGAAGATCTGGCGGGACCTGCTGCTGCACCCCGCGATCGGGGTCTCGGACGGCTTCTTCGACGTCGGCGGCACGTCGATCTCGGCGATCAAGCTGGCCCACGCGATCGGCGCGGAATTCGGCCGCGAGCTGCCGATCCGGGACGTCATCCTGCACCCCACCATCGAGGCGCAGGCCGCGCTGCTGCGCGCGGACCGCCCGCCGGAGAGCGGCAGCCTGATCGAGTTCCGCCGCGGCGACGGCGACGCCCGGGTCGTGTGCGTGCACCCGGCGGGCGGCACCGCGTTCTGCTACCTGCCGCTCAGCGCCGCCCTGCCCGAGGACGCCGGGGTGCTCGGCATCCAGTCCCCCGGCCTCAACCCGGGCGAAGAACCGCTCCCGAGCGTCGAGGCGATGGCCGAGGAGTACCTGCGGCTCGTCGGCCCGCGCCCCGGGGAGACCTTGGTCCTCTGTGGACTTTCCTACGGCGGCCTGGTCGCCTACGAGATGGGGCGGCGGCTCGCGGAGCACCACCCGCGCGTGAGCGTCGTCCTGCTCGACACGACCGCCACCGACGACCCGGCCGCGAAGGCGGCGATCGAGCCGGTGCCCGCGGCCGAGTTCCGCGAGAAGCTGGTCCGCTTCAACGGGATGTACCCCGGCATCGAGGACGCGCAGATCGAGCGCTACCACCGCACGTACAACCACAACCGGCGGACCGCGCGCGAGCACGATCCCGGCGAAACGGCCGCGCGAGTGGTGTTCGTGCAGGCCGTCGGCGAGGACACCGTCCCCGGCGCCGCCGAGTTCTGGCGCCGCCGGGCCCGCGGCGGGTTCGAGGTGGTCCCCGCGGACTGCGGGCACTGGGACATGCTGGAAAGCGACGCGCTGCCGCTGGTCGCCAAGCTGATCTCGGCCGAGCTGGCGGCCCGATGACCTCGATCGCCCGCCGCGTCCACGACCGGGCCCAGCGGCACCCGGACGCCCTCGCCGTGTCCGACGGCACCCGCCGCCTCACCTACGCCGAGCTCAACGCGGGCGCCGCCGCCGTCGCGGACTCGCTGGCCCGCCGGGGAGTCCGCCCCGGCGACGCGGTCGCCGTCGCCCTGCCGCGCTCGGCGGAACTGGTCCAGGTCATGCTGGGCGTGCTGCGCCTCGGCGGCCAGGTCGTCCCGCTCGACCGGCTGAGCCCGCCCGCGCGCCGGGACGCCATCCTCGCCGACGCGGGCGCGGTCGCGGTGCTCGAGGACGAGCTGCCCGACCTGATCCCGGTCGAGGCCGGGATCCCCGAGGAGCCCGCGCCGGCGTCGTTCCTCTTCGCCACCTCGGGCACCACGGGCCGGCCGAAGGGCGTCGAGGTGCGCGACGCCGGGATCCTGCGCCTGGCCGAGCCCGGCTGGCTCGACATCGGCACCCGGTTCGCGTGCCTGGCCAACCCCGCCTTCGACGCGCTCAGCTTCGAGGTCTGGGTACCGCTGCTGACCGGCGGCACGTGCGTGGTCCTCGACGACGAGACCGTCCGCGACCCGCAGGCGTTCGCCGACGCGCTCGTCCGCGAACGCATCGACACGATGTTCGTCACCGCGACGCTGTTCAACGCGGTCGCCGAGACCGTGCCGGGCAGCTTCTCGACCGTGCGCCGGGTCGTCATCGGCGGCGAGCAGCTCAACGCCCCGCTGATCCGCCGCTGGTACCGGGCCAACCCGGAGTCGCCGACGCGGCTGCAGAACGGCTACGGCCCCACCGAAACGACGACCTTCGCGCTCAGCTACACCATCCCCCGCGGCTTCGACGGCGACGTCGTGCCGATCGGCCGCCCGCTGCCGGGCACCGGCGCGGTCGCCGTCACCCCGGACGAGCGCGTCGCCACCGAAGGCGAGGTCGCCGAGCTGTACCTCTCCGGCGCCGGGGTCGCGCTCGGCTACCGCGGCCTGCCCGCGGAAACCGGGCAGCGGTTCGTCCGGCTGCCGTGGCTGGACGAGGGCCGCGCGCGGTTCTACCGCACCGGTGACCTGGTCCGGGTGCTGCCGGGCGGGCGGTACGCCTACGTCGGGCGCACCGACCGGCAGGTGAAGGTCCGCGGGTTCCGGATCGAGCCCGGCGAGCTGGAGCAGCGGCTGCTTTCGCACCCGGAGATCCGGCAGGCCCACGTGGCCGTGCGCCGCGCGGCCACGGCCGAGCTGCTCGCCTTCGTCGTGGCCGGCGAGCTGTCCTTCGACGCGTTCGAAGCGCACCTGGACGAAACCGTGCCGTCCTACATGCGGCCCCACCACGTCTTCCGCGTCGGCGAGCTGCCCCGGAACGCGAACGGGAAGGTCGACGAAGCCGCGTTGCTGGCGGGCGCGTTTTCGCCGTGGCGGCCGGACACCGGCGGCGAGGCGACCGAGTGGGAGCGCGAAGTCCTGGCCGTGGTCACGGAGATTCTCGACGTCCCGGACCTCCGTCCCGGCGACACGTGGCTGCGGTCCGGGGGCGACTCGCTCAAGGCGCTGCGGCTGCGGTTCGCGATCCGGGAGCGCTGGGGCACGGACCTGCCGCCTTCGGTCGTCCAACGCGGGACCTTCGCCGACCTCGCCGCGGCCGTGGCGGCCGCCGGGCGGGCGGCCTACCCGGACCCGGCGCCGCCGACGACCGCGCCGACGGCCCCGGCCACCAGCGAACAGCAGCGGCTTTGGCTGCTGCAGCAACGGAATCCGGCTTCCACGGCCTACCACGTGCCGCTCGCCTTCGAGGTCACCGGCACCCCGGACGTCGACACCCTGCGCCGGGACGTCCGCGCGCTGGTGGAGCGGCACCTCGCGCTGCGCACCGCGTTCGAAGCGACCGCCGACGGTCTGCGGCAGGTGGCAAAGGCGCCCTACGACCCGTGGACCGAACCCTCCGGCGACTTCTTCACCGCGCCCTTCGACCTGGCCTCGGGCCGGCTGCTGCGGGCCGCCTGGCGACCCGACGGCACCCTTTTGCTGTGCCTGCACCACATCGCGGTCGACGGCTGGTCGCTGAACGTCCTGTTCCGCGAGCTGTCCGGCGCCGAGCCGCGGCCGGACGCGTACACGCCGTTCGACTTCGCCGCGTGGCAGTCCCGCTGGTTCGCCTCCCCCGGCTACCGCGACCGGCTGACCGACCGGGTCGACGACGCCGAGCCCCTCGGCGAAGCGTCACTGGCCGGGCGCCTGCACACGACCCGCATCGACCGTGCGCGCGTCGACGAGTGGGCCGCCGAACTGGGCCTGACGCGGTTCCAGCTCCTGCTCGGCGTGTTCGCGTGGAGCCTCTACGCGGTGACCGGGCGGACGCGGCCCCGGATCGCGGCGCCGGTCGCGAACCGGCCGGTGCGGGCGTTCGAAGACAGTGTCGGGATGTTCGCCAACACCGTCCGGCTGCCGCTCACCGTGGACCCGGGCGAGGACCTGGCCGCCCAGCTCCGCCGGCTGGGCGAAGCTTCGGGTGCGGCGCTGGACGGCCAGGACGTCGCCTTCGCCGACCTCGACCCCGGCTACGCGGCCTTCGACTACCTGTTCGTCCTGGAGAACACCGACTTCGGCGCGCTGAGCCTGCCCGGCTGCCTGGTCAGTCCACAGTGGATCGAAGCGGCCGAGGCGAAGTGCGCGCTCACCCTGTCGGTGGTGGAACGGCCGGACGGCTTCGACTGCCTCTGGGAATACGGCGAAGGCCACTTCACCGAAGCCGAAGCGACGGCCCTCGGCGAAGTCTTCGACCGTGCCCTGCACGGCGACGCCCGGACTCCGGAGCGCCGTGACAACGGCCGTGGTGCCGAGGCCGTCCTGACGTGGGAAACCGTGGCCGAGGGCTTCGCGCGGCAGGTCGCCCGCACGCCCGGCGCGCCGGCGCTGAGCGGCGACACGACACTGACCTACGCCGAACTGGACGCGCACGCGGCCCGGCTCGCGGCCACCCTGCCCGAGGACGCCACGGACATCGCGCTGTACTTCCGGCCGTCGGCCGAGCACGTCGTGGCGCTCCTCGCGCTGGCCCGGCGGAACATCACCGCCGTGCCGCTGGATCCCGCGTACCCGCCGGAACTGCTGCACGCCATGCTCGCGCGCGTCCGGCCGCGCTGTGTCCTGCTCGCCCCGGGCGAAACGTTCGAGACCGACGTCGAACAGCGGTACGTCACGCTCGGCGGCGGGCCGGTGCCGGACGTCCCGGCCCGGCACGCCGGACGTCCGCTCTACACGCTGTTCACCTCGGGCTCGACCGGGGTGCCGAAGGGCGTGCGCGTCCCGGACCGCACGCTGGCCAACCTGCTGCAGTGGCAGGACGCGCCGCCCGCGGTGACGCAGCAGTTCTCGATGCTGTCGTTCGACGTGTCGTTCCAGGAGATCTTCACGACCCTCTGCGGCGGCGGACGGCTGCACCTGATCCGGCCGGACTGGCGCCACGACGTCCCGGCGCTGCTGGCGCAGCTGGACACCGCCGGCATCGAGCGGATCTTCCTGCCGTACGTCGCGTTGCAGCTGCTGGCCGAGCACGGCGTCCGGCTCGGGCGGTACCCGGCGCGCCTGCGAGACGTGATCACCGCCGGCGAGCAGCTGGTGTGCACGCCGGCGATCCGCCGCTGGTTCGCCGGGCTGCCCGGCGCGCGGCTGCACAACCACTACGGGCCGACCGAAACGCACGTCGTCAGCGCGCTGACCCTCGACGGCGATCCGGCTTCGTGGCCCGAGCGGCCCGCCATCGGCCGTCCGGTGGCGGGCGTGGTCCTGCGGGTCGCCGACGCGTCCGGTGCGCCCCTGCCGGCGGGGCAGATCGGCGAGCTGCTCATCGGGGGCCTCCCGGCGAACCGCTGCTACCTCGGCGAAGCGGCTCCCGAGAAGTTCGCCGAGCTGCCGGAGCTGTACTACCGCAGCGGCGACCTCGCGCACTTCGACCGCGCCGGGCTGCTGCACTTCGACGGCCGGGCCGACCGGCAGGTCAAGCTCAGCGGCCACCGCCTCGAACTCGGGCAGGTCGAGGCGGCGCTGCTGCGGCACCCGGACGTCGTCAACGCCGTCGTCGCACCGCAGGGCGACCGGCTCGCCGCGTTCCTGGAGTGCCGCCGGACGCCGTCCGCGGCCGAGCTGGCGGATTTCCTGGTGCCGCTGCTGCCGCCGCACGCGCGGGTGGACCGCTTCCGGGTCGTCGGCACCCTGCCGCGCACGCCCAGCGGGAAGCTGGACCGGGACGCCGCTCCCCTGGCACCGGGGACGGACCTCCGCCGGGCGGCGGAGGTGCCGTCGAGCGAGCTGGCGGTGCTGTTCGAAGAGGTGACCGGGGCGCCGATCGGTCCCGACGAGACGTTCTTCGCCGCCGGCGCGAGTTCGCTGTCGCTGATGAAGTTCCACCTGCGCTGCGCCGAAGCCGGGTACCGGTTCACCGTGGCGGACCTCTTCGAGCACGTCACGCTCCGGGACCTGACGCGGCACCTCGAAAGCGGCCCGGCCGCCGCCGCTTCGTCCGCCCGTGCCGCGGCCGACGAGCCGGTGGCCGTCGTCGGCATGGCGGTGCGGCTGCCCGGTGCGCGGGACCTGGCGGCGTTCTGGGACCTGGTCGTCTCGGGCCGTCGCGGCATCGAAGAGTTTCCGGCGGCGGACGGCCTGGTCGGCGCGCGCAGCCTGCTGGCCGATCCGCTGGCGTTCGACCCGGAGCACTTCGGGATCAGCCGGCGCGATGCGGCGCTGATGGACCCGCAGCAGCGGCAGCTGCTGATGGCGTGCGTGGAGGCGCTGGCGCACGCCGGGATCACTTCGGGGGCCGGCGTCGGGCTGATCGCGGGTTGCGGTGAGGACACCTACTTCCAGCAGCTGCTGCGCGAGGCCGACCCGGCCGCGCTGCCGGACGGCTTCCAGCTGGCCCTGCACCACGAGAAGGACTTCCTCGCCACGAAGGTCGCCTACCACCTCGACCTGACCGGTCCGGCGCTGACCACCCAGACGGCGTGCTCGAGCTCGCTGGTCGCGGTCCACCAGGCGGCGGCGATGCTGCGCGGTGGCGAGGCGGAGGTGATGCTGGCCGGCGGCGTGCTCGTCGACGTCACCCTGGCCGAGGGGTACCGGTACCGGCCTCAGCACATCTTTTCGCCGGACGGGCACTGCCGCCCGTTCAGCGACGACGCGGACGGCACGGTGGGCGCGAGCGGCGTCGGCGTGGTGGTGCTGAAGCCGCTTTCGGCGGCCCGCCGGGACGGCGACACGGTGTATTCGGTGATCACGGGCTCGGCACTGACCAACGACGGCGCGGTGAAGCAGGGCTACAGCGCACCTTCGCCCGCGGGCCAGCGCGCGGCGATCCGGGCCGCGCTGCGGCGGGCCGGGCGCTCGGGCGCCGACGTGGGGTACGTGGAGACGCACGGAACGGGCACCCGCCTCGGCGACCCGATCGAGGTGGCGGCCCTGCGCGAGGCGATGCCCGACGTCTCGACGTGCGCGCTTTCATCGGTGAAGAGCCAGCTCGGCCACCTCGGCGCGGCGGCCGGGGTGGTGGGCCTGATCCGGGCGACGTTGGCGGTGCACCACGGGGTGGTGCCGCCGACGGTGGACTTCCGGGCGGCCAACCCGGCGCTGGACCTGGGCCCGTTCCGGGTGCCGACGGCCGCCGAACCGTGGCCCGCGGGCCCGCGGGTGGCGGGGGTGAGCAGCTTCGGCATCGGCGGGACGAACGCGCACGTGGTGCTCGAGTCGGTCCGCCCGGGTGCGCCGTCGCGCCCGGAACCGGTGCGGTGTCTGGTGCTTTCGGCCCGCAGCGCCGCGGCCCTGCGGCTCGACGCGGCCCGGGTGGCGACGTACCTGTCGGCCCACCCGGAGTCCTATGTGGACGTTCTACGGCACCTGCAGTCCGGCCGGCCGGATGGTCGCTGGCGCATCGCGGCGGCCTGCGAAGACGCGGCCTCCGCGGTCGAGTACCTGCGCACCGCCGAACCCCGGGAGGCATCGGCCCCGGGCTCGGCGCCGGCCGGCGAAAATGCCGCGGAGCGGGCGGCCGCCTGGTCGGACGGCGCTTCGGTCGACTGGGGTCAGGCCCCGGCTCCCGCGCCGTGGGACTTCCCGCCGCCGGCCTTCGACGCCCGGGACTTCGACTTCCCGCGGCGGGCCGCCACCACTCGCCTGCCCGAAGCCGGCTGGCTGCACCAGCCCACCTGGGTCCGCCTCCGCCGGGCGGCGAGCGCCGCCACGACCGGGCGCACCCTCGTCATCTCCGGTGAAGGCCCGTTGACCGCGCCCGCACTCGACGCCGCCTACTCGCGCGTCGTCCGCGTGCACGCCGCAGACCGCTTCGCCCGCCGGGGCCCCGGCGCCTTCGAAGCCGACCCCGCCGACACCGCGCAGCTGCGTCAGGTACTGGATTCCCTGCCGGGCGCCGAAATCGACTGGCTCCACACCCTGCCGCTCGGCATCACCGGACCCGTCGGCGAAGAATCGCTGAACCGCGCGAAACGGGCCTGTGTCGACACCCCCGCCGCCCTCCTGCGGGCCGCCACCGGCCGTCCGGTCCGGACCTGGTGGGTCTCCGCCGGCGCCGCGCCCGCGAACACCGCCGTCACCCGCCCGGAGGCCGGGCTGCTGGCCGGCATCACCGCCGTCGGCCCGCAGGAAAGCGGCGTCCCCGGCCACTGGGTCGACCTCGAAGACAGCGCTCTCGACGCCGTCGCCGACCTGCTCACCGGCCCGACGCCGCCCGCCCGGGTCGCCCGGCGGGCCGGGTTCTGGTGGGCCCAGGACAGCGCCCCCGTCGCCGCCGCGGAACCCGGGACCCCGGCCGACGGGACCTACCTCGTCCTCGGCGGCACCGGCGGCATCGGGACCGCGGTCGCCGAAGAACTGCTCACCCGCACCACCGGCCGCGTGCTCCTGCTCGCGCGCCACCCGTACCTGCCCGAGTCCCTCGAACCGTGGGCCGATCGCGTCGAGCTGCTCACCGCCGACCTCACGCGGACGTCCGCGGCGGACATCCCCGGCCCGCTCACCGGGATCGTCCACGCGGCGGGCACCCCGGCCGGTGGCCTGATCGCCACCCGCGGGGCAGGCACCCAGGGCGTCAAACTCGCCGGCGCCCTCCTCGTGGAAGACCTCATCGCCCGCGACCGGCCGGCGTTCGCCGTCCACTGCTCGTCGCTGTCCGCGCAGTTCGGCGGCACCGGGCAGCTCGACTACGCCGCCGCCAACGGGTTCCTCGACGCGCTCGCCCACCGCGACGGCCCGACGGCCCGCCTCTCGATCGCCTGGGACGTCTGGCGCGACAGCGGCATGGCCGTCACGGCCCTGGAAACCGACGCCCGGCACCAGGCCCACCTGGCCGTCGGCCTGACCGACGACGAAGGCCGGCGCACCTTCGCCCGCGCGCTGGGCACCGGGCTGCCGCAGCTGCTGGTCGCGACCACCGGCCTCGACGCCGCCCGCGGGTTCCACGAACGCGACACCACGCCGGCGGCGAAACCGGCCGAAGCGGACCTCACCGAGGAGGTGCGCGCCCTGCTCGGCGTCGCCGAACTCGACCCGGACGTCCCGCTTTACGACCTCGGCGCCGATTCCCTCACCCTGCTGGACGTCGTCGATTCGGTGAAACGCCTGTACCGCGTCGATCTGGACCTGGCCTGGCTGGGCCCCGAGGTCACGATGGCGGCGCTGCTGGCGAAGCTCGGCGAAGCCGCCGACGCCGACGAGGTGGTCGTGCAGGTCTGGCGCGAAGGCACCGGCGGCCAGGCCGTCTGCCTCGTGCACCCCGTCGGCGGGGACGTCCACGCCTACCGGCCGCTCGTCGAGGCCCTGCCGCCGGAACTCGGCGTCTGCGTGATCGCCGACCCGGCGCTGAGCAGGCCCGAACCGCCGGGGTGGTCCGTCGAGGACCGGGCCGGCCGCTACTACGCGGCGCTGCGGAAGCAGGTCCCGGGCCGGACCTGGCAGCTGGCCGGGTGGTCGTTCGGCGCCTGGGTCGCGGCCGGGATGGCCGCCGAGGCCGAGGCGGCCGGGCAGCCGGTGCGGGCGCTGCACCTCATCGACCCGCCACCGCCGGGCGCGAGCGCCGCCGGCTACAGCGAGGCCCAGCTGGAGACGGTCTTCGAACGCGAGCTGGGTGCTTCGGGCGGCGCGGCGGGCGAGCACGCGCGGAGGCTGGCCCGCGCGTGCCGGGCCAACCTCCGCAGCATGGCCGGGCACGCGCTGCCCCGGCTGACCGCGACACCCAGCCACCTCTGGCTCGCCACCGAACCCGAACCCGGCCTGCCGGTGGCCGACCGCGACGGCTGGCGGGAGCTGCTGCCCGAGCCGAGCCGCCGGCACGAACTGCCCGCCACCCACTACAGCATCGTGCGCACCCCGCACGTCACCGAACTGGCCGCCGCCATCGGACGGTGAGACCCACCGGAGGAAAGGAAACCATGGAGCAGTACGAACTCGACGCCGTCAAGCGGATCACGACGCGGCCGGCGCGCGCCTACCGGACACTGGCGGTGCGGGGCCTGACCCCGGTGATCGGCGCCGAGGTCACCGGCCTCGACCTGACCCGGGAACTGACCGAAGAACAGCTCACCGAGCTGAAGACGGCCTTCCTCGACCACCACGTGCTGGTGTTCCGCGACCAGGACATCACGGTCGAGGACCACAAGCGGCTCGCCGCGGCCTTCGGCGAGCTGCGTCCGGTGAACCCGCCGCCCGAGCACGGCGACCCGTACATCCTCGAGGTCGCGACCGCGCCGGAGTCGGCCACCGTGTTCGGCAACGGCTGGCACGCCGACGGCACCGCCGACGCCGAGCCGTCGCTGGGCTCGATGCTGCACATCACGCGGATGCCCGAGCCGGGCAGCGGCGGCGACACGCTCTTCGCGAACATGCACCTCGCCTACGACATGCTGTCGCCGAAGCTGAAGGAACTGCTGGCCGGGCTGACCGCGATCCACGACGGCGCGCACGCGTTCCGCGGCCACAAGATCCCGGAGGGGTACGAGCCGCCGGTCAGCGAGCACCCGGTGGTGGTGCGGCACCCGGAAACCGACCGGCCGCTGCTGTACGTCAACCCGGCCTACACCTCGCGCATCCCGCAGCTGTCGGCCGACGAAAGCCAGGCCGTGCTCGACCTGCTGTTCTCGCTCGTGCCGAACCGGCCGATGCTCGCCTGCCGCGTGCGCTGGGAGCCGAACACGCTGGTGTTCTGGGACAACCGCTGCGTCCAGCACCACGCGACCTACGACTACTACCCGCACACCCGCTTCGGTCACCGCGTCGCCATCAACGGCGGCCCGCTCAAGGGCTGACCCCTCTTTCCCCGAGGAGTTCCATGTCGTCCGAACCCGTGGTGGACGTCCGCGATCCGGCCGTCCTCGACGATCCGATGCGCGGCTACGACCGCATCCAGGCCACGGCGCCGGTCTGCCGGGCCCGGCTGGCCGGCGGCGAGGAGGGCTGGCTGGTCACCGGCAGCGCCGAAGTCCGCGCCGTGCTGGCGGACCCGGCCGTGCGCAACGACCCCGCCGGCCTGCCCGGCCGGGGCGCGCAGACGCAGGAAGAGGCGTTCCTCGCGCTGGGCACGCCCCCGGAGCACCTGCCCTACCTGCGGGCGAGCCTGCTCAGCCTCGACGGCGCCGAGCACGCGCGGCTGCGCCGGAGCATCAGCCACGCGTTCGGCGCGACGCGGGTCGCCACGCTGCGCCCGCGGGTGCAGGAGATCGTCGACGAGCTGCTCGACGGCCTGGGTGAGACATCGAACCTGCTCGACGACTACGCCTACCCGGTGGCCATGGCGGTGGTGTGCGAGCTGGTCGGCGTGCCCGAAGCGGACTGGGCGGACTGGTGGCGCTGGGGCAAGGTACTCGTGGACGGCGACCCGGCGCGGATCACGCCGACGCTGGGCGAGATGTTCGCCTACTGCCACGCGCTGGTGGACCGCCGCCGCGCCGAACCGCGGGAGGACCTGCTCAGCGAGGTCGTCGCCCAGGACGACCTGACCGACGTCGACGCGGTGGCGCTCGTGGTGTTCCTGGTGCTCGCGGGGCACGAAACGATGGCGAACATGCTGGCCAACGCGGCGCTGGCGCTGATGCGCGACCCGGCCCAGCGGGAGCTGCTGCGTGCGGAGCCGCAGCTGTGGCCGGCCGCGGTGCGCGAGCTGGTCCGCACGGACGGCCCAGTCCAGCTGGCCCGCTTGCGGTACGCGGCCACGGACCTGGAGGTCGGCGGGGTGCGCATCCGGGCGGGCGACCCGGTGCAGGCGGTCCTCGGCGCGGCCAACCGCGACCCGGCGCAGTTCGCGCACCCGCACACCGCGGACGTGCGCTGGCAGGCCGAGCACGGCGGCCGGGAGGGCAGTGTCGGATTCGGGTGGGGGCCGCACTTCTGCCTCGGGGTCGCGCTGGCGAAGCTCGAGGCCGAGGTCGCGCTGCGGAGCTTGTTCGAGCGGTTCCCGGCCGTGACGCCGGTGGCCGAGGCGGCGTGGGTGCCGCTGCCGCGGGCCCGGCACCGGGTCGCCCTCCAGGTGCGGCTGCGGTGAACGCCCCCGATGTTTCGGTCATCCTGCCCTGCGCCGGGTTCGGGACACGCTTCGGCGCGCCGTACGCGAAGGAGCTGCACTGCCTCGCGCCCGGGATCACCGTGCTGGACCGCAGCCTGGAGGCCGTGGTGGAGCTGGTGAAGAGCGGGCTCAGCGTGCGCGTGGTCGTCGTGATCGGCCCGCACAAGCTGGACACGGTGAAGTACCTGGCCCGCTACGCCGGGACCTTCCAGCTGGTCTTCGTCTACCAGGACGACGTGGCCGAACCGGGGCTCGACGGGGCGATCCGGTGCGCCCTGCCGCTGACGCGGGGCCCGGTGGCGCTGGTCCTGCCCGACATCGTCGTCAGCGACGTGGCCGGCCTGCTCGCGGCGGTGCGGCAGACGGACGTGGCGGGCTGGAGCGTGGTGGCCGCCGAAGAGCGGGATCCCGGCGTGCTGCGGCAGATGGGCGCGCTGGCGGTGACCGGCGAAAACGGCGTCGCGACTGTCCAGGCCGCCGCGGAGAAGCCGGCCGACCCCGCGGGCTTCAACGCGCTCTGGGGCATGGTGGCCGTCACCGCGGAGCAGGCCCACCGGCTGCCGGACGTGGCGCGCCGCGACGCCGCCAGCCCGCTGGCCGGGGCCCGTGCCCTGATGGTGGCGCGGATCGTCAACTACAACACCACCGAGGGATGAGCATGCTCGACGACGTGATGGCGGCGCTGGACACCGTGCTGCCCCGGCTGGCCGCGGTCACCGGCACGCCCGGCGTCGCCGTCGCGGTGGCGACGAGCGACGACCTGCGCACGGCCGCGACCGGGTTCGCGGACCTGGCCACGCGCACGCCGATGACCGCCGGGACCGTCGCCCCGGCCGGCTCGCTCACCAAGCCCGTCACCGGCCTGGCGTTCCTGCAGCTCGTCGAGGCCGGGCTGGCCGGGCTGGACACGCCGGTCGACCAGGTGCTGCCCGCGGGCCTGCGCGGCCCGGAAGCGGCGCCCGTCACCACCGCGATGCTGGCCGCCCACCAGGGCGGCTACTCCGGCGACATCGTCACCGCGGTCGCGCCGACGGCGCCGGCCGAGCCGATCCTCGACTACGTCCGGCGGCGGCACGAGACCGGCCGCGCCGTCGAGTACGGCGGCGCGCGGCCGCTGACGACGGCGCCGGGGTCCTATGTGTACTCCAGCTTCGGGGTCGGCGTGCTCGGCGGGGTGGTCGAGCACCTGGCGGGCGAGCCGTACGCGGCCCGCGTCCACCGGGAGGTGTTCGCGCCTGCCGGAATGGCGGGCACGAGCATCGACGACGGCACCGGGAATCCCGGTGGCGCCACCGGGTACGCCGCGTTCGGCGACTGGTGCGTGCCGAGCCCGCCCCTGCGGACCGAGGCCTACCCGGGCGTCGGGATGTACACCAGCGCGGCGGATTTCGCGCGGCTGCTGCAGTCCCTGCTGCGCACCGCCCGTGGCGACCGCGGGCTGGTTCGGCCGGAGTCGCTCGCGGCCATGGCGGCCCCGCGGGTCGAGCGCCCGAGCCCGCACGGCGTCCGCTCGTTCTCCGGCCTGACCCTCGAACTCGCCGATCCCGAGCTCGGCGAGGACTGGTGGTGGGGGCACACCGCGGCGTTCCCGTGGGGCTTCTGGTGGGAAGCGCGGGTCTGGCCGCACCGCGACCTGGCCGCGGTCGCGGTGGGCAACCGGTGGGACATGGCCCGGTTCCACAACCCCGCGACGCGCAGCGCACCGGGGCTGGCCGTGGAGTGGGCGGGCCGCTGGGCGGTGTCCGGTTCGCCGGCGAAGCTCCCGGACATGGACGGGCGGCCCCGGTGGACCGGGCCCCGGCCCACGCCGGAAAGCTCGCACTGGATGGGTGTCCTGCTGGGCGAGCGCACGCACGGCCTGCTGGGCGTGCCCGGCCCGCTGCCGGCCATGACGCTGGCCGGCGGCGCGCGCTCCCTGGGCGACGCCGACGCGGAGGGCTGGGACCCGGCGGCCTTCGCCCGCGGGGTGGCGCAGGCGCGCGCGGTGGCGCCCGATCCGGCCGCGCTCGGGGCGCTGGGCCGGGAGCTGGGCCCGGCCGCGGCGCTGTGGATGCTGGAGTGCGGGGCGTCAAGCGCCGACGTCACGATGCCGGTCGGCTTCTACGCCGGGGCACCGCGGTGACGCGGGTACTGCTGTCCACGTACGGGACGCGCGGGGACGTCGAACCGCTGGTGGCCCTCGCGACCGAGCTCCGGGCGCTCGGCGCGGACGTGCGGATGTGCACCCCGCCGGACGAGGAGTTCACGGACCGGCTGGCCGGGCTCGGCATCGGCTCGGTGCCCGTCGGGCCGCCGGTCCGGGCGTTGATGCGCACGACCGCACCCCCGACGCCGGCGGAACTGACCCGGTACCGGGACGAGCTGCTCGAGGCGCAGTTCGCCGTCCTCCCCGCGGCGGCCGACGGGTGCGACGCACTGGTGGCCGCCGGCCTGGCGCAGGTCGCCGCCCGGTCGGTGGCCGAAGCCGCGGGCATCCGCTACGTCTACGCGACCTACGCGGCGGTCAACCTGCCGTCGCCGCACCACGCGCCACCGCCGCGGCCGGGCTGGCCGGAGCAGCCGGGAGCGGACCACCCGACGCGGTGGGAGCTGGACGCCGAGCGGGTGAACACGCAGTTCCGGGAACCGCTCAACACCCACCGGGCCGCGCTCGGCCTGCCACCGGTGGACAACGTCCGCGACCACGTCTACTCCGCTCGGCCGTGGCTGGCGGCGGACCCGGTGCTGGGGCCGTGGCCGGAAGCCGAGGGGCTCGACGTGGTCCAAACCGGACAGTGGACCCGGGTGGACGAGCGCCCGCTGCCCGCCGAGCTGACGGCGTTCCTGGACGACGGCCCGCCGCCGGTCTACGTGGGCTTCGGCAGCATCACCCCGGCACCGGACATCGCCGGCTGGTCGGTGGCGGCGGCCCGCGCCCGCGGTTACCGGGTGCTCGTCTCCCGCGGCTGGGCCGACCTGGCCGTGGACGACTGCTTCGCCGTCGGCGACGTCAACCACCAGCGCCTGTTCGGCCGGCTCGCCGCAGTGGTCCACCACGGCGGCGCGGGCACCACGCAGACGGCCGCGCGGGCGGGCGTGCCGCAGGTGGTGGTCCCGATCCGGTTGGCGGACAACCCGTACTGGGCCGGTCAGGTGGCCGCGCACCGGGTCGGCGCCGCCCTCGACGGCCCGGCCGCCACGTTCGCCTCCCTGACCGCGGCCTTCGAAACGGCGCTGGCACCGGAAACCCGCGCCCGGGCGGCGGCGCTGGGCGACGCGATCCGCACCGACGGCGCGAAGACGGCCGCGCGCCTGCTGCTCGACGAGCTGCGCTGAGCAGAGCCGACTTCAACGCACCCGATGTGGCCTTCGGCGCGTCTGACGCAACCAAGGCCACATCGGGGCGCTCGGGACCGGGGTCGCCTAGGCCGGATCGTCCACGGTGGAGCGCTCGGCGGGCTCCGGCGAGAGGTGCCAGACCTCCGGCATCGGCGTCCACCAGGCACCCCCTTCGCGCTCGCTGAGCGACTCCTGACAGGGGTCGGTCAACGCCCACCAGCGCTGCGTTTCGGGGTCCGCGGCGATGCGCGCCTGATCGGCGTCGTGGTCTTCGCCAACGTATTCGTAGTACCCGAAGAGCAGGTCGTCGTGCAGGAAGATGCTGAAGTTGCGGATGTTGGCCTCCCGCAGCATCCGCTCGACGCCGGGCCAGACCGCGGCGTGCAGCCGCAGGTACTCCTCGCGCTTCTCCGGGCGCAAGCGGATCAGCATGCCGTAACGCTGGGCCATGGAACTCCTTCGGGGACGGGGAAAGCGGTCAGCGGTCCAGGCGGCCGGGGTCGCCGGAGCCGGGGCGGCGCGCGAGCCACGCTTCGGTGATGTGGTCGAACATCGCCTTCGCGGCGCCCTCCCCGTCCCCCGCCGCGATCCGTTCGTAGACGCGGCGGTGCCCCTTGTTCGACGCCACGCACAGGGCGCGCTCGCCCGGTCCCACGTACCGGGCGGTGTTGACGACCTGGCTCTCCAGCGCGCGCACCACGCCACGGGCGAGGCGGTTGCCCGAGACCTGCATGATCGTGTCGTGGAAGGCGAGGTCCTGCTCGCGGTAGGCGTCGGGGTCGTCGACGAGCTCGTCCATCAGGTCCACCAGCTCGCCCAGCCGCTCGACGACCTCCGGGCCGGCGGTCCGGGCGGCGACCAGCGCCATGTCCGATTCGAGCAGCCGGCGCGTCACCACCAGGTCGTCCAGGACGGCCGAGGTCTCGTCCTCGGCGATCACCGCGGCCAGCACGAGCTCGTCGAGCATGTTCCACATCGACGCCGGGTTCACCACCGTGCCCGCGCCCTGGCGGACCTGGACCAGGCCTTTCGCCTGCAGCAGTTTCACCGCCTCGCGGACCACGGTCCGGCTGACCGAGAAGCTCTCGCACAGCACCGGTTCGGCAGGCAGCGACGTCCCGGACGGGTGGACCCCGCGCACGACGCGCTCCACCAGTTCGGCGGTGACCGCGCTCGCCAGGTTCGCCGGGCGGCGCGCCCACTCGGGGGCAGCGGGCTGCCGGTCTGAAGCCGTCATCGTTCCTCCGGTCGCACTGCGCCCGACCTCCGCCGGACGCACGCGAGAAGCTTACACAGCGGCAACGTTGACGTCATACGTCATACGAGTTACGTTTTGCCGCACCGTGCCGGGCCACTCCCCGTCCGGCCACCGTCTGGAGAAGTGAGCAGCGATGAAGCAGCGCACACTGTTCTCGGCCGCCCTGGTGGCGGCGCTGGCGTTGACCGCGGGCTGCGGAAGCGCCGCCGGCCCGGCCAACCCGACCGGCGGCGCGAGCGGCAAGCTCGTGGTCTGGGACTGGAAATCCGGCGACGCGAAGGCCGCGAGCTACGTGGCGAAGGCCAAGGCCGCGTTCGCCGAGCAGCACCCCGGCGTCACCGTGGAGTTCGTGGCCCAGCCCTACGACCAGTACTACACCCTCCTGGGCGCGGCGATCCAGGCCAAGCGGGGGCCGGACGTCATGCTCTTCAACGGCGGCGGCCAGATCCGCGACCGCGTCGCCGACCTCGAGCCGCTGGACTCCTACGTCGCCGACGACCGGTCGCGGCTGGCCGGCTGGGACGCCTTCGCCAAGGACGGGAAGGTCTACGCCGAGCCGGTCACCCTGCAGGGCCACCCGGTCTACTACGACAAGGGGCTCTACGAGAAGGCCGGGCTCGACCCCGCCGCCCCGCCGCGGACCTGGGAGGAGTTCGTCCGCGACTGCGGCACCATCGCCGCCAAGACCGGCGCGAAGTGCCTCGCGCTGGGCAACAAGGAGGGCGCCGGGATCCAGTTCTGGCTGTCGGCACTGGGTACGGCGACCCTGACGCCGCAGGAGTACACCGACTGGATCGCCGGCAAGCGCGACTGGACCTCGCCGGACGTCAAGCGGATCTTCGAGCTCTGGAAGCAGGCCGGCGACACCGGGCTGAACACCGACGGCCCCAACTCCACCGCGATGTTCAACGACGCGTTCGCGCTCTTCCAGTCCGGCAAGGCCGCCAACGTCATCGGCCTGATGTCCGACGTCGGGCACTGGAAGGACTTCGCCGAGTTCCTCGGCGCGGACAAGGTCGGCGTGATGACCGCACCGCAGGTCAACCCGGCCGCCACGCCGACCCTGCCCTACGACGGCGGCATCGGCTACGCGGTCGCGAAGGGGACGAAGGATCCCAAACTGGCCGCGGACCTGGTCCGCTCGCTGAGCTCGACCGACGCCTTGAAGTCCTTCTTCGCCGACAGCGGCGCGATCGCCGCGGACACCTCGATCGACGTCTCGGCGGGCGGCCCGGCCGTGGCGACGATCGTCTCGCAGGTCAAGACCGGCAAGCCCGCCCTGCACGTCGCCCTCTCCTCGAAGACGCTCGACCTCATGGGCCGGCTCTCGCAGCAGCTGCTGAGCGGGTCGATCGGGGTCGACGAGGTGCTGCAGCAGCTGGCCGCGTCGGACAAGGGCTGAGGAGCGTGACCGGTTACTCCCCCGCCGCGGTGGACCGGGCTCCGGCCCGGCCCACCGCCCGGCCCGCGCGGGCCCGCCGCGCCCGCGGAACGCGGCTCGAGCGCTTCGCCCCGCTCGTCCTCGTCGCCCCGGCCGTGCTGGTCGTCCTGCTGCTGCGGCTGTGGCCGCTGCTGCTCGGCGTCAACTTCTCCTTCACCGGGGACGGCGACCGCAACGGCACGGCCGTCGGCTTCGACAACTACGTGACGCTGTTCCACGATCCGCTGTTCCGCACGGCCCTGCGCAACGTCGGGCTGCTCGTGCTGCTGCTCCCGGTCGCCGTCGCCGTTCCCGGCCTGCTCGCCACCTTCATCCACCTGAAGGTGCCGGGCCACCGGGTCTACCGCGGCGTCTACTTCTTCCCGGCCGTGCTCTCCCCGGTGATCGTCGGGGCGATCTTCAACCTGCTGCTGGCCTTCGACGGGCCGGTCAACGCCCTGCTCGGCCTGGTCGGTCTCGGCCCGGTGGACTGGCTCGGGAACCCGGGGGTGGCGATCTTCGCCGTCGTCGGGGTGCACGTCTGGGCGACGTTCGGCATGGCGCTGGTCGTCTTCCTGGCCGGGTTTTCCACTTTGGACTCCTCGCTGCTGGACGCGGCCAAAGTGGACGGTGCGTCGCTGCTGCAGACCATCCGGCACGTGATCGTCCCCGGCCTGTCCCGGACCATCCAGTTCGTCTTCGTCACCACCATGATCGGGATGCTGACCTCGATGTTCGGCCTGCTGTACGTGATGACCGCGGGCGGCCCGGCGGGGTCGACCTACCTGCCCGAGTACTACGTCTGGTTCCAGCAGGGGAACCTGAACCAGCCCGCGCTCGCCTCCGCGGCGTCCACCGTGCTGTTCCTGATCATGCTCGTGGTCGGCCTGGCCCAGATCGGCATCCTGCGCCGCGCGGGGAGGGAGGACTGATGTCGGCTTCCCGGCTCACGAAGTGGCTCGCCGCCGTCCCGATGGCCGCGCTGGCCCTGGCGACGATCTACCCGCTGGTGTTCACCGCGAACGTCGCCATGAAGGACCGCCGCGAATACACCCTCGACCGGTTCGCCCCGGCCGGCTCGCTGCGCTGGGACAACATCGCCCGGGCGTGGACGAGCGTGGGGATGTCGCGGTACTTCTTCAACTCGGTCGTCGTCGTGGTGTGCTCGGTCGCGATCCTGCTGCTGCTCGGGTCGATGGCGGGCTTCGCGCTCGGGCGGCTGCGCTTCCGCGGGTCGTCGGTGGTGTTCCTGGGCATCCTCGCCGCGCTGTTCGTGCCGTTCCAGGTGATCATGGTGCCGCTGGCGCGGATCATGGCGGGCACCGGGCTCATCGACACCTACCCCGGGCTGGTGCTCGCCTACGTGGCGCAGTTCCTGCCGTTCACGGTGTTCCTGATGACCAGCTTCTACTCGGCGGTGCCGTCGGAGATCGTCGACGCCGCCCGCGTCGACGGCACCACCGTCTACGGCGTCTACTGGCGGATCATGCTGCCGCTGGGTGCCCCGGCACTGCTGTCGGTCGGCGTGCTCAACGCGCTCTTCTGCTGGAACGACGTCCTGATCTCGCTGCTGCTGATGCCGTCCGCGGAGCACCGCACGCTGATGGTCGGGGTGACGGCGCTGCGCGGGCAGTACTCCGCCGACATCCCCACCTTCGCGGCCGGGGTGCTGATCGCCGCGGTGCCGGTGCTGCTCGTCTACCTGTTCCTGCAACGCCAGATCGCCGACGGGGTCACCGCCGGGTCCACGAAGGGATGACATGCGGATCACTGGCTTCCGGGCCCTCACGACCGTCCAGGACTGGGGCCGCCCGATCGGTGACGCCAACGGCGTCCACGCCGGCGGTGTCGTCCGGATGCCGCTCGTCGTCGTCGAAACCGACGAAGGCGTCACCGGCGTCGGGCTCGGTGCCCACGTGGAGGCGGAGACCGTCTTCGCCGCGATCGAAGGCGAAGACCCGCGGGGCGTGACCGCGCTCTACGACCGGATGCTGCGGCGGACGTTCAAGGCGGGGCACGCCGGCGCGGTGTTCGGCACCATCGGCGGCTTCGACACGGCGTTGTGGGACATCAAGGCGCAGCTGGCGGGCGAACCGCTGTGGCGGCTGCTCGGCGGGCGGGACCGCCGCGTGCCCGCCTACGCCTCGGGTCTCGACATCGCACTGGACGACGACGAGCTGGCGGCGCTGTACCGGACCTACGCCGGCCACGGGCTGCGCGCGGCGAAGCTCAAGGGCGGGCTGGACATCGACCGCGACCACCGGCGGCTCGCCCTGGTCCGCGACGTCCTGTCCGAAGCGGGCGGCGGCCGGCCGGGGCTGATGCTGGACGTCAACGAGAACTGGACGCGCAAGCAGGCCGTCCGGCACATCGCCGAGCTCGAACGGACCCTCGACCTGACCTGGATCGAGGAACCGGTGCGGCGCTGGGACGTGGACGGCCACGCGGCGGTCGGCCGGGGTGTCCGCGCCTCGGTCGCGACCGGGGAGAACCTCACCGGGCTGGAACAGCACCGGCCGCTGATCGCGGCCGGGGCGGTCGACGTCGTCCAGACGGCCGCGGGCTGGGGCGTCACCCACTTCCTGCGGGTCGCCGCCCTCGCCCACGCCCACGACCTGCCGGTGAGCCCGATCGGCACGACCCCGGTCGGCCTGGTGCACGCGGCGACCGCGGTGCCCAACCACCTGGTCAGCGAGCTGCAGGACCTCCACCCCCCGGTCGGCGTCACCCTGGCCCACGAGATCGGCGACGGCGCGTTCATCCTCAGCGACCGCCCCGGCCTGGGCATCCAGCTCGACGAGGCGGCCATCGCGGCGGCGGCGCACCGCCTGCCCGACCCGGCCTCCGGCGGATCCCACATCCGGCCGGACCGCGCGGGCTACCACCTGCTCCCGGCCTCCGGCAACGGCCACCGCCCGGCAGCGGAACTCGCGTGATCGAAAGGCCGGCACACGTGATTCCAGGGTCGGCACACGTGATTGAAGGGTCGACACGGGGTGGGCCGCCGTGTCGTCGCCCTGATCACGCGTGTCGACGTTGCCATCACACGTGCCGGCTCCGGAATCACGCGTCCCGAGGGCACCCTCACCGGCTGAACCGGTAGCCCCGCTCACCCGACCGGGAACTTGACCTCGGTCAGCTCCTCCGAAACCGCCCACAGCCGCCGCTGGACCGACGCGTCGTAGGACTGCGGGCTCGAGGCCACCACCTCGGGGCGCCCGCGGTAACCGCCCAGGCCCGCCGGGCCGTAGTACTGGCCACCGAGGGCGGCGGGGTCCGTTGCCGCGCGCAGGACCGGCAGCGCCCCGCGCTCCGAGCTCTGGGTGAACAACGGCGCCACCACCGGGAAAACCGCCCGCAGCACGGCCGGCGAATTCCGCATCAGCTCCGTGCGGGCCACGCCCGGGTGCGCCGCGATCGACGTCGTCGTGCCGTGCGGGGCCAGGCGGCGCTGCAGCTCGTAGGCGAACATCAGGTTCGCGAGCTTCGCCTGCCCGTAGGCCGCCACGCGGTCGTAGGAGTTCTCCCACTGGAGATCGTCGAAGCGGATCTTCGCGCGGACGCGGTGGGCAATGCTGGCGACCGTCACCACCCGGGACCCCTCGACCGGCAGCAGCAGGTCCAGCAGCAGGCCGGTCAGCGCGAAGTGCCCGAGGTGGTTCGTGCCGAACTGCAGCTCGAAGCCGTCCCGGGTGGTCTGGCGCGGCGGGTACATGACGCCGGCGTTGTTGATCAGCAGGTCGATCTTCGGCAGCGTGGCGTGCAGGTCGGCCGCGGCGGCCCGGACGGACTCCAGGGACGCCAGGTCCAGCTGTTGCACGGTGACATCGGCGTCCGCGCCGAGCCGGGCGGCCGCCTGCTTGCCCTTTTCGACGTCGCGGACGGCGAGCACCACCGTCGCGCCGCGCTCGGCCAGCACCTTCGCCGTGTCGAACCCGAGGCCGGTGTTGGCGCCGGTGATCACGGCCACGCGGCCGCGCTGGCTCGGGACCTCGCGCTCGGTCCAGTTGTCGCTCATGGCAGTCCTCCTGCGTCTCTTCTGCATCACAGCCCTTGCGGACCGTCGGTCTGTTATGTCATCGACGCTAAGGAACCGCCGGTCTGCTGTCAAGAGACTGCCGGTCTCCAATCTCGGCGCAGTGGCGTTACGCTGGTCTCATGACGTTCCAGCGGGCGCGCAGCGCGGAGCAGCGGGAGGAGCGGCGCCGCACGATCCTCGACACGGCGCTGAAGATGCTCGACGAGATGCCGGTGGCCGAGGTCAGCCTGAACGAGCTCAGCCGCCGGGTCGGCCTGGCCAAGTCGAACGTCCTGCGCTACTTCGAATCCCGCGAGGCCGTGCTGCTCGAACTGCTGGACCGCGCGCTGCGCGAGTGGCTGGCCGAAGTGGCAGGCGAAGTGGCCGACGGGGTCGACCCGAACCGCCCCGCACCCGAGCGGGCCGAGGCGTTCGCGGCGGTGGTGTCCCGGTCACTGGCCCGCCGCACGGTGCTGTGCGACCTCATCGGCGCACAGGCGGGCGTGCTGGAGCACAACGTGTCCACCGACGTGGTGGTGCGGTTCAAGCGCTCCGCCCTCGGCGGACTGGACACGATGGCCGAGCTGCTCCGCGGCGCCGTGCCCGAGGTCGGCGGCGAAGCGGCGCCGGTGTGTTTGCTGGCGATGATCCTGGCGGGCGGGCTGTGGACGCACTGCCGCCCGTCACCCAGCGCCCTCGCGGCGTACGAAGCGGACCCCGCACTGGCCGCGCTGCGCCTGGACCTGGCGCCGGCCCTGCAGCACGGACTGGCCCTGCTGATCACCGGAGCCATGGCCCGCACCGGCTGACGGTCAGATCCGTCCGGCCAGCTCCCGCGCCACCTCGACGGCGATCTCGCGCACCCGGATCGCCAGGGGCGATTCGGTGCGCCCGGCCGGCCGGTACAGGGACAGCTCCCGCTCCGGCGACGGCGTCAGCCGGTGGATGTCCAGCTCGGCGTCGGACCAGGCGTCCTGGCCGTGCAACGCCAGCCACGGCAGCACCGCCCAGCCGATGCCCGCCCGCACCATCGACAGGATCGTTTCGTGGCCCGTCGTGCGGAAGACGAACCGCGGCTGTGCGCCCGCCCGGGCGAGCGTGCGCTCCAGCCACCGCTGGTGGTGGGTGGGCGGCCAGCCGACCATCGGCACGTCGTCGAGCCGCTTGGCCCGCACCGGCCCCGACGGCAGCGCGCCCGCCCCCGTCACCAGCAGGTACGGCTCGTCGAACAGCTTCACGTGCTCGACGTCACCGTCGACCGGGCCGTCGTGGAACAGCAGGTCGAGCTCCCCGAGGCGCGGGTCCTCCGGCGGCACGTCGGACAGCCTGATGTCGCAGCCGGGGTGCTCGTCCAGCAGCCTGCGGATGACGGACGGCAGGACCAGGTTCGACACGCTCTGGAAGGTGCCGATGTCGATGCGGCCGTGCCCAGCCCGGAACCGGTCGACGGCGTCGGTCAGCGTCTCCGCCTTCGCCAGCAGCTCACGGCCGTGGGTCAGGACCACCTCGCCGAGCCGCGTGATCCGGACCGGCCTCGGGCCGCCGGGCCGGTCGAACACCGCACCGCCGACGGCCTTCTCCAGTGCGGCGATCTGCTGGCTCACCGAGGACTGCGTGTAGCCGAGCCGCGCGGCCGCCTGCCCGAACGTGCCCTCCTCGGCGATGGCGGCCATGGTCCGCAGGTGGCGCAGCTCGAAGTCACCCATGGCGAAAACATAGCCGATAGCGATCGACTTCATCGGAAATCATCGCTTTTCGTGATGTCTTTCCGGACCTAGCGTCATTCCCATGACCACCACCACCGCCACCCGGCAGGCGCTCCCCAAACTCGTCTGGGCCCTCGCGGCCACGCACTTCGTCGGCCGCGCCGGCGGCGTCGTGCGGTCGTTCCTGGTCCTGTACCTGACCCAGGCGCAGCACCTCTCCCCCGCGACCGCGGGCTCGGTGGTGGCGGCGGTCGGCCTGGGCGACATCGGTTCCCAGCTGCTCGGCGGCTGGCTCGGCGACCGGATCGGCCGGCGCAACACCATGCTGGCCGGGTTTCTCGGGGCCGCCGCGGCACTCACCGCGCTCGGCTCGGCGGACACGCTGCCCGGCATCTGGGCGGCCGCCGCCGGCGCCGGGCTGACGCTCGAGCTGTTCCGCCCGGCCGGGTCGGCCGCGGTGGCCGATCTGCCCGCGGAACAGCGGATCCGCGCGTTCGGGATGCTCTACTGGGCGGCCAACCTCGGGTTTTCGGTCGCCACGATCGCCGCGGGGATCCTCGCCAAGGACGGCTACGGCCTCCTGTTCTGGGTCAACGTGACGGCGTCGCTGGCCGCGGCGCTGATCGTCTGGTTCCAGGTGCCGGAAACCCGTCCGGCGGGGCCGGCGCGGACGCGGCGGGCGCTGCTGCCGGTCGTCCTGCGCGACCGGCTGATGCTCGCGCTGCTGGCGCTGCACGTCGGCTACTTCACGCTGTTCCTGCAGACGTTCACGACGTTGCCGCTGCTGATGGCGGCGCGCGGCCTCGGCCCGGCGGCCTACGGTGGGGTGCTGGCGCTGAACGGGATCGCCGTCGTGGCCCTCCAGCCGGTGGCGGTCCGGCTGCTCGCCGACCGCGGCGCCCCCACGGTGTCCGCCGTCTCGATGCTCTTGGCCGGGCTCGGCGCCGGGCTCGGCGCGGTGAGCCACGGCACCGCGGGTGTGGCCGGCTCGGTCCTGCTCTGGACGCTCGGCCAGATCGGGATCGCCGTCCGGTTCGGCGACACCTTCGCCGGCCTCGCCCCGGCCGGACTGCGCGGCGGGTACCTGGGCCTGGCTTCGACCACGTGGAGCGTCGGCGCGGTGCTCGGCCCGCTGGCCGGAACCGCGGTGCTCGAACTGGCCGGCCCGACCGCCCTCGGCGTGTCCTGCGCGCTCGGCGGGATCGCGCTGTTCACCGCCCAGCGGGCGCTCGGGCCCGCCCTGCGCCGCCGGAATCCCTGACCACGACAGTCCGATGAGTACTTGCGCGGTGATCCACGGCGGCGGCCGGGCGGGCTCCTGGAGAGCCACCGGCGGCTCAGAAGCCGGGGAACACCCGGCGCAGGTCGTCGAGCGTGACCTCGCCCTCGACGGTGACGTCCTTGTCGTACGGCGCCTTGAGGCGGCCGCTGAGGAGCCGGACGAACGCCTCCGCCGGCCCGGTGAAGGTCGCGGACGGCGCCTCGAGGTGGTCCACGACGGTGGCGGTGTCGTCGATCACCAGCCCGGCCCCGGGCACGGCGACCGACACCGGGTGCGCGAGCTCGGCCGGCTTCGCGAGGAAGTTCAGCATGAACCCGACCGGCCCGGTCAGGAGGTCGACCAGCACTTCGGCCGAGCCGGCGTCGACGCCGGCACCGGAGTCGAAGGCAACGCGCACGTCCCATGAGTGGTTGGCCACCTCGCTCAGCCGCATGCCGAGCGCGGTCACCAGCGGCACCGGCTCCGGCAGGAAGCCGAGGTCGACGGTCAGCGACGAACGCTGCTCGGGCGTGAGCGCCTCGACGGTTTCGAGCCAGCGGCCGTTGTGCTCCAGGAAACCTTCGGCCTGCGCACGCGGCGCGGACCCGTCCCAGCGGGCCCAGATCGTCCGGTTGTCTTCGGCGGCGACGGTCTCGCCGGTGGCTGTGGCGATCGGCGCGCGGCCGATCTCGGCGCCGCTGCCGAGGTGGGAAAGGACCTGGGCAACGGTCCACTCGGCGGCCCCGCTGGGCGCGGCCAGCTGCTCGTCGGTGAAGCCGCGGACGAGGGCGGCGAGGGTGTCGTGCTCGGAGCGGAGGGCGGTGATCGTGCGGTCCACGAGTTGGCTCATGCCCGTGGTCAACTCCCGGAGGCGCCCGGGTGTTCCGCCGATCGGCGCGGTGGACCCCGCGGCCGTCACCGTGGTAGAAGTAGAACCTGTTTCAGTTCTGCCCGCCATGGCCTGGAGGTGCGCGGATGAGCGTCCCGACGGTGACCGAGCTGCTGCTGGCCCGCGCCGCCGACGAACGTCCGGGCCTGCGGTTCGAGGACGAAACGTGGTCGTGGGCCGAGCACGTCCGGACGTCCGCGCGCTGGGCAGGCGGCCTGCGCGCGGCGCTGCGCCCGGACGATCCGCCCCACGTCGGCGTCCTGGCCGACAACGTGCCGGCGTTCTCCTTCCTCCTGGGTGCCTGCGCGTTCGCCGGGGCGGTGCTGGTCGGGCTGAACCCCACCCGGCGCGGGGCCGCCCTCGCCCGGGACGCCCGGCTCGCCGACTGCCAGTTCGTGCTCGCCGAACGGAAGTACCGGCCCCTGCTGGCGGGGCTGGACCTCGGCGGGATCGCCGTGCGCGACCTCGAATCCTGGGCGCCACCGGACGACCCGATCGAGCCGGTCCCCGCGGCCCCGGACGACCTGCTGATGCTGATCTTCACCTCCGGCACCAGCGGCGACCCGAAGGCCGTGCGCTGCACCCACGGCAAGATCGCCTTCCCCGGCGCCATGCTCGCCGAGCGCTTCGGGCTGTCCGCTTCGGACACCGTCTACGTCACGATGCCGATGTTCCACTCCAACGCGATCATGGCCGGCTGGGCCGTCGGGCTCGCGGCGGGTGCGGGCATCGCCCTGCGCCGCCGGTTCTCCGCTTCCGGCTTCCTGCCCGACGTGCGGAAGTTCGGGGCGACCTACGCCGGCTACGTCGGCAAGCCACTGTCCTATGTGGTCGCCACGCCGCCGCGCCCGGACGACGCGGACAACCCCCTGCGCCTCGTCTACGGGAACGAAGGCGCGAGCGCCGACCTGACCGCGTTCGAGAACCGCTTCGGCTGCAAGGTCGTCGACGCGTTCGGCTCCACCGAAGGCGGCGTCGGGTTCGCCCGCACCGACGACACCCCGCCCGGCTCGCTGGGCCGGCCGGCCGGTGACGTCGCGATCCTGCACCCGGACACCGGCCGCCCGTGTCCCCCGGCCGAGTTCGACGCCGCCGGCCGGCTGGTCAACGCCGCCGAGGCCGTCGGCGAACTGGTCAACACCGCGGGCGCCGGCTGGTTCGCCGGCTACTACCGGGACCCGCAGGCCGACGCGGAACGGCTGCGCGACGGCAGGTTCCACACCGGCGATCTCGCCTACGCCGACGCCGACGGCTTCTGCTACTTCGCCGGACGGCTCGGCGACTGGCTCCGCGTCGACGGCGAGAACCTCGGCACCGCCCCGATCGAGCGCATCCTGCTGCGGCATCCCGCGATCACCGAGGCCGCCGTCTACGCGGTGCCCGACCCGGTGACCGGGGACCAGGTGATGGCCGCGATCGTCACCGGCGGCACGCCCCTGGACCCCGCCGGCTTCGGCCGGTTCCTCGCCGCCCAGCCGGATCTCGGGCCCAAGCAGGTGCCCCGGTACGTGCGCCTGGCCGGGGAACTCCCGCGGACCTCGACGTTCAAGGTCCTCAAGCGGCAGCTTTCCGGCGAGGGCACGGACTGCGCCGACGTCGTCTGGGAACGCGCCGGGACGGACATCGCCTACGCCCTGCCGGACCCGGGGGCACGCCTGCACGGCACCAGGGCGTGACCCCGGGGCAGGGGCTCAGCAGGGACCGATGGAGGAAGCCTGGTCGTTCGGGTCCTTGCCGACGTAACCGAGCGCCGTGCCGGCGTTCATGAGCGTGGCGTCACGGCCGACGTAACCCTCGTGCCAGTACCAGCAGTACACCTGGCCGGTGTTGTTGACCCACGAGCTGAGCTGATCGGACCAGGTTCCGTTGTTGTTGTTGTGCTTGGAGCTGCGGCACCCCGCGCAGGCGAAGGCGCGGAGGTCCGGGTAGGCGTCGCCGGCCGGGATGACCAGGATGGTCCCCCCGAAGTCCTTGTGTTCGTAGAGGCAGACCGAGCCGGCCGGGCAGGAGGCGAGCGCGGCGGCGGGCAACGCGGCCGCAGCGGCGGGCTGGGCGGCGGCGACACCCGTGAGCGTCAGGAAAAAGGCTGCGCCGATGCCCGCGAGCGCGGCGGCACGGGATCGAAATCTCGACATCTGCGGTTACTCCCTCTCCGTGGGCGGCAAACGCAGGCGAGCGTAGCCACCGCCCCGGGGGAAAATCGTTGTCACCGCGCGCAAAACCGCGCCCCGTGCCGCGCACCGCGTTGGCACGGAGCGCAATCAGCTCCACGCGCCGGCCAGCAGGCGGGCGACGGCGGCGGTGAGGATGCGGATCCCCTTCGTCGAAGCGGGATCGACCCCGGTCACCTCCCGCACCCGGCGGAGGCGGTAGTCGAGGGTCCGGGGGTGGATGTGCAGCGCGACGGCGGCGGGCAGCCGGTTCATGTCGTTGCGGTAGTAGACGTCGAGCGTCCGCACCAGGTCCGGGCCGTTCGCGAGCTGCCGGGCGACATCGCGCAGCCACCGGTCCACCTCGGGTACCCGCACCACCCCGAGCTCGACGAAGACGTCCCCGATCCCCGGCAGCGCCCGGGGAATCCGCTGCACCGGCGCGACCTCGGCCACCTGGCGCGCCGTGGACACCGTCTCGGCCAGCCGCTCCGCCGGACCGGCCGCGACACCGACCCGGCAGGCCGCCGCCACCGCCCCGGCGAGGTCGCGCACCACGGGCAGCGCCTCGTCCGCGGGCGTCTCCCCGGCGGGACACGCGGGCAGCAGCGCCACGAGCTCGTCCGGCTGCGGCCAGGCGATCGGCACCGCGTGCAGCTTGAACACCGACTCGACGAGGTCGTCGGTGTCGTCGTCGCGACCGGGCGGGCGCCCGGGAAACCGCAGCACCACGGCGAGGTAGTGGTCGTGGAGGCAGACGCCGAGCTCGCGCGCGAGGCCGGGAGCCGAGGGGTCCCCGGCCAGCAGCAGGTCGACGAGGTCGTGCAGGCGCTTGCGGACCGAAAGCCGGAGCCGTTGCGCCGTCAGGTATCCCTCGAGGTAGCGGCCGCTGCCCCGGGCGCCCTGCTCGCCGAACCAGGCCGTGAGGTGCAGCAGCTCCGCCAGGTCGTCGCCGTCCGCCACGTCGTTGATCTCGCGCAGCATCAAGGTGGCGTGCAGGGCGAGGACGCGTTGCGCGGCGCCGGTGGAAAACCCGTCCTCGGCCCGCTTCCGGCCGATGTCGCCGATGAAGGACAGGTCATCGTCGGACAGCCCACGGCTTTCCGAAACCAGTTCGACCGTGTGTCGGCGGAACCACACCGCGTAGTCCAGCGTTTCCGCGCGGGACCGCGGGTCCTCGGCGCGGACCCGGTAGTCCGGCAGCTCGCGCTCGTAGGCTTCGAGCTCCGCCCGTGCGTTGGCGTCGGCCCGTTTCCGCAGTTCCGCCAGCAGGCTGCTCATCCCGGTCCGTCCTCCCCGTCGAAGCGCTGCGATCGGGCGCGGCCGAGGTCCGGCAACGGCGGCTCGACGCGCACGTTCCCCCGGGTCCCCGGTTCGTCCATCGGGTGCCGGTCCGGTTCCGTTACGCGGCCGGAACCGAGCCTGCGGTACGCGGTGGCCACCGCCTTGAGGAAAGCGATGTCGCTGTCCAGGTCACTGCCGCCGGGCACGGCCAGCGCGGCGGCCTGGCCCGGCGGCTCCGCGCCGTCCGCCACCGCGCGCAGCGCCGCGGCCAGCGTGACCGCTTCCACGTGCGCGTCAAGCTTCTGCCCCGACAACCCCGCGCCGAGCGCGGACTCCCTTGCCGCCGCGGCGATTCCGGGGTCCAGGTGGGCGAGCACGGCGAGCCGGCCGTCGCGGATCTCCACCACCCGGCGGTAGAGCCGCAGGCCGGTGTCGCGGAAGTCGAGCAGTTCCCGCAGCAGGGACCTCGGTGGCACGAAGGCGATCCGCGGGACGACCGTGTAGAACGCGAGCCAGAGCGGGCGCAGCCGCAGGTGGGTCAGGTAGCTGCTGACCGCGACCGGGGTGCGCCAGGCCGGCAGCACGATGCCGACGATCACGAGCAGGGCGGACAGGGCCGGCAGGTAGCGGTCCAGCGGGCCGGCGAGGGACCGGGGGTAGTCCAGACCGAAGCGCCGCGCCGCGAAGAACGCCGCTTTGTGCACGTGGTACAGCACCAAGGACAGCATTGCGACGGCGATCAGCTGCAGGCCCAGCCGGATCACGGTCTCGGTCGACCTCGCCGCGTACCAGGCCGCGAGCCGGGCCACGTCCAGCAGCGCCGGCACCAGCCCGGCGACGTACACGAGCCAGTACTCCAGCACCCCCGGCGTGCGCCCGTACCGGGCCGCGAACCGGATGTCGTTCACCCCCGTGCGGCTCATCAGGAAGAACAGGCACATCGCGGCGAAGGCGGTCACCGCCCAGATCGTGTGCGGCAGCAGCCGCCGCTTGGCCAGCTCCGGCCGGTTGATCCGCAGCAGAAAGTCCTGCCCGGCCACCGCGGCGACGAGGATGAAGCCGTGGTTGGCCAGCCTGGCGATGTTGGGGACGCCGGTGAACTCCCCCACCGCGCGGTACACCGAGGGTGCCTGCAGCACCAGTGACGACGCGATGCACAGCGAGACGACCCAGATCGCCACCTCGCCGGCCCGGCGCCGGTGCCTGCTCCGGGCGATCCGGACGACGACGGCGAGGCAGGCCAGCAGCGCCGGCCCGTAGCTGCGGAGCCAATCGGTGAAGGGGGCCATCGGCTCAGTCGAACGCGGCTCTGATCCGGCTGTTCATCGTGTCCGGGCCGACGAGTGCCGCCCGCTGCCGCACGACCGAAGCGAGCAGCTCGGCCTCGAGCTCCTCCGGGGCCTGGTAGGACGTGCGGGCCAGCATGCTGCGGATGATCTTGGCGTCGAGGTGCGGGATCAGCTCGCGGATCTGGCCGGCCGCGGTCAGGTCTTCGCAGTAGTGGCCGCACAGCAGGTGACTCAGCTCGTGCAGGATGATGTGTTCCTGGTGGGGCCACGAGGTCGCGACTTCGTGGAAGATCAGGTCCGCCGAATCGGTGGCCATCAGCAGGCCGTGCGCCTCGCCCATGCCGGTGATCGGCACGAGGTGGATCGGCCGTCCCCGGCGCTGGGCGACCTGACGGCACAGGTCGTGGACGTCGAAGGGATTCGTCAGCGGCAGTTCCGCCGCGATGGCTTCGCACCTGCGGCGCAGCCGCCGGAGGGTCCACACCGTCACACCTCCCCCAGGACGAAATGGTCCTGGCCCCCATAGTGCCCGAATCACGGCGCCCTGTGTGACCCGGCGGCACCCGTGTTCGTCAGTCGTCGTCGGGCAGTCCTTCGATTTCCCGCGCGCTCTCGACCAACTGGGTTATCGCGTTCAACGTCTTGGGCGAGAGCCCCGAAGCCCGCAACGCGATCTGCCGCACCGAGGCGTCGCGCAAGGCCGCGAGCAACGCCAGTTCGGCGTCGACCTGGGTGGCTGTCGACTCGTCGAAGAAATAGGCGGGGGGAACGCCGAAAAAGCGCGCGAGGGCTTCCAGGTGCCGCCGGGTCGGGTTGTCGCGCACGCCCTTGCGCAGCTGCCAGAGGTAGGTGGCCGAGATGGTCGCGCCGTCACTGCCGCGGATGGCCTCGGCGACTTCCTCGAAGCTGTACTCCTTGCCGCTGCGCGGCCGCACCGTGCGGAACAGGTGGTCGATCTTCGCGGCAAGGGTTCGTTCGCCACCCGGAGAAGACTGCGGCATCCATTCCTCCTCTTGCCCGCGCCAAGTCTAACTGATCCACCAGCTGACGTGGCGACGAGGACGCGGCATTGCTCCATCTCAGTTGACGCCCCTTCGCGCCTGAGTTTATGCTGCAGTCAGCGAACATGAACTCACGTGAACCACGGGCGATTCGCTACTGGGGAGTCCAGATGGGGACAGCAAGCGGGCAGCAGCTCACCGAAAGCAGCGTCCGGCGCGGGGAACCCGGCGTCGCACAACCACCACGGTCACCACTGCCACCGACCGCGATGACCAGGCGGACCAGTTTCAGCCTGCCACCGGACACGCCGATCCAGGAGTGGAGCCGGATCGGCCACCAGATCAACGCACTGTCCGAGTCGTCGTCGTGGTGGCTCGGCGACTGGTTGATCTACGGCCAGGACAAGTATCCCAACCTCTACAAGAAAGCCATCGAAGAAACGTCGCTCGATTACCAGACGCTGCGCAACTACGCCTGGGTCGCCCGGCAGTTCGCGGTGCACCGGAGACGGGCGACGGTGAGCTTCCAGCACCACGCCGAACTCGCCGCGCTCGCGCCCGCGGAACAGGACCAGTGGCTCGAACGGGCCGAACGGTTCGGCTGGTCGCGCAACGAGCTGCGCAACCGCGTCCGGGCCAGCCGCCGGCTCGGCTCCGGCGCACCCGAGACCGCCGATCCCCCGCTGCGGATCCAGATGACCGTGCCGCTGAGCCAGAAACAACGCTGGATGCGGGCGGCGGAATCGACCTCCGAAACCGATTTCGTGGCCTGGGTGGTCGCGGTGCTGGACGGCGCGGCGGAGTCCGCGGTCCCCACCGGCTCGCCCGGCTGACCCAACCCCACGCAACCGGGCCCGGAACCCACGCAACCGGGCCCGGATCCCGCGTGATTGGGCCCGGAACCGGCGTGATTGGGCCCGGAACCCACGTGATCGGGGCCGGAACTGGCGTGATTGGGGCCGGAACTCGTGAGTTCCGGCCCCAATCACGTGGAATACGGCTTCGATCACGCGAGATCCGGGCCGGATCACGCGGGTTCCGGGTTCGTCAGCGGGCCCAGGCGGCTTCGTCGACCGGGGACCGGTCCAGCAGCGGGGCCCACCACGGTTCGTGCTCGCGGTACCAGGAGATCGTGTCGCGCAGGCCCGGTCCGAAGCCGACCGTCGGCGCCCACCCGAGCTCGGTCCGCAGCTTCGTCGAGTCCAGGAGGTAGCGCCGGTCGTGGGCCGGCCGGTCCGGCACGATCGTCTTGATCGAGGCGTCCAGCCCGAGCTCGGCGATGATCAGGTCGGCGACCACCTCGATGTCGGCCTCGAACCCGCTGCCCACGTGGTAGGTCTCCCCCACCCGGCCCCGGTCGAGCACCGCCTCGATCGCCCGGCAGTGGTCGGTCACGTGCAGCCATTCGCGCCGGTTCTTCGTCGAGGCGTACAGCGGCAGTTCCCGGCCGCGCAGGGCACGCGTGACGAACAGCGGGATGACCTTCTCGGGGAACTGGTACGGCCCGTAGTTGTTGGCGCAGTTCGTGATCGTCACCGGGAGCCCGTAGGCCAGGTGGTACGCGCGCACCGCGTGGTCCGCGCCCGCTTTCGAGGCGTTGTACGGCGTCCGCGGCCGGTACGGCGATTCCTCGGTGAACGCGGCCGTTTCGTCGAGTGCCATGTCCCCGTACACCTCGCAGGTGGAGACGTGGTGGAACCGGGCGACCCCGGTCCTGCGGCACGCTTCCAGCAGCTGCTGAGTGCCGATCACGTTGGTGGCGAAGAACTCGCTCGGCCGCAGGATCGCCAGGCTGTTGTGCGACTCGGCGGCGAAGTTGACCACGACGTCGACCCCGTGCGCGCGCAGCACGTGCTCGACGAGCTGCCCGTTCCGGATGTCGCCGTGCACGAACGGGACGTCCGCCACGTCGGCGAGGCTCTCCCGGGTGCCGGCGTAGGTCAGGGCGTCGAAGGCGACGACGGTGTCGCCGGGATGGCCGGCGCGCCAGTGGCGCACGAAGTTCGATCCGATGAACCCGGCGGCGCCGGTGACCAGGATGGTGGACATGTTCTCCTCACGAATGCCGGTGGTCGCGGTCAGGAGTCCAGGACGCCCGCCGGCTGCTTTTCCAGGGCCAGGCACGCCTGGTAGTCCGGCAGGATCCCGGCGTTCATCGCCTCCGCCAGGGTGGGCGCGGTCCGGTCGCGTTCGGACATGACCAGCGGCCCGGCCGGGATCGGCAGGCCGAGCTCCGCGTCGAGCACCGCCAGCCCCAGCTCCTGTTCCGGGGCGTAGCTTTCCGAGAGCAGGTAGGTCATCAGGCTGTCGTCTTCCAGCGCGAAGAACGCGTGCCCCACCCCGACCGGCAGGTAGACCGACCGGCAATCCGCCGGCCCCAGCACGACCGAGTCCCAGCGGCGGAACGTCGGCGAACCGACCCTCAGGTCGACCACGAAGTCGACGATGGCGCCTTTCGGGCAGTACACGTACTTCGCGCAGCCGGGCGGGGTCCTGGTGAAGTGGACACCCCGGATCACCCCTCGCCGCGAGCAGCTGTAGCTGGTCTGGGCGACCGCGGCGAGCGGCTTGCCGACCGCTTCGACGAAGGCCGGCCGCTGGTAGGGCGAGACGAAGAAGCCCCGGTCGTCGGGGTACTTCCGCGCGGTGAACTCGATTGCGCCGTCCACGGCCAGTTCACGCGACCACATGGCATTCCTCCCTGGCGAGCCTCAGTGCGGCAGGCTGCGCAGGCAAGCGAGCAGGCTGCGCGCCTCGATGTTGACGTAGTGGCCGTGCCGCAGCAGTTCGGTGAGCTGCCAGCCGGCCACCCAGCAGTGGTCCACCGGGGGTTCGGTGACGAAGTCCTCGTCGACCTCGACGACGCGGTACCGCGTGAGGGCGTGGAGGAACCGGCCGCCTTCCTCGGACAGGACCGTGGAAAAACGGGTCCGGCCCAGCCGCCCGCGGGCCACGTCCCGGATGCGGGGGTCCGCGATCCCGGAGACGTCTTCACCCGGCGACAGCTGGATGGTGGGCCCGATCTCCACCAGGTCGAGCAGGCCGAGCTCCGGCCGCGCCTGCACGAGCAGGTGCCGCACCCCGCCGATCAGCTTCGTGACGAACACGGCGAGCCCCTGCCCGCGCGGCTCCAGCAGCGGCTGCGTCCACCGGGTCACCTCCCGGTTCCCCGCGGTCACCCGCACGCCGGTGATCCGGAACTGCCGCCGCCGGTCGTCGACGATCTCGCCGCCGTCGACGCCCCAGCCGCCGACCTCCGCCAGCGGGATCAGCCGGGCGTGCCAGTCGCACCGGGTCTTCGCCTCGGTGAACCAGCTGAGGACGTCCGCGACTGCGTGCCGGGCCGTCCCCGGCTCGGCGTCGGGGCCGTCCGGGGGCAGGCAGGCCAGCACCGTGCGGGCGTCCATGTTGACCAGGTTGTCGACCCGCAGCAGCCGGTGCACCAGCGGCAGCGGCAGCCACCGGAAGTCCGGCGCGGGCGGCACGTCGCCGTCGACCTTGACGACCAGGTTGCGGTTGCGCTTGCGCCAGAACCAGGCGCCCTGCTCGGACTGCAGCACGTCGACCAGGACCTCGCCGCGGGCGAGGCCGTTGAAGTACTCCAGGTACCGGGTCTGCGCGCCGCGGTGCACCTGGGTGTAGTTGCTCCGGGTCGCCTGCACGGTGGGCGACAGCTGGAGCACGTTCACGTTCCCCGGCTCCATCTTCGCCTGCATCAAGCAGTGCAGGACGCCGTCGATCTCCTTGACCAGGATGCCGAGCACGCCGATCTCGGGCTGGTGGATGACCGGCTGCGACCGCTCGACGACCCCGCCGTGCCGGACCTGCAGCCCCTCGACGGTGAAGAACCGGCCGCTCTCGTGCCCGAGGTTGCCGGTCGCCGGGTCGAACCGCCACGCGTCCAGCTCGGTGAGCGGGATCCGGTCCACCTCGAACCGGCCGGCCTCGTGCCGCTCCGTCCACCACCGGTCGAAATCGTCGATTGTGGACAGGACGCCGTCCGTCACCGGGGTTCGCCGGGACACCTCGGTCGTCACAGCTGCGCCAGGACGTCGAGCAGCACGGCGACGAACTTGTCCTGGTCCTCGGGCGTGAAGGACGGGTACATCGGCAGCGAGAAGATCTCGCCGGCCAGTTTCTCCGTCACCGGCAAAGAGCCCTTCGCGTAGCCGAGGTGGGCGAAGCCCCGCTGGGTGTGCACCGGCCAGGGGTAGCTGACGTTGAGGGCCACGTCGTGCTCCTTCAGCGTGGCCAGCACGGCGTCGCGCTTCGGGTGCCGCACGACGTAGACGTAGTACACGTGCTCGTTGCCCTCGGCGACCGCGGGCAGCACCAGGCCGCTGCCCGCGAGCGCCTCGGCGTACCGGGCCGCGATCTCCCGCCGCCGGGCGAGGTAGCCGTCCAGCCGCTTCAGCTTCCGACGCAGGATCTCCGCCTGCACCTCGTCGAGCCTGCTGTTGTACGCGGGCGTCCGCACGACGTGGTAGACGTCTTCCATGCCGTAGTACCGCAGTCTCCGCAGGTCGGCGTCGACCTGCGGGTCGGCGGTGACGACGGCCCCGCCGTCCCCGTAGGCACCGAGCACCTTCGTCGGGTAGAACGAGAACGCGGCCGCCTTGCCCATCGCGCCGGCGAGCCGCCCGTGGTGCCGGGCGCCGTGGGCCTGTGCGCAGTCTTCGAGGATCGGCAGCCCGTGCCGGGCCGCGATCGCCTCCAGCGGGGCCATCTCGACGCACTGGCCGTACAGGTGCACCGGCAGCAGGCACTTCGTGCGCTCGGTGACGGCCGCCTCCACCCGGGAGACGTCCATCAGGTAGTCCTCTTCGCGGACGTCGACGAACACCGGGGTCGCCCCCACCGCGTCGATCGCGACCACGGTCGGCGCGGCGGTGTTCGACACCGTGATCACCTCGTCGCCCGCGCCCACGCCGAGGGCGCGCAGGGCGAGGACGAGCGCGTTGGTGCCGTTGTCGACCCCCACCCCGTGCGCCACGCCGTGGTAGCCGGCGAACTCGCGCTCGAACGCCTCGACGCTCGGGCCGAGCACGAGCCGGCCCGACCGGAAGACCGAGTCGACCGCGTCGAGGAGGTCGTCGCGCTCGTCTTCGTACTCCCGGACATATCCCCACACGTATTGCGTCATGGTCGCGCCCCACCTCCACGGTGCGTCGTCTTCGGGTTTTCGGTCGTCCGGGTGCGGTTCCGGTCAGGCAATGTGCACCTCGGGCACGTAGTGGATCCACTTCCCGCCGGCTTCGCGGAACTGCTGCTCCTTCGCCGTGATTTCCTCGGCGTGGTTCCACGCGAGCAGGAGCGCGTAGTCCGGGTACGGGTCGGCGAACTCCGACGGCGGCCGGACGGGGATGTGCGAGCCCGGCGTCAGCCTGCCCTGCTTGGTCGGGCTGGTGTCGCTGACGAAGGCGAGCAGGTCGGGGCCGATCCCGCAGTGGTTCAGCACCGTGGCGCTCTTCGCCGTGGCGCCGTAGCCGACGACGCGCTTGCCCTCGTCGCGCAGCTTTTCCAGCAGCCCGACCAGGTCGGCGCAGTTCTGCCGGACGCGGTCGCCGAACCGCCGGAGCGTCTCGAAGTCCGCCAGTTCCCGCGCCTCTTCCTCGGCCCGCAGCCGGGCCACGGCGGGAGCCGGGGTCCGCGCGCCGGGCAGCGCGAGGGTGTAGCGCACTTCGCCGCCGTGCACCGGCAGGCGTTCGGCGTCGACCAGCTCCAGCCCGTGGTGCTCGGCCATCGCCTGCACCGACCGCACGGTGAAGAAGAAGAAATGCTCGTCGTAGATCTGGTCGAACGAGGTGCGCTCGACGATGTCGGCGAAGTACGGGTCCTCGAACACGAACACCCCGTGCGGCGCGAGCAGCGTGGCGACCCCGCGCAGGATCGACGCCATGTACGGGATGTGGCACAGGGTGTTCGCCGCGTAGATCACGTCCGCGCGGCCCTCGGTGGCGACGATGTCCTCGGCCGTCGACTCCTCGAAGAAGGCGTTGCGGACGTTGATCCCCTTCGCCGCGGCCAGCTTGGCCACGCCGCCGGACGGCTCGACGCCGAGGTGGCGGATCCCGGCGTCGGCCAGCGCCTTCAGCATGACGCCGTCGTTGCAGCCGAGCTCGACCACGAACGGGTCCGCTCCGGTGAGCTCGGTGGTGCGGAAGCGCTCGGCCAGCTTGCCGAAGTGCTCGCGCATGAACGTCGAACCGGAGGACAGGTACGGGTAATCCTCGTGGAACATCTTGTCCCGCGGCACCTCCGCCATGAGCTGCACCATCGAGCACGACTCGCAGATCCCGGTCGCGAGCCGGAAGAAGAACTCCTCGCCGGGCCGGGCGGGATCGACGAACGCGTCGGACAGCGGCTGGCGCCCGAAGTCGAAAAACTCGTGGACGGTGCCGTCGCAGATACGGCACTGGGACGTGGCCGGCATTTCGTTCTCCTTGCCCTCGAACCCGGACTGTGCGGAAGACCACCGATTCTTCGGCAATACTCCACGAAGTTCACCCCGGTTTCAACAAGCCGCAATTTCCATTCGCGGTGCCGGTCTTCGTCGATTGTCCGCGACTCGGCGACGGTGCTACCTTCGCCGTAAATCACCTGCGTTGCCGGCGGCGCACTGTCCCGCCGGCGGGACGCACCCGCAGCCGGATCGGCAACCAGAAAGGGGTGGCGAGCTGTGTTGTTGCAGAAGGACGATGTGACGAGGACGCTCATCGAGACGGCCAGGATGATTTACGAAGAGCAGGCCGACGACGGAAAGGCCCCGGCCTCGATCCGGGATCTCGACTCTTTCAACCTGGTCCAGATCGTGCTGGAACTGGAGAACATCTACAACGTCAAGCTGTTCGAGGACCTGCAGCCGTACCGGTCCGGCGAAGGCTACCGCAACGGCGATTTCGAGGAATTCGCCGAAATCATCGTCACCATCGCGGCGAAACAGAACACCGGCGCGACCGCGGCGGAAAGCCGAAGGAGCGGGCCGTGACGGACGGTGACTCGAGGCCGCTGGTGGTCGTGCTCGGCGCCTCCGGCCTGCTCGGGACGGCGGTGACCCGGGAACTGGCCGCACGGCCGGTGCGGCTGCGGCTCGTCTCGAGGCGGCCGGCCACGGTGCCGCCCGGCCCGGTGGCCGAGGTCGAGGTGCGGACCGCCGACCTCACCGCCCCCGGCGAGCTGGCCCGGGCCGTCGACGGCGCGGACGCGGTGGTGCACCTGGTCGCCTTCATCACCGGCGCCCGGACCTGGCGGGCGGCCGACGAGGACGAGGCCGCGGAGCGGGTGAACGCGGGCCTCGTGCGCGACCTCCTCGGTGTGTTCCGGCGGCACCGCCCCGCACCGCCGCCGGTGGTGGTCTTCGCCGGCTCGACCTCGCAGGTCGGCACCGGCGGGTCCGGCCTGCTGGACGGCACCGAGCGGGACGCACCGCAGACCACCTACGACCACCACAAGGTCGCCGCCGAGCTCGCGCTCGAGGCCGCGACCGCCGCGGGCGTCGTGCGCGCCACCACCCTCCGGCTGCCCACGCTGGTGAGCCGGGGCACCGACGACCCCGCCCTCGACCGCGGGGTGGCGGCCGCCATGGTGCGGCGCGCGCTGGCCGGCGAACCGCTGACGCTCTGGTTCGGCGGAACGGCCCGGCGCGACCTCGTCTGCGTCGACGACGCCGCGCGCGCGTTCGTGGCGGCGCTGGAGCACGCGGACCGGCTCGCCGGGCGGCACTGGCTCCTCGGCAGCGGCACCGGGACCAGCATCGCCGAGCTGTTCGCGCTCATCGCGCGGGTGACCGCCGAGCAGACCGGAAAACCGCCGGTGGAGGTCGTGCCGGTCGGCGATCCCGGCGGCGCGGTTCCGACCGACGCGGTGGACTTCGTCGCCGATCCCGGTCCGTTCCACGAGATCACCGGCTGGTCCGCCCGCGTCCCGCTGCGCGCGGCGTTGGCGGGCCTGGCCGCCGCACTCAGCCGCGATCCCGTCGCGCCACCGCGCTGAGCGGTGCGCACCGGCGGTTCCGAGCCCGGCCCGCCCGGGTCGTCCAGAGAGGGAAGCCATGCGCGTTCTGTTCACCTGCTACGCGGAGAAGACCCACTTCCTCGGCATGGTGCCGCCGGCGTGGGCGCTGCGCGCGGCGGGCCACGAGGTCCGGGTCGCCAGCCAGCCCAAGCTGACCGACGTGATCACCCAGGCCGGCCTCACCGCGGTGCCGGTCGGCACCGACCACAACCTCTGGTCGTCGGCGAGCAGGTTCCTGACCAAGCGGTTCGCCGAGCTGAACCCGGAGGTCCACGAACGCATCCGCCGCGGCGTCTTCCCGCCCTTCGACATGCCGGACGACCCGGCCGAGGTCACCTGGGAGTACCTGGCGAGCGCCGACCGCGACATCGTCAAGGCGGCCAAGAACACCAACAGTTCGATGATCGACGACCTGGTGGACTTCGCCCGGTACTGGAAACCGGACCTGATCCTGTGGGAGCAGGCCAGCTTCGCCGGCGCGATCGCGGCGAAGGCGTGCGGGGCCGCCCACGGCCGGTTCCTGTGGGGACTGGACTTCTACGGCCGCTGGCGGACCCGGTACCTGCGGGAACGGGCCGGGCGCCCGGGCGAGCCGGGCCGCGACGCGCTGGCCGGCTGGCTCGGCGCGGAAGCCGGGAAGGCCGGCGCCGGGTTCTCCGAGGACATGACCACGGGACAGTTCACCGTCGAGCAGCTCCCGCCGTCGCAGCGGGTGGAGACCGGCCTGCACTCGGTTTCCGTCCGCTACCTGCCCTACGGCGGTCCCGCCGTCGTCCCGTCCTGGCTGTGGGAGCCGCCGACCCGGCCGCGGGTCGCCATCACGCTCGGCCTGACCTCGTCGGAGAGCTTCGGCGGCTACATGGTCGACGTCCAGTCCATTTTGGACTCACTGGCCGGCCTCGACGTCGAGGTGGTGGCCACCGTCGCCGAGAACGAGCAGCACAAGCTGTCCCGTGTCCCGGACAACGCGCGGGTGGTTCCCTACGCGCCGCTGCACGCGCTCGCCCCCACCTGCTCGGTGATCGTGCACCACGCCGGCGCGGGCACCATGGCCACCGCGACCGCCTCCGGCGTGCCGCAGCTGATCCTGCCGGACCAGCAGGACGGGTGGTACACCGCGCGCCGGCTCGCCGAGCTGGGCGGCGGCGTGGTGATCGAGCCCCGCGACGCCACCGGGCCCGCGGTGCGCGACGCCGTGGCCGCCCTGCTGACCGAACGGTCCTACCGCGAGGGCATCGGACGGCTGCGCGCGGAGATGCTCGCCACCCCCACCCCGGCCGAGATCGTCGGCGACCTCGCCGAGCTCACCGAGAAGTACCGCGGCTGACCGCGGTCCCGACCACAAAGGACACAACCAGTGCGCGTGCTCTTCGTGACCTATCCGGAGAAGATCATGTTCCTGGGCATGGTGCCGCTGGCCTGGGCCCTGCGCGCGGCGGGGCACGAGGTGCGGGTGGCCAGCCAGCCCGGGCTGACCGACGTCGTCACCACGGCCGGGCTGACGGCGGTCCCGGTCGGCCGCGACCACGGCCTCTACCGCGTCCTCGGCGTCCAGCCCGAAAAGCTCGCCGCCGCCCGCGCCGGGTTCCCCCGGCCCTACGACGTGGTCGACGTGCCCCGGAAACGCACCTGGACCTACCTGAACAAGGGGTTCGATTTCGCGGTCACCTGGTGGCACAAGATGGAGAACGTGCCGATGGTCAACCCGCTGGTGAAGTTCGCCCAGGCCTGGCAGCCGGACCTGGTGCTGTGGGAGCCGACCAGCTTCGCGGGGGCGATCGCGGCCAAGGCCGCCGGCGCCGCGCACGGCCGGATCAGCTGGGGCCTCGACGTCTTCGGCGTGGCCAGGCACCACTTCCTCGAGGTGCTGCACCGGCAGCCGGCGGAGCACCGCGACGACCCGCTGGCGAACTGGCTCGGCGGCCAGGCCGGGCGGTTCGGCGCGGAGTTCTCCGAAGACATGGTCACCGGCCAGTTCACCATCGAGCAGATCCCGCCGTCCCTGCGGATGCCCGCGCCCGGGCTCCGCTACGTCGACCTGCGGTACGTCCCGTACGGCGGGCCGGCGACGGTGCCGGACTGGCTCCGGCGGCCGCCGGAGCGGCCGCGCGTGCTGCTCACCCTCGGGTTGAGCGCGGTCGAGCGGTTCAGCGGCTACACCGTCGACCTGAAGGAGATCCTCGGCGCCCTGTCCGGACTGGACATCGAGGTCGTCGCCACGATCGCCGACCGGGTGCGGAACGAGCTGGGCACCCTGCCGGGCAACGTCCGGACGGTCTCGTTCGTGCCGCTGCCCGCGCTGCTGCCGACCTGCTCGGCCGTGATCAACCACGCCGGCTTCGGCACGCTGTGCACCACCGCGCTCAACGCGGTCCCCCAGCTGGCCCTGCCGGTCCACTTCGACGAGCCGCGACTGGCGGCCTCGCTCGCCCGGCAGGGTGCCGGGCTGACGATCCATTCGGACGAAGCGACCGGCGACCGGGTCCGCGACCACCTGGTCCGGCTGCTGGCCGAACCCGCCTTCCGCGAGGGCAGCGCCCGGCTGCGCGACGAAATGCTGGCCATGCCCGCCCCGAGCGACTTCGTCGGCGAACTGGAGGGCCTGGTGTCCGAGCACCGCGCCCGGACCCGGACGGCGGTGGGAACGCGATGACCGCAGCGCTGCCGGACGTCCGGCTCGGCGTGTCCCGCGGGCTCACCTACGGGATCCACACCGAGCCGGACGTCTTCATGCCGGTCGTGCGGGCGCTGGGGGCCCGCACCATCCGGATGTACCTGTACTGGTCGCAGCTCGAGCCGGAGCCGGGCCGCTTCGCCTGGGATGCCGTCGACGCGATGCTGGCCCAGCTGACCGACTCCGACGAGCTCTGGGTCACCGTGTACACGACGTCGACCTGGGCGACGCGGCACCCGAACCCCACCCTGCCCGCCTCGCCCGCCCTCGACCCGGCCCGGTACCGGCGGTTCCTGCGCGCGCTGGTCACCCGGTGCCGCGGCCGCGTCCGGTTCTGGCAGTGCGACAACGAGCCGTGCGTGGAGTTCCTGTGGAACGGCTCCCCCGAGGACTACCTCGGCCACCTCGAGGTCTTCGCCCAGGTCGTGCGCGAGGTCGATCCGCGGGCGCTGGTGGTCCTCGGCGGTGTCCCGCCGGACGCGCTCGACGTGGCGGGCGAGGAGGTCGACGACGAGGCGGTCGCCTGCTTCAAGACGATCGTCTCCGGCGGCGGCGCCTGTTTCGACGTGTTCGACGTCCATCCCTACGGCGATCCCTACCTCGTCCCGGCGGTCGTGGCGGCCGCGCACCGGGTGCTGGCGGAGCACGGCCTGGCCAAGCCGGTCGTGCTCGGCGAGTACAACGGCCCCTTCCCGTTCGCGCTCCCCGAGCTGCGGCCCCGCCTGGTGGGGCTCTGGTCGGGCGTCGGGGCGGCGGACGGCGCTGCCGGCCACGAAGGCGAGCCGGCGATGGTCGCGCTCTACCGGCGGATGGCGGTGATGCCGCCGTTGCTGCAGATGTTCATGGCCGGCTGCGCCCCGGAGCTGGAAGAGAAGCGCCACCGCTGGAACTGCCGCGACCTGGTGGTGCGCAACCTGCTGGCGCTGTCCGCCGGCGTCCGCCGGACGGTGTGCTGGCAGCTGGGCCCGGACCGGCCCGGTCCGCGGAACCCGTACCAGGTGATGGAGCTGCTGTTCGGCAAGTTCGACCTGGTGGGCTACGAGGGTGACACGCTCGGCCCCCGGTACCCGGCCGGCGAGACCTTCGCCCTGCTGACCGAGCGCCTCGACGGCACCCGGCGGGTGGTCAGGACCGAGGTGCCGGGCCGGGAGGAGGTGTTCCTGTTCGAGGTGGACCGGGCAGGCCGCGGCCCGCTGCTGGTGGCCTGGCTGCGCCGGGACGACTTCGCGGGCGAGGACGAGCCACCGGTCCCGTTCGAGTGCGCCTGGGCGGCACCGGCCGCGACGGCGACGGACGCATTGGGCGAGCCGGTCGGCGTCGAGGTCCGCGCGGGCCGCGTTCGCCTGCCGCTGTCGCTGACCCCGGTCTTCGTCGAATAGTCCCGCCGCACACCGAAAGCCCACCGGGGTTCCGCCCCGGTGGGCTTCGGTGCGTTCCGGGGCGCTCACCCCACCGCGCTCTGCTCCGCGTCGTCGGACACCAGCAGCTGGGTGGTCGCCAGCTCGTTGTACAGCGGATCCGTCTTGATCAGCTCGTGGTGGGTGCCGACCGCCCGCACCTTTCCCGCGTCCAGCACCACGATCCGGTCCGCCTGCACCACAGTGGACAGCCGGTGGGCCACCACCACGACGGTGAGCTCGCGCGCCGCCTCGGCGACGGTCTCCCGCAGCGCCAGCTCGTTGACCGCGTCCAGCTGGGACGTCACTTCGTCGAGCAGGAGCAGGCGCGGGCGCCGCAGCAACGCCCGGGCCACCGCGACCCGCTGCCGCTCGCCGCCGGACAGGGTGTTGCCCCGGTGGCCGACCGCCGTGTCGACGCCGTCCGGGAGCTTGGCGACCAGCCGGTCGAGGCGGGTGCGGCGCAGCACCCGCTCGATGTCCGCCTCCTCCGCGTGCGGGACACCGATCAGCAGGTTCTCGCGCAGGGTGCCGGCCAGCACCGGGGCGTCCTGCTCGACGTAGCCGATGGACGCCCGCAGCAGGTACAGGGGCCAGTCCCGGACGTCGTGGCCGTCCAGCAGGATCCGGCCGCCGTCCGGCTCGTAGAACCGTTCCAGCAGCGCGAACACCGTGGACTTGCCCGCCCCCGACGGCCCCACCAGCGCGGTGATCCCGCCGGCCGGGACGTCGAAGGTCACCTCGTGGTGCACCAGCGGCTCGGTCCCCGGGTACCGGAAGGCGACCTCCTGGAAGCTGATCGACGCCGGGGCCTTGTCCGACGGCCCGCCACCCGCGAAGCCGTTCCCGTTGGCGATCCGCGCCAGCTCCGCCTCCGGTTTCGGCTCGACCTCCAGTTGCTGCACCTCACGGATGCGCCGCGTGGAAGCCAGCCCCGCGCTGAGGTTCGACGCCGCTTCGAGCAGGGACCCGACCGGTTCCAGGAGGTAGAACAGGTACAGCAGGAACGCCACGAGCGTGCCGATCTGGATCTCCCCGGTGGCGACCCGGGCACCGCCGATGCCCAGCACGGCCAGGAACGACACGTGGATCGCCAGCGTGGCGCAGGCGCCGACCAGCCCGTGCAGCCAGGCGAGCCGCACGCCGTACTTCCACGCCGTGGTCGTCGCGTCGACGGCCTTGGCCTCCTCCCGTGGCTCCAGCCCGGCCGCCTTGATCATCCGGAAGGCGCCGAGCGACCGTTCCAGGGTGCTGCTGATCTCGCCGACGGCGGTCTGGACGCGCTCGTTGTACCGCGAGAAGAACGGCACGACCAGTCCGATGAGGATGCCGGCGAAGACCAGCACGCCCAGCGTCACCAGCACCAGCACCGGGTCCATCAGGAACATCATCGTCAGGATGGCGACGAACATCAGCAGGCCCCGGCCCGAGTCCACCAGGGCCTGGCTCGCGACCTCCCGCAGCAGCGTCGTGTCCGCGGTGACCCTGGACATCAGGTCACCGGGCTGGAACTTCGCCGTCTGCGGGATGCGCAGCCACAGGATCCGGCCGACCAGGCGGCGCCGGGAGTCGCGCACCACCGACTCGGCACTGCGCCCGAGCAGGTACGAACCGACCGTGGTGATCAGCGCGCCGAGCAGCACGGCCCCGGTCAGCAGGATGATCGGGCCGGTCACCGCCTTGCCGTCGGAGAGCGAGTCGATGAGCTCCTTGGTCACCACCGGCTGGACCAGCCCGATCAGGCTGCCGATCGTGCTGAGCACCCCGCCCGCCACCACCAGCCTGCGGTAGGGCCGGATGTAGGAGAGCAGCTCCCGCCACGCCGGCGGTTCGCCTTCCGCCGTCTTGCTCGTTGTCACCTGGCACCTCCTGGCCTGGGTGTTGCGGACGTAGCGCGGTTCGCTTGCCGGTCCGCCGCGGCCTCGGAGAGCAGCCGGGCCGCGGCGCGCACCTCGGCCGCCAGCGGCCGGTCGGCCGCCAGCGGCGGGGAGATCTCCGCCAGTGCCGCCCAGGGGGCGGCTGCCGCCTCCCGGCCCAGCGACGCGGTCAGCTGGGCCGCCCCGACCGCGAGCGAGCCGACGGTCAGCCAGGCCAGCTCGGCCGCTTCCGCGACGGCGTTGGCGCCGTTGAGCGCCATCGGCACGTGGTCCTGGTTCCAGCCGTTGGTGGGCAGGCTCGTCAGCGAGGCCGGGTAGACGTGCTGCCGGATCCGGGCGACGAACGAAGTCGCGCTCAGCTGCACCCCGGCGAGGCCGCAGCCCCGGCCGGGGCGCGGGGTGAGCATCGGCGGCAGCCCGCCGTTGGTCGCCGGGTCGCAGATCATCGCGAGCTGCCGCTCCGCGAGGTAGGCCACCTGGTGCAGCACCAGCCCGGTCTGGTCGGAGCAGAAGCCGACCGGCATCGCGTGGAAGTTGCCGCCGTGCAGGACTTCTCCCTCGAAGGTGAGCGGGTTGTCGGTGCAGCCGTCGGCTTCGCGCAGCAGCACCTCCCCGGCGAACCGGAGCTGGTCCAGCGCGGCACCGAGCACCTGCGGGACGCAACGCAGGCTGTAGGGCTCCTGGAGCGGCCGGTGCGGGGACCGCTCCGCGCCGGCGGAGAGCTCGCGACGCACCCAGCCGGCCACCTCCGCCTGACCTCGCTGGCCGCGGGCCGCCCCGACACCGGGGTGGTACGGCTCGGGGTTCACCCCGAGCAGCTCCGCCAGGCGGCCGGTCAGCAGGGCCACGGCCCGCACGAGCCGCACGGTCGTGTCCTGGTTGAGGATCGCGAGGGCGAGACTGGCCCCGGTGCCGTTGACGAAGGCGAGCGCCTCGCGGACCGGCCACTCGACCGGCTCGGCACCCAGCTCCGCGAGCACCAGCGCGGCCGGCTTCGTCGACCACCGCTCGTCGCCGTCCCGTACCCAGGCCTCGCCGGCGCCCGCGAAGGTCTGCGCGGCGTAGGCGAGCGGCTGCAGGTCACCACTCGCGCTCACGGTCCCCTCCCGCGGGATGGCCGGGACGAATCCCCGGTTCCACAGATCCGCGAGCCGCTGCCAGAAGTCCGGTGACACCGCGGAGTAGCCCTTGCGCATGCTTTCCAGCCGCAACCGGACGATCAGGCGGCAGGCCTCCGGCGCCAGCGGCCGTCCCTGGCTGGTGCCGAGGTGGGCGAGCAGGCTGCTGCCCTGCTCCGCTTCGGACTCCGCGTCGAACCACACCAGCGGCCCGAACCCCCGGGTGAGGCCGTAGATCGGGCGACCGGCCGCGAGCGCCTCGTCGACGGTGTCCGAACTCGTCCGCATCCGGTCGACGTCGGCCTGGTCGCACGCTTCGAGCGCCACGCCGCGGACCAGCTCGGCCAGCCGCAGCGCGCTCACCTTCCGGTACCCGGGCCGTCGGTGCGGACGCGGGACACGCGCCGGGTCTTGCCGGTGTCCGTGCGGTCGATCCGGTCGCGCACGAGCACCTTCCTCGGCAGCACCCCGAGGTGCCGTCGCACCACCTGGACGTCGACGTCGACGTCGTGCCCGGCTTCCGGCACGACGAGCACGTCGACGTGCTCCCCGGTCAGGTCGTCCGCCACCGGGACGAGCGCGAGGTCCGCGCACGGCAGGACGGCGCGCAGGGACCGTTCCAGCTCGTCGAGGTTCAGCCGGCGGCCGTTGACCTTGACCAGGCTGCCGCGCCGGCCCACGAAGGTGAACCCGCGGGCGCCGACCGGGCGCACGAAGTCGTCCATGGTCAGCTCCGCCGGCGGTGGCTCGCCGGGGACGGCGGCCAGCCGGGGGCCGGCGATCCGGAGCGGCACCTCCGCGCCGGTGTCCTTTTCGGACAGCAGGCGGACGTCGCCGAACAGTTCCCACGGCGGGTTCCCGCCCGTCCACTCCCGTTTCGCGACGCCACCCGTCTCGGTGGAGCCGAACACTTCGGTGACGCTGACCCGGCCCGGGCCCGCCGCGGCGAGCAGGCCGGCGGCGGAGGCGGGCAGCGTCGCCGTGCTGTGCAGGACGGCCACGTGGTCCCTCGAACGCACCCACGAGAGGTTCCGGCGCAGCAGGGAAAACACCCACGGGATCGCCACCACCGCCCACCGCGCGGCGCCCTCGTCCGGCATCGGCCCGAACAGGTCCGGCCGGTACCAGCCGGGAACGCCCAGCCGGGCCGGCACGAGCACGGTCGCCAGCAGGCCGAAGATGTGGCGGGGCGGGGCGAAGGACAGCACCGCGTCCGGCTTCCGCGGCCGCAGCAGGTCGGCCAGCAGCCCCGCCTCGGCCCACAGCTGGTCGAACGTGCGCCGCCAGACGCGGCCGGGACCGGTGGTGCCGGAGGTGCGCAGGTCCACCGGGTCCGGGAACACGCGCCGCGCGAGCTCTTCGGCGTCGCAGCCGGAGGAGTCCCAGCGGACGACCCACGCGCGGTCCGCGATCCGCGGCGCGGCCAGGTCCGCCGAAAGCAGCTCGGCAGGGGCCAGTTCGGTCCACATGGTGGCACTCCTCGTGCGGAGGGGATGATCCGGGAAACGCGAATCGGCGTCTCGTCGGCGGGACGGCGTGCTAGGCGCGGGCGCCGGACGACCGCGCGACGTCCATCACGTACTGACCGTACTGGGACTTCCGCATCCCGCGCCCCAGCTCGTGACACTCGTCGGCGGTGATGAAACCCATGCGCAGCGCGATTTCCTCGATGCAGGCCACGCGGACACCCTGGCGGTTTTCCAGCACCTGCACGTACTGCCCGGCTTCGAGCAGCGACTGGTGCGTGCCCGCGTCGAGCCAGGTGAAGCCGCGGCCGAGGGTGGCCATCCGCGCCCGCCCGGCCTCCAGGTAGACCCGGTTGACGTCGGTGATCTCCAGTTCACCGCGGGCCGATGGCCGGATCGCCCGCGCGATTTCGACGACGTCGGAATCGTAGAAGTACAGGCCGGTGACCGCGTTGTTCGACCGCGGCCGCCGGGGTTTCTCCTCGATCGAAACGAGGTTCCCGCGCTCGTCGACTTCGGCGATCCCGTAGCGCTCGGGGTCGGAAACCGGATAGCCGAAGAGCGTGCACCCGTCGAGGTTCTTGCGCGTGTCCCGCAGCAGGCTCCCGAACCCCGCGCCGTGGAAGATGTTGTCGCCCAGCACGAGCGCGCAATCGTCGCCGTCCACGTGCCCCGCGCCGACGAGGAACGCGTCGGCGATGCCGCGCGGCTCCGGCTGCTCGGCGTAGCTCACGTTGAGCCCGAGCTGCGTGCCGTCGCCGAACAGGGCGGTCAACGACGGCAGGCTCGCCGGTGTCGAGATGATCAGGATGTCCTGGATCCCGGCCAGCATCAGCACCGAAAGCGGGTAGTACGCCATCGGCTTGTCGTAAACCGGGAGAAGCTGCTTCGACGTGGCGAGGGTGAGCGGGTGCAGGCGGGTTCCACTGCCGCCTGCCAGCACGATGCCCTTCATCGGCAGTCCATTCGGTAGGAGGTCCCGGCGACGGCCTTTTCCAGGTCCGGCACCAGTTCGGCGGGCGTGGGCAGCGCGGTCATCTCGGCGCGGACCTGCTGGGCGCCGCGCCGGAAGGACGGCTCGGCCAGCAGCCTCGTCACCAGCTCACGCACCCGCTCGCCGGTGGCCTCGGCCATCGGCAGCGCGAGCCCGGCGCCCCGGTCGGCGATCCGGCGGGCGAACGGCGGTTCGTCGAACCGCTCGGGAACCGACAGCGGCGGAACGCCGTGGTACAGCGTGGTGCACAGCGTGCCGAACCCGGCGTGGTGGACGGCCGCAGCGCAGCTTGGCAGCAGGGCGTGCAGCGGCACCGAGGGCACCACCCTGGTGTTCGGCGGCACCCGGAGGTTCCGCTGCCCCTCTTCGCCGACCGTCGCGACCAGCTCGATGTCGAGGCCGGCGAGCGCGTCGACGACCTCCGGCACGCCGAGCGCGTGTCCCCCGAAGTGCTCGCCCGCGGTCACCCCGAGGGTGAGCGCCACCCGCGGCCGTTCCGGTTCGCGCCGCAGCCAGTCCGGCACGACCGCCGGGCCGTTGTAGGGCAGGAAACGCATGCGCAGGTAGTGCAGGCCCGCGGTCATCCGCAGGGTGTCGGGCAGCTGGTCGATGGTGAACTGCCCGACGGCGAGGTCTTCGCCGAACCGGCCGCCGTGCCGTCCGATCCTCTCGTCGAGCCATTCGGCGAGCGGGTCGGCGCGCTCGCCGGGTGGCGCGGTCTCCAGCAGTTCCCGGTAGCGCTCGCGGGTGACGCCGAAGATGTCCATTCCGGACAGCAGCCGCCCGTGCGCGGCACCGGACAGCTTCGCCGCGACGGCACCCGCGTAGCTGTTGGGCTCCCAGACGACCAGGTCCGGCCGCCACCAGCGGGCGAACGCCACCAGGTCGTCGACCATGGTGTTGTTGACGAGCTTGTACCAGGTGCGCACGAGGTTGCCGTACATCGTTTCGAGGCGTTCCCGGTCCAGCTGTTCCGGCGCGTGCTCGGCCAGGTCGAACGGCAGGATCCGGGTACCCCGGACGGCTTCGTGGGTTTCCGGGTCGACCTCGGCGAACCGCTTGCCGAGGAACCGGTTCACGCTGCGCCACAACCGGTGGTCCCGCCCGACGGGGACGGCGGTCAACCCCGCGCCGGCGATGACCGCGCCCAGCTCGGGCTGGCTGGCGACGCGCACCTCGTGCCCGGCCGAACGCAGCGCCCACGCCAGCGGAACCATCGGGAAGAAATGCGACCTCGCCGCATAGGTGACAAAAAGAACCCGCATGGATTTCCTCTCACGGATATGCCCGTCGGAAAGGTCCCATCTCGGAGACTGGTTCTTTATATCCCGGCGTCGCGCACCGCTTCAAGGAAATGCTTGCCCGCTTTGGAAAACGCCGGTGTCCGTGTCTCGCCGGCGAGACACGGACACCGGCGTCACCGGCTACTTCCTGGCGAGCACCCAGGGCATGAGCTTTTCGGCGAGCGCCCGGCTGAACGGGCGGACGAGTGCCTGCAGTTCGTCGCAGGCGGGCTCGCCGATGTGCGCGTACGGGGTCACGCTGTTCTCGTCGGTCGCCCGCTCGATTTCCGCCCGGCGAGCCGCGCCCTCGGACGTGAACGTCGGCTCGGCGTCACCGGTGAGCCAGTCCCGCTCGCGGAGGCTCGCGACGGCCCCGTTCCAGTCCTCTTCGGACCACGACCGGGAGGTGCGCAGGGTCTCGGCCGGGACGGCACCGGAGGCGGCGTGGGTGACGAGGGCTTCGATGCCGTTCAGGCCCGCGGTCAGCAGGGCGGCGATGTGGGCGTCGCCGCGGTACTCCCGCAGCAGGGTCTGTGCGTGCCACAGCACCAGGTGCGGCTCGGTGGGCCACGGCAGGGCCGCGTGGCCGGCGAACAGCGGGCGGCCGGTGACGTCGTCGGCGACGGCTTCGGCGGCGTCCCGCAGGAGCGCGGCGGCCCGGCGCATCTCCGGCGAGCCGATCGCGTCGCCGAGGACGCCGCGCAACGCCTGGTCGGCCCCCGCGTACCGCGCGGCCAGCACGGCCTCCGGGTCGGTGGCGGCCCAGGCCGCGGAGATCGACTCCCGGACGAGCTCCGGGTTGAAGTTGTAGAAGGTCGCAATCACGACCGGGGCCGGAACCGCGCCGAGCGCCGCCGACCTCGACGCGAAGTAGCCGGCCCGGCCGGAGAGACCGAGTTCCCGGTAGGCGGCCGCGGCTTCCGGGGCGAAGTAGATCATGCCGTGGTAGGGCTCGATGAGTCGCCAGGTCCGGCGCGCCGCTTCGATCACGCGCGCCAACATACCATCCAGTCGGTACGGAGTTCGCCGTCGCGACGGGAGGAAACTTCCGGCACCCTCACCCGGGCCGGGGGTCCGCCGGCTCGCGCTGCCGGACGGGATCACCGTCCTCGTCGGGGACCTCGTCCGAACGGCGGAACTCCCGGATGGCGTGGTAGCCGACGGCGATCAGCATGGCGAGCTCGATGGCCGCGAGAACGCGGAAGTCGACCGGACCGACGGCGCGCTCGCCGCCCGGGGATTCGAAGATCCCCGGGATGGAGCTCAGGAGCGAAACGAACTGCACTCCGATGGGCACGTACCACAGGCGCCGGGGGAAGTAGAAGGCCAGGACGACGGTGAGGAGGTCGGCGAGGTAGAAGTACCGCTCGTGCATCGAAGGCAGCACGTACGGCACCAGGATGACGAACACGGTGCCGATGAGCACGATCCGCGGGCCCGTCGGTTCGGCCCTGGCGAGCAGGAGCAGCAGGCAGACGGTCAGGACGAGCAGGACGGTGACCAGGAGCCCGGCGGTGTGCATGACACCGGTGTCCCGGACGCCGCGGAAGAACTGCCAGACCGACGGTGCGTTGAGCGTCATCTCCGAGTAGAGGCCGGACTGACGCGGGTAGATGGTCAGCAACCGGATCGGATCGGCCCCGAGCACGATCGCCGGGAGGTCGAGGGCCAGGTAGACGGCGGGGATGACCAGCAGGGCGCGCCAGGGCACCCGGCCGAGCAGGACCACCGCCAGCAGCAGCGGCAGAATGAAGATCGCCTGCAGCTTGAAGGACACCGCGAGCCCGATGAACGCGCACGCCCACCACGGCCGCCGCCGGAGGAGGTGGTAGACGCCGCCGAGCGTGAACGAGGCGTAGATCGAATCGCATTGCGCCCACATGGCGCCGTTGAGCACCACGGTCGGCAGCATGAAAACCAGCAACGCGGCGACCGCGGGCGTCCAGCGCGAGCGGTACTTCAGAGCGACGATCCGGTAGGTGAAATACGCGGCCACCAGATCGAACAACACCGACAGCGCCTTGATCCCGCCCTGCGGCGGAAACGGCAGGTAGGTCAGCAACACCAGGAGATAGCGGTACGGGACGTTGTAATCGGTGAAATCCTCTCGCAAAGCGCGGAAACCGCCGTGCTGAATGATGAATTCGTACCACGGGCGAAGGAAGTCGCGGTAATCGGCAGTGTCGTACCGGACCAGCGACCAACGCACGGCGAACGCGAGCAGCACGATGGCCACGGCGAGACCCACCAGGTACCAGTGTCGAACCCGGTCGCGCCGGACCCGACCCCGCCCCGCCGGTCTTCGCACCGCACGCTCGGATATTGCCACCACCTCGGCCGTCTCCCCCACCGATTTTTTTGCCACACAGTTGGGGCCAGACACAGCGAACACTCCCCGCCGCTGAGCGTTTTCTGGCAAATCTGCAGGTTTATCGCGGAATCGGCGCACAATCTTACTGTGACGACATGTGATATACATCACATCAAAAGGTGCGCCACCGGCTGGCGGCGATCACTCCGCCGCTGCGGGTTTCTTGGCGTTGAACCGCGCTTTCTTCTGCCGGTTCCCGCACGTGTTCATGTCGCACCACCGGCGGGTGCGGCTCTGGCTGGTGTCGAAGAACGCGGCCCGACAGGTCGGTGATGCGCACAGCGCCAGCCTCCCGTCCCGTTCGCCCGCGATGATGGCGATCGCGTCGGCGGCGATCACGCCGAGAGCGTCCTCCACGCCCGAAGACGCGGTGAGCCGCCATCGGCGCCGGCCTTCGGGGGTCAGCACCGCCGCGGCCCGGCCCCGGCCGCTGCGATCGTTGATGACCCGGACGGCGGCCGTGGGCAGCGGGTCGCCGATCGCGGCCGCCGTCGCGGCCGCGTGGATCGCTTCCCGCAGCTCCCTGGCCAGGTCGAACTGGGCGGCCGTGCAGGAGTCCACGGCGAGGCCGCTCACGGCCAGCCAGTCGACCAGCCGTTGCGGTGTCGGAATGCGCTCCACCGGGTCGCCGCGGCGTTCGGTCAGCGTCGCGGTGAAGCTGGTCGCCAGCTCGGAACCGAGGCGGAAGTCGGGGAAGCCGGCACGCATGGAACCACCTTAGCCGGTTGCCGTCGTCTTGGCGCCGTGTTAGAACCGTCTTAGCCGGTTCAACGATGGCCGAGGAGGTCTCATGTCCCGTTCCATCAGCGAAGTGCACCCGTTCGAAGCCCGCGCCACGGACGCCGACCTCGACGAGCTGCGCGCGAGGCTGGCCGCGGCGAGGCTGCCGGAGGCCGAGACCGTGCGAGGCGCCGCACCCGGCCGCCGCCGGTGGGACCAGGGTGTCCCGCTCGCCGACCTGGCCGGCGTCGTGGACTACTGGCGCACCGGGTACGACTGGCGGTCGTTCGAAGACCGCCTCGACCGGATCGGCCAGTTCCGCGCCACCGTCGACGGGCTGGGCATCCACTTCCTGCACCGCCGGTCCGCCCGTGCGGACGCCACTCCCCTGCTCCTGACGCACGGCTGGCCCGGCAGCATCGCGGAGTTCGTCGACGTGGTGGACCAGCTGGCCGATCCGGCGGACGCGGGCGCGCCGGCGTTCCACGTCGTGGTCCCCTCGCTGCCGGGCTTCGGCTACAGCGACAAGCCCGGAACCACCGGGTGGGGCACCGAAAAGATCGCGGCCGCCTGGGTGGAGCTGATGGGCCGGCTCGGCTACCCGGAGTTCACCGCCCACGGCGGCGACTGGGGCGGCAACATCACCACGGTCCTCGGCGGCCGGTTCCCCGGGCACGTCCTCGGCATCCACACGACGTTCGCGTCCGGCCCGCCCGGGCTGACCACGGACGGGCTGACGCCGCTCGAGCGCCGGTGGGCCGAGGAAACCCGCGACTTCTGGCAGCGCCGTGCGGCGTACGCGAAGCAGCAGGCGACCCGGCCGCAGACCATCGGCTACTCGCTCGTCGACTCACCGGTCGGGCTGCTCGCCTGGATCCTCGACAAGTTCGCCGAGTGGTCGGACACCGAAGACAGCCCGTTCGAGACGATCTCCCTCGACCGCGTCCTCGACGACGTCACGCTGTACTGGCTGACCCGGACCGGCGCGTCGGCGGCCCGCATCTACTACGAGAGCCACGACTCGCTCGACCCGGAACTCCGGATCGACGTCCCGTCGGCGATCACCATGTACCCCCGCGACATCGAGAAGTGCCCGCGTCCGTGGGCGCAGGAGCGGTACCGGCGGATCGTCCGGTGGCGGGCGCCGGAGCGCGGGGGCCACTTCCCGTCGCTGGAGGTGCCCGGGTACTTCGTCGAGGACCTGCGGGAAGGGCTCACGGCCGTGCTGGCCGCCCGGTGAGCATCCCGCGTGCGGGTTGCGAGCGACGGGCCGGGAACCTGCGGCGAGCCGCCTGCCGATCATCGCCGGGGCAACGATTTCCCGCCCCCGTTCCTTGATCATCCGGGCTGTTCCCCGAACGCGATAACGCCGGCCGGGGCCGCCGCGATGACGGGTGATCGACCTTGTCCAAAGGAGACAGATGAGAAAGCTGCACGCCCTGATCGTGGTCCCGCTCGTCGCGGTGCTGATGTGCTTCTCGGCGGGCTCGGCACTGGCCGCCGAGAACATCGGCATCTCCAAGACCGCGGCGATCCTCTCCGGCAGCCTGGAGTGGGACAGCTACCAGAAGTTCACCATCACGTCGTCGAAGCTCGTCGACAACAGCTGCGACGGGAAATCCGTCTCGTGGCGCATCCACATCTCCACCTACATCGACAAGTACAACTGGTGGGGCAAGGACCGCGCGAACAGCGGCGGTTGCCACTCGGAGACGACGTGGGCCGCGTTCTCCGGCGAGGACACCCGCGGGTGCGGCGTCTGGGCGGTGACCGTCCACGTCTACGCGGCGGGTTCCGACCTGGGCGGTGCCCGGACGTTCTACAACCCCTACGACGGCCCGAACTGCTGAGGTGGGCAGCGCCGGGGGCTCGCCTCGAGCCTCCGGCAGGCCACCGGCTCACCCCAGCCGCGCGGCCCGCATCAGCAGGTGCCGCCGCTCCGGCTCACCGAGCGTCCGCCGGGCCGCCTCGCGATAACCGGCGCGAGCCGCGTCGAGGTCGCCCGCGAGCTCCAGCAGGTGCGCCCGGACCGACACCAGGTGGTGGGAGGCGGAAATGCGCTCGTCGGCCGAGAGGGTGTCCAGCAGGGCCAGCCCGGCCGCGGGCCCGCGGACCTCGGCCAGCGCCACCGCCCGGTTGAGCGTCACCGCCGGGTTGGGGGCGACGCGCTCGAGGACCGTGTAGAGGGCCAGGATCTGCGGCCAGTCCGTGGCGCCGGCCGTGGACGCCTCGTCGTGGACGGCGGCGATGGCGGCCTGGAGCTGGTACGGGCCGACCGGGCCCCTCGCCAGGGCGCCGGTCACCAGCGCCACGCCCTCGGCGATGGCTTCGGCGTCCCAGCGCGTCCGGTCCTGCTCGCTCAGCGGCACCAGCGACCCGTCCGGTGCGGTACGGGCCGGGCGGCGGGCGTCGGTCAGCAGCAGCAGGGCCAGCAGCCCGGCCACCTCGCCGTCGCCGGGGACCAGCCGGTGGAGCTCGCGGGCCAGGCGGATCGCCTCGGCCGTCAGCTCGGCCCGCACCAGCCGGGTCCCCGACGTGGCCGTGTAACCCTCGTTGAAAACGAGGTAGACCACCTGGAGCACGACGCCGAGCCGGGCGGCCTGCTCGGCAGGTGGCGGGAGCGCGAAGCCGGCCCCGGCCACCTTGATGCGGTGCTTGGCACGGCTGATGCGCTGGGCCATGGTCGCCTCGGGCACGAGGAAGGCCCGGGCGATCTCGGCGGTCGACAGGCCGCCGACGGCCCGCAGCGTCAGCGCGATCTGCGACGAGGGCGTCAGGGCCGGGTGACAGCACAGGAACAGCAGCGTCAGCGTGTCGTCACCGGCTTCGACCTCGCCACCGGCGGGCGGGGTGCGGAGGGCGTCGGCCGCCTCCCGCCGCCGGCGGGCGGCATCGCCGCGCAGCTGGTCGGCGAAGCGGCGCGACGCCACCGTCACCAGCCACGCACGGGGGTTCTCCGGCCACCCCTGCACCGGCCACTGGGCCGCGGCCGCCGCCAGCGCCTCCTGGACGGCGTCCTCGCAGGCGTCGAACTGGCCGTAGCGGCGCACCAGCACGCCGAGCACCTCCGGGACCAGCGGCCGGACGGCCTGCCAGCCGGTCACGGCTGGACGGTCGCCTCGTGCATCAGCGGCCGGACCTCGATCCCCCAGTAGCGCGCCGACGGGGTGCGGGCCGCGATCTCCAGCGCCCGGTCCATGCCGTCGCAGTCGATGATCATGAAGCTGCCGAGGAACTCCTTGGCCTCGGCGTACGGACCGTCGGTCACCACCGGCGTCCCGCCTTCGGTGACCCGGACCATCTTCGTGTTCAGCTCGTCGGCGACGCCCCAGGCGCCGATCAGCTCGCCCGACTCGAACAGCTCCTGGTTGAGCGCGTCGGTCTCGCGGATGATCTCCGCCAGCGTCTCCGCGCCGACCGAGGTGAACGCTTCCTCGTTGCCGTAGATCAGCAGCATGTACTTCACGGGTCGGTCCTCTCTCACCGCTGCGCCTGCGCCGGCCCGACCAGTTCGCCGCTCGCGCCCCGGTCGTCCAGCACCAGCTTCGCCTGCCCGGTGACCGTGTAGCGCAGGTGGGTGACGCCGGGCGTGTCGACCACCCGGGTGGGGACCAGCTCGATGCCGTCCTCGGCGCCGAGGCCGAGGCCGGGACCGAACAGGTGCTGGCCGTCGCCGAGCAGCACCGGGACGACGTGCAGCTCGAGCTGGTCGAGCAGCCCGGCGGCCAGCACCTGGCGCAGGACCTCCCCGCCGCCGGCGATCGCCACGTCCTTGGCACCGGCGGCGGCCCGGGCCAGCTCGACGGCCCGCTCGGGTCCCTCGGTGACGAAGGTGAAGGAGGTGCCGCCCGCGCGTTCGAGCACCTCCCGCGGGCGGTGGGTGACGACGAACACCGGCGCCCGGAACGGCGGCTCGTCGCCCCAGGGCACCTCGCCGGCGTCGAACATGCGCCGGCCCATCACGTAGGCGCCGGCCGCGGCGAACGTCTCCGCGACGATCTCCGAGTCGATCGACGGCTCGCCGCCGTCGAAGCCCTGCCGCTCGCGCCAAGCCGCGGCGTCGACGGCCCACCGGGTGACCCGGAAGAACCCGGGTGCTTCCGGGCTCCGCATCCAGTCGGTGTCCCGGCCGGCCCGCGGGCCGGTGTAGCAGCCGTCGAGTGACACCGACATCTGGGCGGTCACCTTGGTCATCTTTCACGCTCCGTTCGTGGTGGCGGCCCCACCGGCCGCCGTTGCCCCTGAAGTCGGAGCCGGCCGTCCATTCTCGACACGCGCCGCGGAGAAAATCCAGCCGGCGCGGCGCGGTTGCGATTTCCCGGGTGGATCCCGGCCCGCACCGCCCCGGGGCCGCCGGATTCACCGGGTTCTCCCAGGACTTCCCAGGAACCGGCCAGACGGGTGCGCCACGCTCGCGGCATGACCATCGAAATCCGGGGCCTGACCAAACGGTACGGGCCCGACACCGTGGTGGACGACCTGTCGTTCACCGTCGCACCCGGACAGGTGACCGGGTTCCTCGGCCCCAACGGCGCCGGGAAGTCCACGACCATGAAGATGATCGTGGGCCTGGCCGCGCCGACGCTCGGCTCGGTCACCATCGGCGGCCGCTGCTACCGGGACCTGCCCGTGCCGCTCACCGAGGTGGGCGCGTTGCTCGACGCCGGGGCCGTCCACGGCGGCCGCACGGCGCACGACCACCTGCTGGTCCTCGCGGCGAGCAACGGTCTCCCCCGGCGCCGGGTCGGCGAAGTGCTCGCCCGGACCGGGCTGACCGGCGTGGCGGGCAGGCGGGCGGGCGGGTTCTCGCTGGGCATGCGGCAGCGCCTCGGCATCGCGGCGGCGCTGCTCGGCGACCCGCGGGTGCTGATCTTCGACGAGCCGGTGAACGGGCTCGATCCCGAGGGGATCCGCTGGATCCGGGGCTTCATGCGCGCTCTGGCGGCCGAGGGCCGGGCGGTGCTGGTGTCCAGCCACCTGATGAGCGAGATGGCGCAGACCGCCGACCACCTGGTCGTCATCGGCCGGGGGAAGCTCGTCGCCGACACCGCCGTGAGCGAGCTCGTGCGCGGCGAGGGCACCGTGCTGGTCCGCACGCCCGAGCCCGGCTTCGGGCGGCTGCTGGCCACCGCCGGGGCCGCGGTGCGGGCCGGGGCCGAGGCCTCGCTCGTCGTGTCCGGCCTGACGAGCGCCGAGATCGGGAAGCTCGCGGCCTACCACGGCGTCGCGCTCGCCGAGCTCACCCCGCAGCGCGTCTCGCTGGAGGACGCCTTCATGGAGCTGACCAAGGACAGCGTCGAATACCAGGGAGCCACCGCATGAGCGAGCTTGCGAGCGAATCACTCGACACAGCGCTTCCCGCTCAGGGCGCACCGAGCGTCAGCGAGGTGTGCGCATGAGCGTGCCCTTCACCCGCTCCGTCCGCGCGGAGTGGATCAAGTTCCGCAGCCTGCGCTCCACCTGGTACACCCTCGCGTGCCTGTTCGCGGCCGGGCTCGGCATCACCGCCCTGGCCGTGAACACCGCGGCGAAGCAGTACCCCGGTGACGAGCCGTGGGACCCGACCGGCCGCAGCCTGCTGTCGTACGTCGTCGCGCAGCTGGTCATCGGGGTGCTCGGCATCCTCGTGGTCACCTCCGAGCACGCGACCGGCCTGATCCGGACGTCGCTGACCGCGACGCCCCGGCGGCACCGGCTGCTGGCGGCCAAGGTGGTCGTGGCGGTCGCGGTCGCCGTGGCCGCGGGCCAGCTGCTGATGTTCGCCGCCTTCTTCCTCGGCCAGGCCGTCCTCGCCGCCCACGGCGTCCCGCACGCGCGGCTGGGTGATCCCGGTGTGCTCTCCGCCGTGGCCGGTGGCGGGCTGTACCTCGCGGCCATCGCGCTGCTCGCGGTCGGGCTGGGCACGATCGTGCGCGCGACCGCGGGCGCGCTCGCCACCCTGGTCGGGATCGTCTTCCTGGTCCCCGGCTTCGCGGGCCTGCTGCCGGCGTGGCTGCACGGCCTCCTCTTCTACTGGCCGACGCTCGGCGCGGCCGCGGTCTTCAAGACGGTGCCCGATCCGGACTTCCCGCACCCGTGGCTGAACCTGGCCGGGATGTGCGCCGGGGTCGCCGCCGTGCTGGCCGTGGCGTTCGTGCTCTTCCGGCGCCGGGACGTCTGATGCGGGAGGTGGGCCGGGGCCTGGTGGCGGCGGCCGCCGCGGTGCTCGCCATGACGGTGGTCGCCGCGGCCGGCCTGGTCCTGCTGGGTGCCGGCCGCGCCGGGGACCTCGGCGCGCTGACGGCCGCGGCCGTCGCGGCGGCCGCGGGCGGCTCGGCCGAGGTCGGCGCCGTCCCGGCCGGTGGGCTCCCGGTCGCGGTGCGGGGCGGCCTCGACGTGGTGCCGCTGGGCGTCTCCGTGGTCGGTGCGGTCGTGCTGGGGGCGCTGCTGCTGCGGCGGCGTGCGGACGGGTGGCTCGTCCGCGGAGCCGCGGCGGTGGTGGCGCTGGCGGCGGCACTCGCCGTGATCGCGCTGTTCGCCCGAGGAGCTTTGACGATCCCGGGCGGCGGCACGGTGGGCGGTGCCGGAGGCTGCGGACGAGCCCCGCGGCTGCCCCTTTCCGGCGGGTTCGCCGCCGGTTTCTCCGTGCCCGTGGGGCCGACGGTGCTCGGTGCGGTGGCCGGATCGCTCGCGGTCGTCGGCCTCTGCCGGCTCGCGACCCGGTTGCCGGCGGTGGCCACGAGTCTGCGTGCCGCCCGGTGGCCGGCCGCCGGGCTGGCCGGGCTGTGCCTGGCCGCGGCCTGGACCTTCGGCGGGGCCGCGGCGGCCGGGGGTGTCCTGCTCGCGCTCCCCCAGCTGGTGTGCGCGGCCGTGCTGCTGGGGCTCGGCGTGCCGTGGACGATCAGCTCCTCGGGCGGGTTCTCGTGCGCGGTACCCGCTGTGCCCGTTTCGCCGGGCGGCCCGCTGCTCGGGCTGTCGGCCGTGCTGCTGCTGGGCTGCGGCGTCCTGTTCGCGGCCCGGAGCCGCCGGCCCGGCGGACCGCTGCGCCGGGCCGCGGGCTTCGCGCTGTGGTTCGCTCCGGCGACCGGTGCCGTGCTCGCCGTCGTGACGCTGCTGTCGCGGATTTCCGTCGACGTCACCGTCGGCGCGTTCGGCTTCTCGCTGCCCGTCGCCGCCGTGCGGGTGGCGGCGAACCCGCTGCTGGCGTCGGTGGCCGGGCTCGCGGGCGGTGCGGTGGCGGGCTTCGCGGGCGCCCTGCTGGCCGACGGGATCTCCGTATCCTCGCGGGTATGGAAGCGATGACGTCCCGGCTGCTGGTGGTGGACGACGAGGCGACCGTCCGCGAGCTGCTCTCCGCCGCGCTGCGGTTCGCGGGCTTCCAGGTGACGTCGGCGGCGACGGCGGGGGAAGCCGTCGCCGCGGCCGCCGCGGAGCCGCCCGACCTGGTGCTGCTGGACGTCATGCTGCCGGACACCGACGGCTTCGAGGTGGTCCGGCGGCTGCGCGAACGGCACCCGGGCCACGGCGCGCCGGTGCCCGTGCTGTTCCTGACCGCGCGGGACCGCCAGTCCGACAAGGTCCGCGGCCTGTCCCTCGGCGCCGACGACTACGTGACGAAGCCGTTCGACCTGGCGGAGCTGATCGCGCGGATCCGCGCGATCCTCCGCCGGACCGCGGGCCACCCGGCGAGCGTGCTCACGGTGGGCGCGCTCGCGCTCGACGCCGAGGGGCACCAGGTGACGCGCGCGGGGCAGCCGATCCGCTTGTCGGCCACCGAGTTCCGGCTGCTGCACTACCTGATGGAGAACGCCGGGCGCGTGGTGTCGAAGGCGCAGGTCCTCGACCGGGTGTGGCGGGAGGACTTCGGCGGCGACGCCGGCATCGTCGACACCTACATCTCCTACCTGCGGCGCAAGGTCGACACCGGCGAACCCAAGCTGATCCACACCGTGCACGGCGTCGGCTACGTGCTGCGGGAGCCCCGCCGGTGAAGCGGCTTTCGCTGCGGTCCCGGCTGCTGCTGCTCACCGCGGGTCTGCTGCTCGCCGGCCTGACCCTCATCGGCACGCTGGTTTCCGGGCAGCTCGAGCGGTTCCAGCTCGACCGCCTCGACGGGCAGCTGCGTTCGATGACCGAGCTCATCTCCCGGGCGGCCGGGCCCCCGCCCGCGGTGAGCCCCACCGTGCGGCCCGACCTCGTCGACCCGGCGCTGGAGCTGTTCGGCACGCCGTACGTCGTCTACCTCGACGCGAGCGGCGCGGTGGCCGGCGGCCTGCACTCGTCCCGGGTGGACGGCGCGATCCTGCCGCCGATCGACGCCCTGCGCACGGTCCCGGCCGACGGGACGGCCGTGGACCTGGCCGCCGCCGACTCCTCGCAGCGCTGGCGAGCCGTCGCCCGGCCGGCCGCCCACTGGGGCGGGACGGTCGTTTCGGCCGCCCCGCTCGCCGAAGCCGACGCCACGATCGCCCAGCTGCGGACCAGCAGCCTGGCCACCGGCGCCGCGCTGCTCGTCGCGCTGACCGCGGCGGGCTGGTTCGCCCTCGGCCGGGGCCTGCGGCCACTGCGCCGGATCGAGCACACGGCCGCCGCGATCGCCGGCGGCGACCTCACCCGGCGCGTCCCGGACCTCGCGTCGCCCGGCACGGAGCTCGGGCACCTGGCGGCGTCGCTCAACACCATGCTCGGCCAGCTCGAACGGGCCTTCGCCGACCGGGCCGCGTCCGAGGCGCGGATGCGCACGTTCGTCTCCGACGTCAGCCACGAACTGCGCACCCCGCTGTTCGGCATCAAGGGGTCCACCGAGCTCTACCGGATGGGAGGGCTGACCGGACCGTCCGATGTGGACGCAACGATGCGTCGCATCGACCGGGAAGCCACCCGGCTCACCGCGCTGACCGAAGACCTGCTGCTGCTCGCCCAGCTCGACGAGGCACCCGACGAGCAGCTCGACCGGGCCCCGATGGACCTGCGCACCCTGGCCGGCGACGCCCGCCACGACCTGCGCGCGCTCGACCCCACCCGCCCCGTTTCCCTGACGGGGCCAGGGGGCGACGGCCCGCCCGGCCCGGCGCCGGTCGACGCCGACGAGGCCCGGCTGCGGCAGGTCGTCACCAACCTGGTGGGCAACGCCGCCGCCCACACGCCCCCGGGCACGCGTGTGCGCATCGGCGTCGGCACGGTGGCCGGGCGAGCGGTGCTCGAGGTGGCCGACGAGGGCCCGGGCATGACGGCCGGGCAGGCGAGCCGCGTCTTCAACCGCTTCTACCGGGCCGACCGCTCACGGACGCGCACCCCCGGCGCCGACGCCGGCCTGGGCCTCGCCATCGCCCGCTCACTGGCCCGCGCCCACGGCGGCGACGTCGAACTGGAGACCGCGCCCGGGGCAGGCGCCTGCTTCCGGCTCGCGTTGCCGTTGCCGGAGAACGGGTTCACGGGCTGAGCCGAACATCGCGAAAGCGGGTTCGCCGGGCTAGGCTCGGAGTTCTCCGGCAGTTACGGTCAAAGCGGCCCCAGGGAGCTACCGAAGTGGACGAGACGCCCGACATAGTTCGCCCGCCCGCCGAGCTCAGCGCCGCCCTCGCGGCCATCGGCAGCGCGACCGCCAGCGGTGAACTCAGCCGCATGGGCATCCGCAGCGCATTCATCAGCGGCCCGGTGTCGGTGACGCCCGGCGTGCGCGTCGCCGGCCCCGCGCTGACGCTGCAGTTCCTGCCCAAACGGGAGGACCTCTACCCGGTCGACGAGTACGAGGAACCCGAGAAACAGCTGCACCGCCACGTCATGTACCACACGCAGCCGGGCGACATGATCGTCGTCGACGCGCGGGGGGACATGAGCAGCGGCGTGTTCGGCGAGATGATGCTGACCTACTTCAAGGGCCGCGGCGGCGCCGGCGTCGTCGTCGACGGGTGCCTGCGGGACACCGGTGAAGCCAAGAAACTCGGCCTGGGGCTGTGGATCCGCGGCGCCACCCCGAACTTCCACGCCCAGACCGGCATCGTCCCGGCCGCCGTCAACGTACCGGTGGCCTGCGGCGGCACGCTCGTCGAGCCGGGCGACATCATCGTCGCCGACGACGACGGAGCCGTCGTGGTGCCGGTCAAGCTCGCGCCCGCTCTGGTGGAGCACGCCCAAGAGCACGCGGAATGGGAGGAGTTCTCCCGGATCCGCCTGTCCGAAGGCGGCGACCTGCGGCGGTACTACCCGCTCTCCGACGAGGCCCGGCCCGAGTACGAACGGTGGCGTGCCGAACAGGGCCGGGGCTAGGGCCCGGCCCTGTCCGGCACCGCGGTGGGCTTCGGCTCGGCGCGCGAAGCCCACCGCGAGACCCCTAGTGGTCGTTGAAGTAGTAGTGCTGGCTCGAGTGCTGGTAGTTCGGGCCCAGGTAGATCCCGACGCCGATGTTCCAGTTCTCCGGGAGGTTGTGCGTGCCGCCATCGGACGCCCTGGCCGTGTCACAGGATCCCAGTCCGCCGGAGGCGGTGAGCGTGTAACGCATGTCGTAGGCGCCCGGAACGGAACTCTCCTCGACGGAGATCGTGGCCCGCGGCGCGAGCCCGTCGGCCGCCGTGTCGCAGAGGGAGACGACGTCGCCGTTCTCTTCGATGTAGATGGTGCCACCCTTGGCGGCGTCCGTGGTGGTCCACGTGTGGTCCCAGCTGCCGCCGGGCGGGTCCACCTGCGCCGACGCCGACGTCGCGGTCAGGAGTGTCCCGCCGGCGACCAACGCGGCCGTCGCGGCCACGGCCGCGATCTTGTTACGCATCGTATGACTCCGTTCTCATGCTGGCACAGGGAAATCCGGGCGAGCTGTGCTACGCCGAAGGAAATCCGTCCCGGTGCCGACCCCAGTTACCGAGAGCGCCGCGAAGACGCTCTCGCCAGGCCGAACCTGTCAGCCGCGGCTGGACGGCGTCAAGCGACCGCGCAACGTTTTACCCCTGCTCGAAGCGTCTCCGGCCGTGGCTCGAGTACTAGCTCCACAGCCGGTCGTGGCTCGACTCGGTGTCCCAGTGCGTCGTCTCGGCGAAGAACACCGGGTCGCGGGGGTCGAGGTGGCGGCGCAGCAGTTCCTCGTTGAGGTCGCCGAAGCCCAGACCCGGCGTGTCCGGCACGGTGATGTGGCCGTCCTCGATCAGGGGGCCGGTGACGAGGTCGCTCCAGAACTCGACGTCCGCCGCGTGGTGTTCGAGGGCGAGGAAGTTCTCCGTGGCCGCCGCCAGGTGCACGCACGCCATCGTCGCGATCGGTGACGCCGCCAGGTGCAGCGCCATCGCGATGCCGCGCTCCTGCGCGTGGTCGCCGATCCGCTTGGTCTCCGCGATCCCGCCCGCCGTGGCCGGGTCGGGGTGCACGACGCGGATGGCGCCGGCGTCCAGCAGCGGCCGGAAGCCGTCGAGCAGGTAGATGTCCTCGCCCGTGCACGTCGGGACGGCGACCGCCGCGGTGAGCCGTCGCCACTGGTCGGTCAGCTGCCACGGGATCAGGTCCTCGATCCACGCCAGGGTGAACGGCTCGAGCGCGCGGCCGATCCGGATGCCGGAGTCGAGGGCGATGTGACCGAAGTGGTCGGCGGCCAGCGCGACGTCGTAGCCGACCACCGAGCGCACGATGTCCACATAGGACACCAGGTGGTCGATGCCCTTCGCGGTGACCTGGATGCCGGTGAACGGGTGCATCGTCGTGACGTCCGCGCGGGCGCCCGGGGGCGCGATGAGCGCCCCCGGCACGTCCCACAGCAGATCGACGCCCACGTCCATCTTCAGCATCGTGAACCCGCGCTGCTTGCGCTCCAGCAACCGGGCACCCAGGGCGTGCGGGTCCGGCAGCGACGGTGTGTCCGCGTAGCAGCGGACCTCGTCCCGGAACCGGCCCCCGATCAGCGCGTACGCGGGCACGCCGTACGCCTTCCCCGCCAGGTCCATCAGCGCCATCTCGACGCCGGACACCCCGCCGCCCTGGCGGCCGTGGTGGCCGAACTGCTTGATCTTGCGGAAGATCTTGTCGACGTTGCAGGGGTTCTCCCCGATCAGCCTGCTCTTGAGCACGAGCGCGTAGGTGGCACTGGCCTGGTCGCGCACCTCGCCGTAGCCGGCCAGCCCCTGGTTGGTGTCGATCCGGATGATCGACGAGCGGAACGGCACCCCGGCCAGGTTGGCCACCCGCAGGTCGGTGATCCGCAGGTCGCTCGGCCGGGAGGCCGTCGGGACGTGCTCCTCCGTGATCATCCCTTCACGGCCCCCGCGGTCAACCCCTCGGTCAGGAACCGCTGCCCGAACGCGTACATGAGCACGACCGGGACGCTGACCAGGAGCGAGGCCGCGGCCAGCTGCCCCTGCGGCACGACGTCGCCGAAGATCATCGACTGCATGCCGACGGGCAGGGTCTTGTTCTCGTCCTTGGTGATGAACACGAAGGCGAACAGGAACTCGTTCCACGCGTTGGTGAGGGTGAACAGCGCGACCGCGAGCAGACCCGGCTTGGCCAGCGGCAGCACGATCCGGCGGAACGCGCCGAACCGCGTGCAGCCGTCGACCAGCGCGGCTTCCTCGAGGTCGGCCGGGATCGACTTGAAGTAGCCGACCAGCAGCCAGGTCGCGAACGGCAGGGTGAACGTCGGGTAGGCGAGCACCAGCGACCACAGCGAGTCGTTGAGCCCGATCCCGCTCATCAGCTGGTACAGCGGGATGAACAGCAGCGCGCCCGGCATCACGTAGGTGAGCAGGATCGTCACCGTGAAGCTCTCCGAACCCCGGAACTTCAGCCGGGCCAGCGCATACCCCGCCAGCGCCGCGCAGACCAGGGCGATCACCGTGGACGCGACCGACACCAGGATCGTGTTGACGTACCAGGTGCCGAACGCCCGCCCGGTGAACAGGTTGGTGAACTGCTCGGTGGTCCACGGCGTCGGCCAGAGGTCGTCGGTGCGCGCGACGATCTGGTCGTCGGACTTGAAGGCCGTGACGGTCATCCAGTAGAGCGGGGCCAGCACGAAGGCCAGCAGCGCCACCAGCGCCACGCCCAAGCCGGTGCCGCCGGCCAGGCGGGCGCCCAGCCGGTTGCCCCGGGTGGCGAACCCGGAGACGACCCGGCCGACGATGGCCGCCAGCACCACGAAGGCCCCCAGCACCAGTGCGGCCTTCCAGACGATGTGCGGCGACGCCCAGACCAGGATGAGCGCCGAGGCCGCGACGATCACCCACGGCAGCGCCCGGCGCTGGGCCGGGCTCAGCCGCCGTCGCCCGAGGTCGGCCGCGCCCGGCAGGTCGCTCCGGCGCATCAGCCGCACGAGGATCACCACCAGGACGGCGATGACCGGCAGCATCACCAGCGTGACCGCCGCGCCCGCGCCCGGCTGCAACTGCTGGATGGCCTTCGAGTAGGCCACCATCACGTACGGCGCGGTGGCGTCCCCCGGCCCGCCCTGGGTCATCAGCCAGATCAGGTCGAAGTTGTTGAACGTCCAGATCGACGACAGCAGCACCGTCACGATCATCACCGGACGCAGCCCCGGCAGCGTGATGTGCACGAAGCGCTGCCACGGCGAGGCGCCGTCCACCATCGCCGCCTCGTGGAGGTTGCCGTCGATGGCCTTGAGCCCGGCCAGGAACGTCACGGTGAAGAACGGGATGCCCTTCCAGACGTTGACCAGGATGACCGACGGCATCGCGAGCGCGGGATCGGACAGCCACTCCGCGGGCCACTTGTCGACCAGCCCGATGGCGGCGAGGCCGGGCCCGACCCCGGATTCGGTGAGCAGGACGTTGACGCTGCCGAAGATCGGGTCGAGCAGCGACCGCCAGGTGAAGCCCGTGACGACCGTCGGGATCACCCACGGCAGCAGGATCACCCCGGCGATGACCGCCCGGCCGCGGCGCAGGTGGTGCAGGATCAAGGCCGCGACGAGCCCGAAGGTCACCTTGAAGATCTCGGCGTAGGCGGTGAAGACGAACGAGTTGAGCACACCGTGGTGGAACACGGCGTCGTCGGCGAGGGCGGCGTAGTTGTCCAAGCCGACGAAGACCGTCTCGCTACCGTGGCGCTCGGTGGCGCTGGTGAAGACCGAGCTGACGATCGGGAACAGGATCAGGCCGGCGACCAGCAGCAGCGTCGGCCCGATGAACACCGCGGCCAGCCGCCAGTCGCGGCCGAACAGCCGCTGCGCACCAGTGAGCGAGGACGACCCGCCCGGCGCCCGGGTGGCGGGCGCCGGCCGTGTCGCCGGCGTACGCAGGACCGTCATTGCTTGTAGCCCTGCTGCTCGAAGATCTGGACGATCTTGCCGTGGGTCGCGGCGACGGCCTCGGCAGGCCGGGTGCCCTGGATGACCGACTGCATCATGTCGGTCAGCAGGTAGGCGGCGGTGGCGGCCTGCTCGCCGGGGCTCGGGGCCTGCGGGAAGGCGTACCCGGTCCTGGTCTTCACCGGCAGCGGCGCGCGCGTCTGCTCCCGCAGCGCGGCGAAGGCGGGATCACCGGTGGTGTAGTACGGGTCGGAGTCCCACACCTTCGTCCACGAAGGATTGACCAGGCACGGTGCTTCCTTGGCGACGCCGAGCAGGGCGCTCCCGCCCGCCATGAACTTCGCGACCAGCTTGGCGAGGTCGGGGTTCTTCGCGCCCTTGAACACGACGAACGAGTTGGACTCGCCGAACGCGAGCGGCCGGTCGAGCGCCGGCCCGGTGGCGCCGTTGAACACGTGCGTGTTGCCGTAGACCGGGTTCTTCTTGGTCTTCGAGTCGGCGTAGACGCTGAACTGGTTGAGCGTCAGCCCCAGGATCTGCGCCAGCCAGTTCTCGTTGTTGCTCGAGTCGGTCCAGCTGCCGATCCCCGGTGGCAGCATCGGCGCGTACTTCGGGTTGGTGTAGATGTCGCCGATGAACGCGACGGCTTCGACGGTTTCCGGCGAGTTGAACACGACCTTCGTGCCGGTGTTGTCGGCGATCGCCCCGCCGTAGCAGTTGATGACGTTGGCGATGAAGCCGTTGGCGTCACCGGACCGGTTCACCGTGAGCCCCCAGCCGAAGCGCCGCTTCGCCGGGTCGGAGACCGCCAACGCGTTGTCGCGCAGCTCTTCCCACGTGTAGTAGGGCTTGAGCGGAAGTCCTTTCTCTTGGTACCAGTCCTTGCGCAGGTACATCCCGGTCGCGATGAAGTGGTACGGGATCGCGAACCAGCGGCCGTCGAACACGCAGTAGTTGCCGGCCTCGGTCGCCGGTTCCCCGTACAGCGCCTTCATCTCCGTCACCACGTCGGTGACGTCGGTGAGGGCACCGAGGTTGTGGAGCTGGCCGACGAACCGGCGGTCGCTCACGAACGCCAGATCCCGGCTGGTGCCCGCCTTCACTTCGGCGTCCATCTTGGCGACCATGTCGCCGGCGTCGCCGGACACCAGGTCGTTGCGGATCGTGGTGCCGGTGGCCTGTGCGAACACCTGCAGCGACTTGTCCAGCGCCTTGTTGGCCGCCTCCGCGTACAGCTTCTGCGAAAGCATTCCCACCGACCCGCCGCGCAGCTTGGCGGCTTGATCGAGCAGCGCCTTGGGCACTTGGACGTCGACCTGCGGCGCGGGGGCGGGACTGCTGCCGCACCCGGCCAGCCCGAGCACGCCCAGCGCGCTCGCCCCGAGGAAGGTCCGTCTCGACAGGCCGGATTTCTGATCCATGACAACTCCTCTCGCGTCCGATCGGGCGGACGCGTACCGACGGGGCGACGTTGCAACCGGCGGGACAGCGAGGCGAGTGCCACGCTGCGGGTCGTTCATGCGGCGAAGGACGCCGAACTGCTGATGCCTCGGTCGAGCGCCGTCCGGGTCGGCTGGCTAACGCCGCCGGGCGGCCCGCTTGCTTCGCTGCTCCTTCTCCGCGAGGAGCGTGGAATAGTTGTTGCTGAGGTGGTTGCGCATCGCCGCGCGGGCCGCTGCCGGATCGCGTGCCACGAGCGCCTCGTAGATCTCGGTGTGCTGGGCGGTGGCGCGGTGCAGCCCGGCCGGTGCCTCGTTGGTGAGGCGACGGCTGGCCGTGCCGAGCCAGCGGGCGGAGTACATGATCCGGTCGAGGATGCGGTTGTCGGCCGCCCGGCAGATCTCCATGTGGAATTCGTGGTCGACTTCGAGGTAGGCGTCGGGATCCGCTTCGAGCGCCGCCATGCGGCCGAGCTCGTCCCGCAGCCGCGCCAGCGTCTCGTCGGTGATGCTGGCCGCGGCCATCGCGGCGAGTTCGGGCTCGAGCAGGGCGCGCATCTGGTGCAGTTCCTGCAGCAGCTCGTCGACGATCTCCGTGGGCAGCCACTCGATCAGCAACGGGCTCAGGTAGTCCCACTCCGCGCGGGGGCGCACGACGACGCGGCGGCCCTGGGCGACGTCGACGATGTCGAGCGAGGCGAGGATCTTGAGCGTTTCTCGCGCCACCACGCGGGAAACGCCGAACTCCTGGGAAATCTCGAGCTCCGACGGTGCCCGGCCGCCCTCGATTTCGCCGCGGACGATCCGCCGGGTCAGGTGGGCCGCCACCTGCACCGGGAGAGTCCGGACCTTGACAGCGTCCGGAGACTCTTGTCTCCTTGGCATGTCATCAGCTTATAGGACAAGTTGGACCTCGCGACAGACCGTTCTTCGGCACTACCCAGCGGCAGGAGAGCAATGCGGATCGTGAACGTCACGACGGCGGTGGTCGCCTACCACGGCCAGGCCACCCTGGTGCGGATCGACACCGACGAAGGCCTCAGCGGGTTCGGCGAGGCCAACCCCGACGCCGGCGCGGCCGCCGTCGTGGGGATGATCGAGGCACTGACCCCCCTCCTGCTCGGCGAGGACCCGCGCAACGTCGAGCGGTGCTGGGAAAAACTCCGCCGCAGCAACGTTTTCGCGGGCGCGCAGGGCGGGGTGTTCGTGATCGCCCTGTCCGGGATCGAGATCGCGCTGTGGGACCTCGCGGGCAAGGCCGCCGGGCAGCCGGTGCACCGGCTGCTCGGCGGGAAGTTCCGCGACCGGATCCGCCTCTACGCCGACTGCGGCGACGGCGACGACCCCGCGGGTTCGGTCGCCGGGTGCGTCGACCGGGCCCAGCGGATGGTCGCCGAAGGCTTCACCGCCCTCAAGTTCGACATCGACAACCTGCGCCACCCGGCCAAGTTCGACGCCTTCAACCACACCGTGAACGCGGCGGAGCTGCGCTCGATGACCGAGCGCGTGGCCGCCGTCCGGGAGGCGATCGGGCCGGACGTCGACCTGGCCATCGACCTGCACGCCCGCTACGACGTGCCGAGCGCGTGCCGGATCTCGTGGGAGCTCGAGCCGTTCCGCCTGATGTGGCTCGAGGAGCCGCTGCCGGCGGAGAACGTCGACGCGCTGGTGCGGGTGCGCGCGCAGACCCGCACCCCGATCTGCGCGGGAGAAAACCTTTACCTGCGCTGGGGTTTCCGCGAGCTCCTCGAGCGGGGCGCGGTGGACGTCATCGAGCCCGACGTGCCCAAGTGCGGTGGCCTCGCCGAGGCGAAGAAGATCGCCAACCTCGCGGAGCTGCACTACGTCCCGTTCGCGCCCCACCTGGTGTCGACGCCGCTGGGCACGATGGCCACGTCGCACCAGTGCGCCGCGATCCCCAACTTCTTCGTCCAGGAATGGCACGCCCTCGAGGAACGCGCGGCGTGGGACAGCTACGTCCACGCCCCCGACGGGAGCGGCTCGATCGTCAAGGACGGCTACATCACGCTTCCGGACGCTCCCGGGATCGGCGTGGAGCTCGACATGGACGGGGTCCGGGCCCACGCCGTCGCGGGCTACGGGGTGTTCGAGTAACCGGTCAGCGCCCGACGATCCGCAGCGCCAGATCGCCGTACTGGTAGGCGAGCTGGTCGACGGAAAACTCGCCGCTGTCGTGGAACCAGTTCGCCACGCCCATGCCCATGTCGAGGATCGAGTACGACGCCAGCCGGGCCGAGTGGACCGCGAAGACGCCGTCGGCCACGCCGCGCTCGATGAGCTCCCGGAACCCGCGCTCGTAGGCGCTGCGCAGCCGCAGCACCCGGCCGGGCTGCTCGAGGCTGCCGATCTCGCGGTTCCCGACGAACGCTTCCAGGCGGTGCCGGGCGTGGTAGCGGACGTGCGCCTCGACCGCGCGGCGGAGGCGTTCGGTCACGTCGGTGACGCCGTCGACCGCCTCGGCGTGCATCGCCAGCAGCGTGTCCATCGTGCCGAGCATGATCTCCGCCAGCAGCACCTGCTTGCCGGACACGTGCTTGTACAGGCTGGGCCCGCGGATGCCGACCGCGGCGCCGATGTCGGCCATCGTCGTCGCCCGGTAGCCCTGCGCGGCGAACAGCCGCAACGCCGCCAGGCGGATGGCCGCGGCCCGGTCGGCCGGGAGCCCGGCCGCGACGTCACCGGGCCGATGGGGGCGTTCCACCTTCATGCGCACAGGCTAACGCTAATTAGCCACATTGTCTTGACTTCGGCCGAAGTCATGCGTTCTCCTGGCTAACAGTTGTTAGCTACGGGAGGCGACGATGCCGATCGAGTTCAGCGTGGACGAGGACGCCGCCGCGCGGGTGCGGGAGTTCGTCCGGGAGGTCGTCCTCCCCGAGGAGCAGGCCTGTGACGGCGTGCTGCACGACGGACCGGAGCAGCTCCGGCGGCGGTTGCAGCGGGCCGCGCGCGAGGCGGGGATCTTCGCCCCGCACGTGGCGCCGGAGTGGGGCGGCGCCGGCCTGGACCTGCGCGGCCAGGCCGTCGTGTTCGAGGCGGCCGGGTACTCGCTGCTCGGACCGCTCGCGCTGAACATCGCCGCGCCCGACGAGGGGAACATGCACCTGCTGGCGAAGGTGGCCGACGACCGGCAGCAGCGCCGCTACCTCGCCCCGCTCGCCGCCGGGGAGGTGCGGTCCTGCTTCGCCATGACCGAGCCGGCGCCGGGGGCGGGCTCGGATCCGCGGGCGCTCGCCACGACGGCGACCAGGGTGCCCGGCGGCTGGCGGATCGACGGCCGGAAGTGGTTCATCAGCGGCGCCGCCGGGGCCGCGTTCGCGATCTGCATGGCCCGCACCGGCGGCGCGCCCGGCGAGCCCGGCGGCGCGACGATGTTCCTGGTCGACGCGGGCCACCCGGGGATGAAGATCGTCCGGAACATCGCGACCCTCGACGAGGGGCTCTTCGGCGGGCACAGCGAAGTGCTCTTCGACGGCTGCGAGGTCGGCGACGACGCCGTGCTCGGCGAGGTCGACCGCGGCTTCGAATACGCGCAGGTCCGGCTCGGGCCGGCGCGGCTCACCCACTGCATGCGCTGGCTCGGGATCGCGCGCCGGGCGCAGGACGTCGCGCTCGACCGCGCCGCGAGCCGCTCGGCGTTCGGCCGCCCGCTCGAGGAGCTCGGGATGGTGCAGCAGCTGATCGCCGACTCGGAAATCGACATCGAGGCGGCACGGGCGCTGCTGTGGCGGGCCTGCTGGGAACTCGACCAGGGGCGCCCCGGTGCCCGGCACACGTCGATCGCCAAGACGTTCGTGTCCGAGGCGGTGCACCGGGTGGTCGACCGCGCGGTCCAGATCTGCGGCGCGCTCGGGATCTCCGCGGACGCGCCGCTGTCCCGGCTCTACCGCGAGGTCCGGCCGTTCCGCATCTACGACGGCCCGTCGGAGACGCACCGGTGGGCGATCGCCCGGCGGGCTTCCAAGGCCCGGGCGGCGCTGCGGTGAACGTCGACGCCTTGCGGCGCTACTTCGAGCGCGAGGTCCCCGGGTTCGGCGGTGAGCCGGCGGTCGAGCTGATCCACGGCGGCCGGTCGAACCTGACCTACGCCGTGACCGACGGGACGCACCGCTGGGTGCTGCGCCGGCCACCGCTCGGGCACCTCACGCCGACCGCGCACGACGTCGGCCGGGAGTTCCGCGTGATGGCGGCGCTCGGCCCGACGGCCGTCCCGGTCCCCCGCACGGTCGTCTCGTGCGAAGACCCGGCGGTGCTCGGGGCACCCTTCACCGTCGTGTCGCATGTGGACGGACCGGTGCTGCGCGACGGCGCCGCCCTGCCGGACCTCGACTTCCGCCGGTACTCGGACGTGCTCGTCGACGAACTGGTGAAGCTGCACGCCGTCGTCCCCGCGGAAGTCGGCCTCGGCGCGTTCGGACGCCCCGAAGGCTTCCTCGGCCGCCAGCTCCGGCGCTGGCGCGGCCAGTGGGACCGGGTCGCCACCCGTGACCTGCCCACGGTCGACACCCTCCACGAACGGCTCGTCGAGGCGGTGCCGCCGGAGAGCGGGGCCGCGCTCGTGCACGGCGATTACCGCTGGGACAACACGATCCTCGGCCCGGGTGCGGAGATCGCGGCGATCGTCGACTGGGAGATGGCCGCGCTCGGCGATCCGCTCACCGATCTCGGGCTCCTGCTCGTGTACCGGGACCCGCGGGTGGCACCCGTCCTCGGCGTCCGGCACGTCCCGACCGTCGCCGGCTTCCCGGCCGCGGCGGACCTCGCCGAGCGGTACGCCCGGCGCAGCGGCCGCGACCTCACGGAACTGGCGTTCTACCAGGCACTCGGCTGGTTCAAGCTCGCCGTCATCGCCGAAGGCATCCACGCCCGCCACCGGGCCGGGCAGTCGGTCGGCACCGGCTTCGACGACGTCGGCACCGCCGTGCCCGACCTGATCGCGGCGGGTCTCGACGCACTCACCTAGGAGGTTCCATGCGGTTGTCCGGAAAGCTCGCGCTCGTCACCGGCGCGACGGGCGGCATCGGCGAGGCCATCACGCGCCGGCTCGCCGAAGAAGGCGCGCGGGTCGTCGTCACCGACGTCGACGCTTCGCGGTGCGAGACCCTGGCCGCCGAGCTGCCCGATGCCCTCCCGCTGGCCCTCGACGTCACGTCGGAGGAGGCCTGGCAGTCGGCGGTCGCCCGGCTGGACCGGCTGACGATCCTGGTGAACAACGCCGGCATCGGCGAGCCCGCCACGGTCGAGACGGAAACCCTCGACGGCTGGGAGAAGGTCATCGCGGTCAGCCAGCGCGGCGTCTGGCTCGGCATGAAGCACGCGGGCGCGGCGATCGAACGCGCCGGCGGTGGCTCGATCGTCAACATCGCGTCGATCTTCGGCACGGTCGGCGGCTTCGGGACGCACTTCTCCTACCACGCCGCGAAGGGCGCGGTCCGGCTGATGACCAAGAACGCGGCCCTGCACTGGGGCAAGCGCGGCGTGCGGGTGAACTCGGTCCACCCCGGCTTCATCGAGACGCCACTGTCCCGGAAGCTGTGGGAAGGCACGCCCCGCCACACGGCGATGGTCGACGGCACCCCGCTGGGCAGGCTCGGCCGCACCGACGAGGTTGCCGGCGCGGTCGCCTTCCTGGCCTCGGAGGACGCGAGCTTCGTGACGGGTTCCGAGCTGTACGTCGACGGCGGGTGGACCGCCCGCTGACTTCTCCGGCATGATGATCGGATGTCCCGCCGAGAACTCCGCCCCGACCAGGTCTGGCTGATCGGCGTTCCGCTCAACCTCCTGCTGGCCGTCCCCTGCGCCTATCCGGTCTTGCTGGGGATGTTCGCTCTGCAGATCATCGCGGGTGAGCTCGGCTTGGCCGAAGTCGCGGTCTACGGCGAAGCGGACGTCAAGATCGTGATCGGCCTGGTCCTGTTCGTGTTCGCCGCCCTGGTGGTGTTCGGCCTGAACGCCTTGTTCGCGTTCCGGGCACCCCAGCTCAGAGCCGCCCCCTACTGGCTCGCGGTGGCGCTGCTGATCATCGTTCCCGACGTCTTCTACTGGACCGTCATCCGCTGAGCGCGTACCGCGCCACACCCTCCACTTCGGACACCCGGGCCCGGCCTCGCGCCACCAGCACGTCCAGGTGCGCGACGGTCTCGTTCACCGCCAGCATCCGGTTGAAGTCGGTCAGGTCGTCGAACGGGACCGCCCGCCGCGTCCACGTCAGGCACCCGGCCACGGCGTAGCCGGTCCGTGCGCCCGAACCGAGGGCGTCCTCGGTCTCGGCCAGCCGCTTGTCGTGGTGCGCCAGGAGTTCTTCGACGCGCGTGTGCGTGCTGGCGGCGACCGGGCCGTGCGCGGGGAGCAGCCGCGTGTCCGGGAACGCCGCCATCAGGTCGAGCGAGTCCAGGTAGTCGCCCAGCGGCAGGCCCGGCTCCCCCAGCTCGAAGCCGATCGACGGGGTGATGTGCGGCAGCACGTGGTCGCCGGAGAACAACAGCCCGCGGTGTTCGTCGAGGAACACGACGTGCCCGCGCGTGTGGCCCGGCGTCGGCAGCACCCGCAGGGGGTGCCGCAGGGCCACCGTGCCCGCGTGGAGCCAGTGGTCCGGCGGCTCCCAGCCGGCCGGGTCGAACTCGCCGTACCCCTCCGCCATCCGCGCGGCCAGTTCGGGCGCGCCGCCGCGGCGGAGGACGTCCAGCGACGTCACCGGGACGTCGGTGCGCAGCGCGAGCAACAGGTCCAGCCCGGGCCGTTCGCCCGCGCCGAGGTGCACCCGCGTCCCGAACCGGCGCCGGAGCTCGACGGCCTGCGTGTAGTGGTCACGGTGGCTGTGGGTGACGTAGACGTCGGTGAGCTCCTCGAGCCGGTGCCCCAGCCCGCCCAGGGCTGCCGAAAGCACCGACAGGGACTCGGGGATCGACCAGCCCGCGTCGACGAGGACCAGCCCGTCCGGTTCCTCCAGCAGGTAGACGTTGATCGCCCGCAGGCCGTCGTTCGGCAGTGGCAGCGGGATCCGGTGCACGCCCGGCGCGACCGTCTCCGGCCCGCCGGTGGCCCACTTCCCGCGGTCGAGGCTCATGAAACCCCCGTGTGCCGGCTCTCGGCGAGCTCGCGCGCGCCCGCGCGGTCGAGCTTGCCGACCTTCGTCTGCGGCAGCGCGTCCACCAGGTACACGAACTCCGGCCACTTGGTCTTGGACAGCCCGGCCTCGTGCAGGTAGCCGGTGACGTCGCCGAGCTCGACCGGCTCGCCGTCCCGCGGGACGGCGAGCAGCGCCACCCGCTCCCCCAGGACGTCGTCGCGGACCGGCACCACGCAGGCCTGTTCCAGCCGGTCGTAGCCGGCGACGGCCCGCTCGATCTCGGTGACGTCGATGTTGCGGCCACCCCGGATGATGACGTCCTTCTCCCGGCCCATGATCGTGATCAGCCCGTCCGCCCCGGACACGACCAGGTCGCCGGTCGGGAAGAACCCGTCCTCGGTCAGCGACGGCGGCTCGACGCGGCCGGCGCGGGCGTACCCGAGGAACAGCGACGGCCCGAGGACCTGCGCCCGGCCGGTCTCACCGGGCCCGAGCACGGCGCCCTCCGGCGACACCGCCCGCACCTCGGTGCCGGGGAACGGCCGTCCGTCGTACCCCAGCCGGATCTCCGCGGGCTCCTCCGGCAGGGGCGAGGTGTGGCCGAGGCACTCCGACATCCCGAACACGCGCAGGATCTTCGTGCCCAGCGCGGTTTCTGCCCGCATCAGCGCGACGCGGTCCATCGGCCCGCCACCGACCGTGATCGACCGGAGGCCGGGCAGCGCGCCCGCGGCCGCCAGCTGGAGGGCCATCGTCGGGACGCACATCGTCCAGCGGGCGTCGGTTTCGGCGAGCCGGGCGACCACGGCCGGCGGATCCCACTTGGCCGTCAGCACCAGCGGACCGCCGAGCAGCAACGAACAGTAGACGCCGAAGCAGAACGCCGCGGTGGACGACAGCGGCACGATGGCCGCCACGGCGTCGCCGGGCCGCAGCCCGTTGATCTCGATCGTGCAGGTGCAGGCGTAGCGCAGGGCCGCTTCGGACTGCACGACCCCCTTCGCGCGGCCGGTCGACCCGGAGGTGAGGCCGATGAACACCCCGCCGTTCCACCGCGCCGGATCCTCACGGCCCGCCGCCGACACCGCGGACCAGCAGTCGAGCACGGGCCGGGTGCCGCCGGGCCGCACGGTCGCGACCGCCCATTCGTCCAGCGCGGACGGTTCGGCGACGACGACGTCCGGCCGGATGTCGTCGCACGCGGCCGCGAACTCGGCCCGGGTCGTGTGCCGGTTGACCACGGCGAGCACCCCACCGGTCAGGCCGGTGGCCAGCGCGGCGACCACCGTGCGCCAGGTGTTGTCGGCCTGGACCAGCGCGGTCGCCCGCGGGCCGAGGACGTCGGCGAGCACCTCGGCACCGGCCAGCAGCTCGCGGGCGGTGTGCTCGCCGTCGTCGTCGACGACGGCGACGAAGTCCGCCTCCTCGGCGCGGTTGCGGAAATCCTGGACGGCGTCCTTCATCCGGCGAACATCTCCCGTTCGGTGCCGAGGACGGCGATCCGGCGGCCGCGCATGTCGCCGACCTGGGCGACGGCGGCCGCCCATTCCGGGCTGGCCAGTGCCTTGCGCAGGTCGTCCTCGGTGTCGAAGCCGAGGATCGAGACGCCGTCCCAGCCCTCCGAGCGCGGTTCGAGCGCCGCCTCGACCTCGGTGTGCCGCCACGAGCGCAGGCCCGGCAGCCGGCAGGTGAGCTCGGCGTGGTCGGTCCGCCACCAGGTGATGAACCGCTCGTGGGTCCACTCCGGCGGCTTGGCGGCCAGCAGCACCAGGTTAAACATCCGCACCTCCTTCGAACCGGACGCCGGGCGAGCGGCCGATGATCAGGCGTTCCAGCAGGCCGGACGCGCCGACCTGCCCGGCGGCCACGTAGTTGGCGACGACCTCCCCGCCGCGCCGGACCTCGCCGAGGTAGAACTCGGTGCGCCCGGTCGAGCTCACCGCGAGGGGGTGGTGGGTGAGCGTGCCCTTTTCGCGCTGGGCCAGGTAACCCTCCATCGCCTCGCGGCCGCCCGCGAAGTCGGTCGCCCGGCCGTCGGTGGAGAACAGGATGGAGAAGGTGAAGCCGTCGTCGATGAGGTCCAGGATCCGCGACGGCGTGTCGCTGTCCATGATCTCGAACCACTTGGTCAGAAACGGTGCCTCAGCCACGCTGGGCCTCCTTGCGGGTTCGGAGGGCCGCCGGCCGCCCGGCCCGGCGGCCGGACACCACGACGAGGCACAGACCGCCGCCGTAACCCTCGTTATACACATCGGACAGGTCGGCGCCGGCAGGTGGCCGCCGGCCGCGGGCAGGGCCCCGGGTCAGGTGAGCCGGCAGCACCCGCATGTCGAACTTGTGCCCGCGCCCGGCCTGTGCTCGCTCGACGCCGGTGAGCGGCGGCGCGAACGAAGACAGCCAAGCGATCGCGTCGAAGTCGTCCGTCATCGGCTGGGCCGATCGATGAGCGCGAAGGTCGTGCTGAAGAACGACTGGTAGCGGGACAGGAGGCCGTTCGGCGAGACGACCGCGGCCGAATGGAAGGCGCCGACGGGTTCACCCGCTTCGGTGACGACGCCGTAGACCATCTCGGTGTCGCCGTCGGCGCAGTAGCGGAGGATCTCGTGCACCCGGTCGACCGGGTTGCGGCCGGCGATGTAGGCCGCGAAGTCCGCTTTGGACGTTCCGGCGACCTCGCCGGAGGGCAACGCGATCAGGAACCGCAGGTCCGGTTCCATGAGCTCGAGGGCCTTCGCCGGGTCCTCGTCCATACAGGACAGGTATTCTCGCAACGCCACGGACACTCTCCCTTGAGTGGTGGTTCAGCGGGCGGGCGGGGTGTAGAAGTCCCCTTCGGCGGTCCACTTGCCGTTCTTGACGACGACCCGCTGCACGTCGCGCGTGCCCATGTGCCGGTCCGGGCCGAAGCTCATCACCGGAGCGACGCCGGGATCGATGTTCTTCGCCTGTTCGTAGGCTTTCGCCAGTGACTCGGAGGTCACCGGCCCGTCGACGGTCTGCGCGATCTGGCCGAAGACCTTGGCGCCGGCCCAGCCCCAGAGCGCGATGAAGTCCGCGGGCTGGCCGGGCTCGTACTTCGCCATGGCGTCCCGGAACTCCTTGACCGCCGGGTCGGTGTCGTCGTTGGGCGACTTGACCAGCTGCACGGCGCGGGCGCCTTCGGCGGCCGGGCCGGCCAGGGTGAGGGTGGACTGCGCGGCGACCGGGGCGTAGCTGTAGGTCGGCGCGGCCAGGCCCTGCAGCTTGGCTTCCTTCATGAACGCGGCCGCCTCCGGCGAGGCGAGGATCAGGATGATCGCGTCCGGCGCCTTGCCCTTCACCTGGCTGACGACCGGGCTGTAGTCGGTGGACTGGAACTTCACCGGCTGCAGGCCGACGTTCATCGCCGGGTCGGACTTCTTGGCCACGCTCTGGGCGGCCTGGGCGACCTTGACGAAGGCGGCCGGGTCGCTGTGCACGACGACGACGTTCTTGCGGCCGTCCTTGGCCACCCAGTCGCCGAGCGCGGCGGCCTGGTCTTCGTAGAGGGTCTGGGTGCCGAAGAGGTTCGGGCGCGGGGGGTTGTACCAGGAGTCGAGGCCGCCGAGCTCGTTGAGGATCGGTACCTTCGACTGCTGGAGCACGAACGGGAACGCGGCTTCGGCCTGCGAAGTGCCGTTCGCCGCGACGATGGCGGAGACCTTGTCCTGGCCGATCAGCTCGCGGGCGATCTGGACGGTCTGCTGCGGGTCGAACGCGTTGTCCTTGACGATCCAGTTGACCTTGCGGCCCTTGATGCCGCCGCGGTCGTTGATCATCTTGAAGTAGGCGTCCGCGCCGGCGCGCTGCGGGACGCCGGAGGCGCTCACCGCGCCGGAAAGCGGATACCACGCCCCGATCGTGATTTCCTTGTCGTTGGCTCCGGCCGAGTTCGCGCTCGCGCAGGCGGTGGCGGCGAGAACCAGGGTGGCGGCGACGGCGGCAACTTTGACGGGCGTCGAGCGGAGGCGCATGACTGCTCCTAGCAACCTGAGTTCAGTTCAGTTTGACTGTAGCCGCCGGTCCCGGGGCGGACAAGGGACGCCGGGAACTATCCAAACAGGAGGGTCGCGGGAAAAGCGTTGCCCGGCGGCTATTCGGTGACCATGCGGATGCAGCAGCCCTCGATGAGCTCCCGCACCTCGGCCAGCGGCGTCGAACCGGTCGGCCGATACCACCGCCAGACGCTGATGATCATGCCCAGCAGGGCCAGCGCCAGCGTGTGCGCGTCCCGCACCGGGAACGCGCCCTGCGACATGCCCTGGGTGAGCAGCCGGGTCCAGTCGCGTTCGATGCTCTGCACCAGTTCGCGGGCCGCGCGGCGCTCGGTTTCCTCGCGTTTGGACGCGCGGGGGCCGGCCAGCAGCACCATGTTGTTCTGCAGGATGCGCATCTGGAGGATCTCGGCTTCGGACACCGCGAACGCCGCGCGCACCGCCGCCCGCAGCGCCGCCACCGGGTCGGTCTCGCCCTCGGTCGCCGCCACGAACTGGTCGCGGGAGCGCTGCAGCTCCAGCCGCATGATGGTGAGCAGGCAGTGCGCCTTGGACTCGAAGTAGTGGTAGAGCGCGGTCTGCCCGATCCCGACGCGACCGGCCACCGCCGACCACTTGGTGGCTTCGTAGCCCGCTTCGCCGAAGTACTCGATCGCCGCGGCCAGGATCGCGCCGCGCTTCGACCGGGGCCCTTCGTCCGGTTCCACGAGCCTCGCCCCCGCCATCGCCTGTCCTTCCGTTCACGTCACCGTGCGAGCCCCGAGCGTAGTCTTCACCTGAATTCATGTCATAACCGCCGCTCGAGGAAGGCCGCGACCCCGTCCCGGCCGGCGGGCGAGACCGCGGCCTCGCCGATGGCACGGGCCTCGGCGTCGAGGTGGCGGCCGAACGACTCGGCCCCGCCCGCGCGGACCAGGCGTTTGGTGACCCCGAACCGGGCGGCGGCCAGCCGTCCGGCCAGCGCGCCGGCCGCCTGTTCCGGATCCTCGGCGACGCTGGTGACCAGCCCGGCGGCGTGGGCCTCCACGGCGGTGAGGCGGCGGTTGGTCAGCAAGAGCTCGAGGGCCAGCCGCGGGCCGACCAGCCGGGGCAGCGTCCACGAGACGCCCGCGTCCGGCGTGTAGCCGATCGCGGTGTAGGCCGCCGTGAAGGTGGCGTCCTCCGCGGCGACCACGAGGTCGGCGACGCCGAGCAGCCCGAGCCCGGCCCCGGCGACGGCCCCCCGCACGGCGGCGACCACCGGGGCGTCGAGCCCGGCGAGGATCCGCAGTGCCTCGTGCAGGGCTCCGGTGACCCGGTCCAGGTGGGCCCGCAGGTCACCGGCGGCCGCGAACTCCCGCAGATCACCGCCCACGCAGAAGGCCGGCCCGGCAGCGGTGAGCAGTACCGCACCGGCGCCTTCACACCGGCGAGCCGCTTGGCGCAGGGCCTCCGCGGTCCCGAGGTCGATCGGATTGCCCCGGCCGCGGGCCAGCCGCACGTGGGCAACACCGTTCTCGACGGCCACCGACACGCTCATCGCGCGGTCCAGCCGCCGTCGACCACCATGACCTGGCCCGTGTAGTACGAGGACGCGTCGGAAGCCAGGAACAGCAGCGCCCCGTCGAGCTCCCCGGGGTCGCCGGCGCGGTTCAGCATCGTGTTGCGCTCCACCCAGCGGCGGGACCGCTCGTCGGCGAACAGGTCGCCGGTCATCTCCGAGCGGAACCACCCCGGCGCCAGCGCGTTGACCCGGATCCCGGCGTCACCCCACTGGCCGGCCAGCTCCCGGGTCAGCCCGATCAGCCCGGCCTTCGAGGCCGCGTAGCTCGCCCCGCCGAGGGGCGCCGCCGACACGATCCCCAGGATCGACGCGACGTTGACGATGCTGCCGCGGGATCCGCTCTCGGCCACCAGCCGGGACAGGTGGAACGGCGCCACCAGGTTCACCGCCAGGACGTCCGCGAAGTCCTGGGCGCTCTCCTTGGCCGCCTGCCGCTCCCCCGGCACGCCCGCGTTGTTGACCAGGACGTCGACCCGGCCCGCCGCCTCGACCAGCCGTTCCCGATCGCCCGCGACCGAAACGTCGCAGGTCACCGGGTGGATCTCCGGGCCGAGGGCGGCCAGCCGGTCGGCCCGGCGCGCCGCGGCGAACACGGTGGCCCCCGCCGAGGCCAGCACCTTCGCGAACCGCGCCCCCAGGCCCGAGGACGCCCCGGTCACCACGGCCGTCTTCCCGGCCAGGGAGAACATCAGGCGTCCACGGCGATCGGGAGGGCGGTCGCGCCGCCGTCCAGCACGAGGGCCTGGCCGGTCATCCACGACGACGCCTCGCTCGCGAGGAACAGCGCCGCGTTGGCGACGTCCTCGGTGGTGCCGAGCCGGCGCAGCGGCAGCTTGGCGGTGAGGACGGGCTCGCGCGCCTCCCACACCACCCGCGCCAGCTCGGTCTTGATCACGCCCGGGGCGATCGCGTTGACCCGGACCTTCGGGCCGAGCTCGTAGGCGAGCTGGCGGGTCATCAGCAGCATGGCGGCCTTGGTGGCGTTGTAGTAGCCGATCTGCGGGTCGACGATCAGCCCGCCGACCGAGGCGATGTTGACGATGACGCCGCCGTGCTCGCTCATCCAGGCGTGCCAGGCCGCCCGGCTCCAGGCGATCATGCCGTACTGGTTCACCCGCACGGTCTTCTCCGCGCGCGGCAGGTCCAGCTCCAGCAGGTCACCCAGGTACGGGTTGGTGGCCGCGTTGTTCACCAGGATGTCGGTCCGGCCGAAGTGGACCATCGTGTCGGTGATGCAGCGTTGGGCCTGCTCGGGCTCGCCGGCGTTGGCGACGACGTCCAGGACGTCCCCGGTGCCTTCGCCGCGCAGCAGCTCCGCGCGGGCGTCCTTCAGCCCGTCCGCCTTGCGCGCGGCGATGACGACGTGCGCGCCGGCGGCGCGGAAGGCGCGGGCGATGCCGAGGCCGATGCCGCGCGAGCCGCCGGTGATCACGGCGACCTGTCCGTCGAGCACCTTCATGACGTTTTCTCCTTGTACCGGGCCAGTTCCTGGCGGGCGACCGTGCGCAGGTGGACCTCGTCGGGGCCGTCGGCGATCTTCAGCGCCCGGGTGATCGAGAACAGGCGGGCCAGCACGGTGTCGTCGCTGACCCCGGCCGCCCCGTGCGCCTGCACCGCGCGGTCGACGACGCGGTGGGCGACGTCGAGGGCGGCGACCTTGATCGCGGCGACCTCCAGCCGGGCGGCCGCGTTGCCGACGGTGTCCATCAGCCACGCCGACTTGAACACCAGCAGCCGCAGCTGCTCGATCTCGATCCGGCTGCGCGCGATCCATTCGCGGACGACGCCCTGGTCGGCGAGCGGCCCGCCGAACGCCACCCGCGAGAGCGTGCGCTCGCACATCAGCTGCAGCGCCCGTTCGGCGAACCCGACCGCGCGCATCGCGTAGTGCATCCGGCCGGGGCCGAGCCGCCCTTGGGCGAGCGCGAAGCCCGCACCCTCGCCGCCGAGCAGGTTCGACGCGGGCACGCGGACGTTCTCGAACAGGACTTCGCCGTGGCCGAGCCGGTCGGTGTAACCGAACATCGGCAGGTCGCGCAGCACGGTGACCCCCGGGGTGTCCCGCGGGATCAGCACCATGCTCTGCTGCCGGTAGGTGGGGGCGGCGGGGTCGCTGACGCCCATCAGGATGATGAGCTCGCAGTCCGGGTCGAGGATGCCGGAGGTGTACCACTTGCGGCCGTCGACGACGTAGTGGTCGCCGTCGCGGCGGATCCGGGTGCGGATGTTGCGGGCGTCGGAGCTGGCGACGTCCGGCTCGGTCATCGCGAAGCACGACCGGATCCGCGCGTCCAGCAGCGGTTCCAGCCACCGGTCCTGCTGTTCGGCGGTGCCGAACAGGGCCAGCAGTTCCATGTTGCCGGTGTCCGGGGCGGAGCAGTTGAAGACCTCGTTGCCGATGATCGACCGGCCCATCAGCTCGGCCAGCGGGGCGTACTCGAGGTTGGTCAGCCCGGCGCCCCGGCCGCCGTGGGCCAGGAACAGGTTCCACAGCCCTTCGGCGCGGGCCTTCTCCTTGAGCTCCACCATGATCGGCGGCAACGCGTGCGGGTCGGCGGCCTCGGCGAGCTGGCGGTCGTACACCGGCTCGGCCGGGATCACCTGGGCGTCCACAAAGGATCGAACGCGCTCCCGGAGTTCGGTGGCGCGGGCGGAAAACGCGAAATCCATGCCTAGCTCCTCAGAATGTCCGCGGCGGAGGAGATCATCGCGGCGATGGTCGGGGGCAACCGCTCCTGGTCCGGGTCGTGGTGCTTGCCTTCGCGGTGCCGGCGGAGGTTGTGGCCCATGATCGCGGCCATCTTCATCCGGCCGAGAGCCCGGAACCACGCCATGTCCGGCAGGGGTTCGCCGTAGCCGTCCAGCAGCTCCGCCTCGCTCGGCAGGCCGGCGACGGCGGTGCCGAGGGAGGGGAAGTTGCGGTGGTCGGCGAAGAGCAGGAACCAGCCGAGGTCGGTGCGGGGATCACCGGTGCTCCAGATCTCCCAGTCGACGACGGCGGTGGCGCGGGTGCCGTCGAAGAGGATGTTCCCGAGCCGGAAGTCCCCGTGCACGAGCACCGGCGGCAGGTCGGCGGGCACGTCGGCGGCGAGCAGGCCGAGGAGCTCCTCGGCGCCGGGTCGCAGCTCGGCCGGGACCGCGTGCATCGTGCGGCTCCACCGCTCCAGCTCGGAGGCGGCCGACGTGGGTGGCTCGCCGGGCACCGGCCCGGCGTCGTGCAGCAGCCGCAGCAGGCGAGCGGCTTCGAGCATTCGCGTGCGGCACAGGTCCGGCGACCGGGTGTGCTCGTCGAGGACGGGCTCGACGGCCTCCCCCGCGGCGAACTCCATGGCGAACCACGTCTCGTCCATCACGACCACGCGCGGCACCGGCACGGCGGAGCCTTCGAGCGCCCGCAGCACCCGCGCCTGCCGCAGGACGTCGTTGCGGCCCACCGGTTTCTGCCCCGGTGGCACGGCCTTGACGACGTACTTGCCCTCGACCGCGTACGTGAGCCCGGAGTGCCCGCCCGGCAGGACTTCCGGCTCGCCGCCGAGGCGTTCGCGGACCTGGTCGGCGAGGCTCATCGGGACGGCTCCTTCGGCAGGCCGAGGACGCGCTCGGCGAGGATGGTCCGCTGGATCTCGTCGGAGCCGCCGGCGATGCGGTAGCCGGGGGCGCCGAGCAGGTGCTCGGTCCAGGCGAACGTGCCCCACTCCCCCGTGTCGGCCACCAGCCGCGGCCCGAGCAGCTGGACCACCAGGTCGCTGGTCCGCCGCATCGTCTCGGTGGCGTAGAGCTTGCCCACCGAGGCCTCCGCACCGGGTTCCCGCCCCGCCGCGAGGGCCGCGGTGACGCGCAGGCCGATGAGCCGCTGGACGAGCGTCCGCACGTACAGGTCGGCCGCCTGCTGCCGCTCGACGTCGGACAGGTCGCCCCGGTGCCGGGCCAGCTCGATCGCACGGTCGGCGTTGTCCAGGCCGAGCGAGCCCGAGTCGAGGCGTTCGGCGGCCAGCACGCTCAAAGTGACCTTCCAGCCCCGGCCGACCGGGCCGAGCCGGTCGGTGTCGGGCACGACGACGCCGTCGAGGTAGACCTCGTTGAAGCTCGCCCCACCGGTCATCTGCCGGATCGGGCGCACGGTGACGCCCGGGGCGTCCATCCGCACCAGGAACACCGTGATCCCGGCGTGCTTGGCCGCCTCCGGGTCGGTGCGGCAGACCGCGACGCCCCAGGTGGCGACCCGGGCCCCGGACGTCCACACCTTGTGGCCGTCGATGATCCACCGGTCGCCGTCGCGGACCGCCTTCGTGCGGACCGCCGCCAGGTCGGATCCCGCCTCGGTCTCGGAAAACAGCTGGCAGGCCAGTTCGTCGGTCCGCAGCATCGGCCGCAGCCAGCGCCGTTTCTGCTCGCCGGTGCCCCAGATCTCGATCGCCGGGGCGACCAGGTGCTGGGTGACCGGGAAGATCTCACTGCGGCGCGGGACGTCGAACGCGGCTTCCTCGGTGCGGTAGAGCTGCTCGTAGAACGCGGGCAGCCCGCGGCCGCCGAACTCGGGCGCGCGGCCGAGCGCACCCCAGCCGGCGTCGAAGCGGGTGCGTTCCCACTCCTGGCCGCGCGCGGTGTGCTCGCGTTCTTCTTCCTCGGTCCAGTTGTCGAACACGGCCACCGAGTCGTCACCTGTTCCCCAGGTGGCCTCGGCGCGCGGTCGCGCCACGGTGGACAGCCATTCCCGGGCCTGCGCGCGGAACTCCGCCGGGCCGGTCATCGGGCCAGCACCGTGCACGCGCTGACCCCGGGCGCGCCGTAGACGTGGGTGAACCCGATCCGCGGCTCTCCCGGCACCTGCCGCGCGCCGGCCCGGCCGCGCAGCTGCTGGACGACCTCGTAGACCTGACGCAGCCCGGACGCGCCGATCGGCTCGCCGTTGGCGATGCAGCCGCCGTCGGTGTTGACCGGCAGCGTCCCGCCGATCTCGGTGGCCCCGGACGCGACCAGCTTCTCCTGCTCGCCGTCCGCGCAGAAGCCGCATTCGGCCAGGTGCATCACTTCGGCGCCGCTTTCGGTGTCCTGCAGCTGAACGACGTCCACATCGGACGGTCCGAGGCCGGCCCCCTCGAACGCCGCCGCGGCCGCGTCCCGGCTGACGCTGGTCGGCTCGCCCACCGCCAGCACCGGGCTGAACACCTCGAACGAGCCGTGGCGGCGCGTCCGCACGACCGCCGAGCGCAGCGTGACGGCGTCGCGGGTGGGGACCGAAGGAGAGCACAGGACCAGTGCCGCCGCGCCCTCCCCCGGAGAACAGAACATGAACCGGGTCAGCGGGTCGTTGACCATCCCCGAAGCGAGGATCTCGTCGGCGCTGATCTCTTTGCGGCGCCACGCTTCGGGCGTCAGGCTGCCGTTGCGGTACGCCTTCTCGGCAACCGAGGCCAGCGTCCGGGGCGTGATGCCGAAGTCGTGGGCGTACCGCTGGATCTTCATGCCGAAGAACTGCGTGGTCACCATCAGACCGTCACGGCCGTAGGCGTCGTCGAGGCCCCAGTCCGCGGGACGCGGGTCGAACGCGCCGCGCGGGTGCTTGTCGAAGCCGACAACGAGGATGACGTCGGCCATCCCGCCGCGGATCGCGTTGACCGCGGAGACGAGGGCGCTGCCGCCGGTGGCGCAGCCGTTCTTGACGTTGACGAACGGCAGGCCGGTCAGCCCGAGGTCGGCAACCAGGGTGTCGGCGAGCCCGGCGGCGTCGCTGCCGCCGAACGCGGCACCGACCCGGGACCACGGGATCCCGGCGTCGGCCAGCGCCGCCGTCGCCGCTTCGACGGCGTGGTCGCGCCCGGACCGCTCCGAACGGCCGAACACCGTGCGGGCAGCGCCGCAGATCAGGACGTCGGTCACGAATCCTCCTCGACCGGTTTCGCGTGCGGCACTCCGGTCGTCTCCTCGACGCGGAAGCGCATTCCTATTTGGACACTCGCGGGATCGGGCACGTCGAGCACGGCCGCGACCCGCTGGCCGCCGTCCAGCTCGACGTACCCGAGCGCGAACGGCCGGAAGCCGTCCGCGGGCGGGACGTACGGGGGCGACTTCGGTGCGAACCGCTGAACCGTCCACGTCCACAACGTGCCCTCGGCGGGCAGGGTCACCCCCGTCGGAGTCATCGCTCAGCGCCCCGTCCACTTGGGTTCGCGCTTCTCCAGGAACGCCGCGACACCTTCGGCCGCGTCGTCCGAGTTCAGCGTCACGCCCACCGCGAGGTGCTCCATGACCATCAGCGACTGCGTGTCGGCGTCGAGGCTGCGGTCGATGGTCATCTTGGTGATGCGCATCTGGAACGGGCTCTTGTCGGTGAGGTGACCGATGAACTCTTCGACCGTCTCGTCCAGCTTGTCGGCCGGCGCGGACTTGTTGATCAGGTCGAAGTCCGCCGCCTCCACGCCGGAGAGCAGCTTGCCGGTGAGCATCAGCTCCTTGGTCTTGCGGATGCCGATCATCCGCGGCACCCGGTAGATCGGGCCCGCGCCGCCGAAGAGCCCGCGGCGCATGTGGAAGTCGCCGATCTTGGCGTCGTCCGCGGCGATCGCGAAGTCGCAGGAGATCATCAGCTCGAAGCCGCCGGCGGTGACGTACCCCTCGAGCACCGCGACCGACGGCGTGTTCATCGAGTACAGCCGGTCGCAGATCTTCGCGGAGATGACCGCGACCTCCATCGCCGTCGAGCTGCCGATGTACTCGGCCTGCAGGCTGTCGAGGTCGAAGCCGGAGCAGAACGTGCCACCGCGGCCGCGCAGGACCAGCACGCGCAGGTCCGGGTCCTTGTCGACCTCGGTGATGATCTCGTCGAGCCGCTCCAGGATCGGCACGGTGACGCAGTTCTTCTTCCACGGGCGGTTCAGCCAGACCCGCGCCACGTTCCCGTCGCGCTCGAACTGGATCTCGTCTTCCACGGCCATCTCGTTGTCTCCTAACTGAACTGACTTCAGTTTGATTGAATAGGTCGGGCCGGCCCGCTGTCAACCCGCGTCCGGGTGGCTAAAGTCCCAGTGCGACGGCGATCCGGGCGCGGTGGTCCTGCGGGGTGCCGAAGAGGACCTCGTCCGCGCGGGCGCGCCGCACGTACCGGTGGGCCGGGTGCTCCCAGGTGAAGCCGGTTCCCCCGTGCAGCTGGACGTATTCGGCGACCGCCAGCCGGTAGGCGCCGGTGCACACGGTGGCCGCCGCCGCGGCCGCCACCGGGAGTTCCGGAGAACCGGTCGCCACGCAGGCGATCGCGTACGCCGCGGCCGAGCGCGCGGCTTCGTACTCCACCAGCAGCGCCGCGAGCCGGTGCTTGACCGCCTGGAACGACCCGATCGGCCTGCCGAACTGCCGTCGCTGCTCCACGTAGGACACTGTCGCGTCGAGGGCGTGCCCGATGCCGCCGAGCTGCTCGGCGGCGAGCGCCGCCCGGCCGACGTCGAGCACGCGCGGCACGATGTCCGCGGTCCCGATCGGCGTGGCCGGGCTGTCGCGGAACTCCAGCCGGGCCTGCGGCCGGGTTTCGTCGAGCACCCGCAACGGGGTTCTCGACACGGGCTCACAGGCGTACAGCCGGTCCCCCGCCCGCACGAGGACCAGGTCCGCGTCCGCGCCGTCGAGGACGAAGCCCGCCGTGCCCGACAGCGTTCCGTCGCGGGCCTGGACGTCGCCGTCGAAGGCGACAGTCGCGGTCAGGGAGCCGTCGGCGATGCCGGGCAGGTAGCGCTGGTCGCCACTGAGCAGCAGGGTGTGCGCGGCCAGGACGACGGTCGGGAGCAGCGTGCCCGCGCACAACGCGCGGCCCGCCTCCTCCAGCACCACCGCCAGTTCGGCGAAGGAGTACCCGGCGCCGCCGTGCTCCTCGGGGATCGCCAGGCCCTGGACACCCAGCTCGGCGGCCATCCGCTTCCGGTCTCCGCCGTGCGCGGCGAAGAAGTCCCTGGTCACGCTCCGGAGTTCGCGTTGTTCCGGGGTTTCGGTCACCCACGCCGGATCGATCGGCATCACGCCTCCAACGTCGTCACGTCACGCACGCCCAGCGCGACGGCGTGCTCGCCGCCGAAGTAGGCGGACTCGGCCCGGGTGGCGAAGGCGGGGTCGGCCGCCGGGCCGTGCGCGGCCACCACGCCTTCGTGCAGCACGACCACGTCGTGGCAGGTCGCCATGGCCCGGCTCAGCAGCTGTTCCAGCAGGACGACGGTCAGGCCGCCCTCGGCCAGCTCGCCGAGCCGGGCGTACACCTCGTCGACCAGCGCCGGGGCGAGCCCGAGCGCCGGTTCGTCGACGACGAGGACGTCCGGTCCGGCCATCAGCGCGCGGGCGATGGCGAGCATCTGCTGCTCGCCGCCGCTGAGCCCGGCGGCGGGCACCGACAGGCGATCGCGCAGCCGCGGCGGCAGCCACTCGGCCGTTTCGTCCAGCTTCGCCCGCAGAGCCGCCCCCTTGAGCCCCGCGGAGTAGGCGGCTACTTCGAGGTTTTCGCGCAGGGACAGCGTTTTGAACAGGGCCCGGCCCTCCGGGACCAGGCTGGTGCGGATCGTCCGGACGCCGGTGTCGCTCGCCTCGCGCGTCCCGCCGGACGGCCGCAGCGAGCCGTGCAGGACGCGCCCGAGGGTGCTCTTGCCCGCGCCGTTCGCACCGACGATGCCGAGGACGGCGCCCTCGTGGACGTCCAGGTCGATACCGCGCAGCGCGGCGACCCCGCCGTAGTGGTGCTCGACGCCGGTCAGCCGGAGCACGACCGGGCTGTCCTCGACGCGGGCGGGAAGGGCCGCGCGGGCGGTCGTGGTGCCGAGGTAGGACGCCTGCACGGCGCTGTCGCGGAGCACCTCGTCCGGCGCGCCTTCGCCGATCGGCTTGCCGAAGTCGAAGGCGACGACCCGGTCGGCCACGGCGAACAGGTCGTCCAGCACGTGGTCGATGACCAGCACCGCGGCGCCGCCGTCCCGGAGGCGTTCGATCTGCCGCGCCGCGGTCGCGCGCTCGTCGGCGTCGAGGCCGCCGAACGGCTCGTCCAGGACGAGCAGCGCGGGCTCCTCGGCCATCGCCCGGGCGAGGTCGAGGCGTTTCTGCAGGCCGAACGGCAGCTCGGCCGGGTACCGGTCGGCGACGTCGGCCAGGCCGACCCGGGCGAGCAGCTCGCCGGCGACCCGCCGGTGCCGGGCCGTGATCCGGCGGTGCGTGCAGAGCACGTTTTCGGCGACGGTGAGCTCGTCGAACGTCTCGGCGTGCTGGAAGGTGCGGCCGATGCCGAGCCGCCGCCGGGCGGTGGCCCGGCTGCTCAGCAGCTGTTCACCGGCGTACTCCGCGGTGCCGGTGACCTTGCCGCCGCCGATCAGTCCGGAGAGGACGTTCATCAGCGTGGTCTTGCCGGCGCCGTTCGGGCCGATCACCGCGAGGACCTCGCCGCGGCGGACCGAGAGCGACGCACCTTCCAAGGCCTTCAGCCCGCCGAAGCGCACCGACACGTCCTGCAGGGTCAGCAACGGCGCCTGCTCGGGGATCCGGCGCACGACGCCGGCCTCCGGCGCGGTCACCGGACGAGGGCGCGGCGGCCGGACCAGCTTCCGGGCGAGCCTGCCGAGCGACGGCACCACCCCGCTCGGCAGGAAGATCAGCGCGGCGATCAGGACCAGGCCCTGGACCACCGGCTGGGGCAGGCCGACGGACGAGGCGAGCGTGGGCGACCAGGCGAGGTAGCCGCCGCCGACCACGGCGCCGAGCACGCTCCCGACCCCGCCGAGCACGCAGGACGCGATGAGCGAAATGCCCAGGTTGAGCGAGAAGGGATCGGGGCTGACGAACCCGCTGAGCAGCCCCAGCAGCACCCCGGCGAACCCGGTGAACGCCGCGCTCACGGCGAAGGCGAGGGCCGACTGGGCCTCCGGCGCGATCCCGATCGACTGGGCGACCAGCGGGTGCGACTTCGCGGCCACCAGCCGCATCCGCAGCGCGGAGCCCTTGGCCAGCACGGCGGCCGCGAGGCACACCCCGGCCGCGGCGACGGCGACGGCCTGCGCCTCTGATCCCCCGCTCGGCAGGACCCCGGCCAGGGTGTCCAGTTGCGACACCGGGACGCCCTGGTCGCCGCCGGTGACGTCGGTCCAGCGGTTGATCACCTCCAGGGAAACCAGGCTGAACGCCAACGTGAGCAGGGCGATGTAGAGCGTCGAGAACCGGGCGCCGGCGTAGCCGAGGAAGCCGCCGAGCAGCGCGCTCGCCGCGACCGTGCCGGCGACGACGGTTTCCAGGGACCAGCCGTGGCTGCTGCCGTAGGCTGCGAAGTACGCGCCGAGCGCGAAGAAAGCCGGGTGCCCGACCGACCAGACGCCGGACCACCCGGCCAGCAGGCCGACCGAGAGCACGACGATCGTGTAGACGGCGGCCAGTGCCACCGAATACGCCTGGTACGGCGGCACCACGCCGGAGTTCAGCACCGCGATCAGCGCGACCGCGGCGAGGGGCCCGAGGAGGGCTCGCGCCACCCGGGAGCCGAGGAAGGTCATGGCGTACCTCAAACCCGTTGGAAGGTGCGCGTGCCGAACAGGCCCTGCGGCCGGATCAGCAGCACGAGGACGGTGAAGGTGAAGACGAAGGTGTCGCGGAAGCTCGCCGAGACGTAGCTCGCGCCGAAGTTCTCCAGCACCCCGACGACCAGACCGCCGACGACCGCGCCGTACATGCTGTTCAGGCCGCCGAGGAAGATCCCGGCGAACGCGCGGAACAGCGGCGCGGACAGCACGGTGGGCGCCAGGCCGGCCTTCGGCGCGTACAGGCACGCGGCGAGCGCGCCGAGCCCCAGGCCCAGCGCCCAGGCCAGCCGGGCGATCCGCTGCGCGCCGATCCCGACGACCTGCGCGGTGTCGGCGGATTCGGCCACCGCCCGCATCGCCGAGCCGGTGGTGGTCCGGCCGAACAGGAAGGCGACCAGGCCCATCGCCACCCCGGCCACCGCGATGGTCAGCAGGCTCTGGGCGGGGACGGCGAGGCCGCCCGCGCGGACCGTGCCGTCGACGATGCTGGGGAACGACTTGGGCTGGGTACCCCAGAGCGAGCCGATCACGCTCTCGGCGATGAGCGCGACACCCATCGTCACCACCAGCGCGGCGAACAGCCGGCCCTGGCCGAGCGGCCGGATCACCACCTCGCGGACGAGCAGGCCGGCGACGACGGTCACCACGACGGCGCCGAGCACGCCGACGAGCACCGCGGCGCCGTTGTCGTGGAACGTGATCGCGGCGTAGAGACCCAGCGTGGCGAGGCTGGCCAGCGCGAAGTTCACGACGTCCGTCGCCCGGTAGACGATCACCAGGCCGAGGCCCATCAGGCCGTAGATCGCGCCACTGGCGATCCCGCTGACGAGCACGAGCAGGAATTGATCCACGTCTACCCTCTCCCTTGAGGACGAAGTGAACTCAGTTCAGGTGACGGTAGCCGCCCGGCCGTGGCCTGGCAACCCCGTCAGGCGGTGAAGCGGCCGCCGTTCGCCAGCACGACCGAGCCGGCCAGGTTGGCCGCCCCTTCGCCGGCCAGGAACACCGCCACGTCGGCGATCTGCTCGGGCGTCGCGTACGCACCGCCGCCGGACCCGGTGAACGCCCGGCGCAGGGCGTCCGGGGTCCGCGCGGCCATGCCGGTCTCGGTCGGCCCCGGCGCCACCACGTTGACCCGGACGCCGAACGGGACCACCTCCTTCGCCACCGCCTGCGCCAGTGCGTGCACCCCGGCCTTCGACGCGGAGTAGTGCGGGTAGCCGGCCGGCGCGTCGAAGGCGGACGACGAGCCGACGACGACCACCGAGCCGGTGCGCCGCGGCACCATCACCCGGATCGCGGCCCGCAGGACGTGGAAGGTCCCGTCGAGGTTCACGCTCATGACGCGCCGCCACGACCGGACGTCCAGACCGGCCGTGACCTCCGGCGGCCGCCCGGCCTCCCACGCGTCCGCGATCCACTGCTTGGCCTGCGGATCGTCGACGCCGGCCGCGTGCACGACGACGTCGAGCCGGCCGTGGTCGCGCTCGATCCCCCCGACGAGCCAGCCGACCCGGTCCGGGTCCGCGACGTCCACCTCGGCCGCCCGCGCGTTCGCCAGCGGCGCGGCGACACGCTCGACGGCCGCGGCGTCGAGGTCGGCGAGCACGAGGTGCCGCGCACCGGCCAGTTTCCGCGCGACCGCGGCACCGATGCCCGATCCCGCGCCCGTCACGAGGGCCACTTCGCAGGCCCGTCCCGCTTCCTGAACTGAGTTCATTTTTGTATGGTCGGTGGTGTGAGTGCGCCGCGCAAGACCCCCGCCCTCCGGTTCGCCGCGTGGCGCGAGCCGCCGTCCCTCGCCGACGTCGACGCGCCCGATCCCGGCGGCACCGAGGTGCTCGTGCGCGTCGAGGCCGCCGGGATCTGCCATTCCGACCTGCACGTCCTCGACGCGGCACCGGGCGCGTTCCCCTACCGGCTGCCGTTCACCCTCGGCCACGAGATCGCCGGGCACGTCGTGGCCTGGGGACCCGAGGCCACCGGGGTCGCCGCCGGTGACCGCGTGGCCGTGCACGGCCCGTGGGGCTGCGGCACGTGCCGCCGGTGCGCGGCGGACGAGGACAACTACTGCCACCGGCGGGCCGAGCTGGCCTTCTCCGGCGCGGGGCTCGGCCGTGACGGCGGCATGGCGGGCCACGTGCTCGTCCCGCACCCGCGGCACCTGGTCACGATCGGCGACCTCGCCGCCACGCAGGCGGCCCCGCTCACTGACGCCGGGCTCACGCCGTACCACGCGGTGGCCCGGTTGACGCTGCCCGAAGACGCCACGGTCGTGGTCATCGGCGTCGGCGGGCTGGGGCACGTGGCGATCCAGCTCCTGCGGGCCCGCACCGCGGCCCGGGTGTTCGCGGTCGACGTCCGCGAAGAGGCGCTGGAGCTCGCCCACCGGTCCGGCGCCCACCGGGCACTGCTCGCCAGGGCGGACACCACGGCCGTCCTCCGGCGCGAGAGCGGCGGCGCCGACGCGGTGCTCGACTTCGTGGGCAGCGACGCGACGCTGGCCATCGGCGCCGCCGTTCTGCACCCCGGCGGCGACCTGGTGCTCGTCGGCAGCGGCGGCGGACAGCTGACGATCGCCAAGCCGGGCCGGCTCCCGCAGGGCGCGTCGGTGTCGCTCCCGTTTTGGGGCAGCGTCCGGGAGCTGCGGGAGGTGATCGCCCTGGCGAGGGCGGGCCACCTGCGCGTGGAAACCGAGGAGTTCCCCCTGACGGCGGCGGCCGAAGCGTTCCGGCGCCTGCGGGAGGGGCACGTGCGGGGCCGGGCGGTGCTGCTGCCCGGCTGACCGGCGCTCAGCCCGCCCGGTACGCGGCGACCCTGATCCGCAGGCCCCGCAGGTGGACCAGGTCGATGTCGAACGCCGGAGCGGGCCGGTAGCCGGAAGCGGGCGCGGCCGTCCGGCAGGGACCGGTGAGGTAGACGAACTCGTCGGCCGGGTCGTACCGCGGCGGCGACCAGACGGCCGCCTCCCCCGCCGCGCTGTCGCCGCGCCGGGAACGGGCCAGCCAGTAGACGGGCAGCTTCAGCACCTCCCCCAGCGCCTTGTCGAAGGCCGCGAGGTCACCCTCGGCGATCGCGAGGCCCCGGCCGCTCCACACCCGCGGCGCCCAGTGGCCACCGTCGGTGGCGTGGGTGAAGGTCGCCGTGTCGCCGGACGCGGTGATCGTCCAGTCGGCCACCGTGGTGAGGGTCGGCATGACGGCTCCCTGCGGTCGTGGCCCCCAGCTGCGGCCCACCGTAGTGGATCACCTGCCGGTAGCGGCACCGCCGCCGGCCCGCGGAAACCGGGCCGACCGGCCGACGAGCGCGGAACAGCCAGGTCGGCGCGCCGGTCGTCGATCTCCGGCCGGCTGTTGTTCATCCGATATTCACCCGTGGCTCACCGGAGGCCGGTTGCCGTGCGAAGCTGGCCGGCGTGCGATCCGAAGAACTCGTGCCCCGGTCCGTGGCCGACCTCGCCGCCGATCCGGCGTGGACGGTCACCCGCACCGGCACGACCGGCCAGTGGCTCACCGCCGAGCGGGTCGTCGAGCGCAACGGGCACCGACGGCTGGTCGGCCTGACCCCGATCCGCCCCGGCGCGGTCGCCCTCATGCTGTGGGCCGACGGCGAGGTCGTCGAGCACCGCCGGGGCACCGAGGCCGAGGTCTGCGCGACCGCGCACCGCTGGATCGCCGGCTTCCTGGACGGCGAGCGGCCGTGGGAGCGCGGCGGCACCCCGGCGTAGCCCACCCGCCCGGCGGGCTCCTGCGGGGGGGGTTAGGTCGGCAAAGCTCCTTTCTTCGTCGTGCAGGATCTCTGCAGCACCGGCTTCCGGTGCGGGGAGTCGGCGGATCGGGACATCGGTCGGCCAAGGTATGCGGGAGCCCGGGAGCGCGGCCGTAGCATCGCGGGGGTGACTCCCGGACCGGGCCCGCTGCCCGACACCGAAGCGCCCGCACCCCGGCTGCGAGCGGTGCCGGAGCGGTGACCGGCGCGTTCTGGTGGGACCTGCTGATCGGCGTCGCCGCCGCGCTGCTGCTGGCCTGGCTGGCCCTCGTCGTCGCGCTGCTCGTCGCCCGGCCCCGCGGCGGGCTCCTGCGGGAGGCCCTGCGGCTGCTGCCCGACGTCCTGCGGCTCATCCGGCGCCTGGCCGCCGACAGGACGCTCCCCCGTGGCGTCCGGGTCCGGCTCGGGCTGCTGCTGGCCTACCTCGCCCTTCCGATCGACCTCGTGCCGGACTTCATCCCCGTCCTCGGCTACGCCGACGACGCGATCATCGTGACCGCCGTCCTGCGCGGGGTCGTCCGCCGCGCCGGGATCGACGCCGTCCGCGCCCACTGGCCCGGCACCGAAGACGGCTTCGCCGCACTGGCCCGCCTGACCGGCATCCGGCCCGACGGTTGAGAACGCGCCCGGGTGGGCAGTCCACCCGGCGACGGGGTTTCGGATGCGGCCCCGTCCCGGGTGGGCGGCGGCCCGCCGCGGTGATCGAACCCGCCGTCGGGGCGGCGGGCGAGACGGTCGCCGCGGCCGGCCGCCGCACCACGACCCGCCTCACCGCGCCGGTGGGCGCCGCCATGACCCGGCCGGACAACGGCTGAGCCGGGAGATCAGCCGGCTTCCCCATGGACCTGGCCGCCGTCGGCCTGCGCGGGCACGCACCCCGGACCTTCCCGGCCCGTGGCTGCCGGCCGGCGGTTATTCGCCGTGCAGTTCGATCGCGTTCCCCGACGGGTCGGTGAGGAAGGACTGCCGCGCCGAGCCGATCGGTACCGGGTCGCTGACGTCGATCCCCTCCGCGCGCAGCCGCCCGACCTCGGCGTCGAGGTCGTCGACGAGCACCGCGAAGTGCTGCCCCCGCGCCGTCGGCGGGGTGCCCTGGATCAGGTGGAGCTGCTGGCCGCCGACGTCGAGCCAGGCACCCGGCCCGAGGTCGCCGGGGCGGTCGGTGCGGCGCCGGAACCCCAGCACTCGTTCGTAGAAGCCTGCCGACCGCTCCAGGTCGTCGACGACGACGGAAACGTGGTGGATCGCGGGCATCCTGCCTCCTCGAAGTGTGTCTCCAGCATCGGGCCGCACCGGGTGCGGCGCAAACGCCCGCGCCCGGTGCGGCTCGTCGGGACGTCCGGTCAGCCGAGGTTCCGGAGGCGGGGTCGATGTCGTTGCCGATCACCACGTTGCCCGACGCCGACCACTGGAACGTGAGGTGCCGCAGCCGTTGCCGCCCTTGCGCTTGTTCCACGAGCCCGTCGATCGGCGCCGAACCGTCCGAAGTGGAATCGACCGGGACGTCGTACTCCAGCGGCTTGTCGATGGACTCCGTAACCTTCCCAACGAACTGCCGGGCAAAGCCGGTCTCATGCCCTTCGTCGGCGGCGGGTGCGCGCCTCGACCGCCCTCATTTCGCCAGCAACGTGAGCAGCCGGGCCACTTCGTCCCGGACCGCGGCCCGCCCGGGGGCCAGGTAGCGGCGCGGGTCGGTGAGCGTCTCCTGCTCCCCGAGCGCCGAGCGCACCGACGCCGTGAGCACCTGGTTCAACCGGGTTCCGATGTTGACCTTGACGATCCCGCTCGCCACCGCCCCGCGCAGGCCGTCGTCGGGGACGCCGGACGAACCGTGCAGCACCAGGGGCACCGGGACGCGGGCGGCCAGCTCGGCGATCAGGGATTCGTCGAGCACCGCGCTGCGGTCGGCCATGGCGTGGGACGAGCCGACGGCCACCGCCAGTGAGTCCACGCCGGTCGCCGTGACGAACTCGCGGGCCTCGTCCGGGTCCGTGCGGACGCCCGGGGCGTGGGCGCCGTCCTTGCCGCCGATCTCGCCCAGCTCGGCCTCGACGCGGCAGTTCGCGGCGTGGCAGCGTTCGACGACCGCCCTCGTCCTGGCCACGTTCTCGGCGTAGGGCAGCGCGGCCGCGTCGAACATCACCGACGTGATGCCCAGGTCGAGGCCCTCGCGGATCAGCTCCTCGTCCTCGACGTGGTCGAGGTGGACCAGGACGGGCACCGTCGCGTTCTCCGCCAGCCGCAGGCAAGCGAGCGCGAACGGCGCCAGCGCACCGTGGTAGCGGACGGCGTTCTGCGAGATCTGCAGGACCACCGGGAGCCCGCACAGCTCCGCGCCGGCCACGACGGCTTCGGCGTGCTCGATCAGGATCGCGTTGAACGCCCCGATCGCGCGCCGCTGCGCCCGCAGGTCGTCCAGCAAAGCGGCCCAGTTCATCGAATCCTCTCCACTTTCACATCCTGGATCCAGCGGTTCCTGGCCGTGACGTCGATCTCGCCGGCGACCGGCCGCAGCACCGCCGCGGCCGACGTGGCGACGACGTCCGCGAGCGCCACCGGCCAGTCCACTTCGGACTCCTCGCTCAGGTGCCCGGCGAGCGCGGCGGCACCCGCGTCCCCGGCGCCGGCCGGGTTGCCGGTCACGACCTCGGCGGGCCGGGCGCGCCAGGCACCCCGGGGTGTCACGGCGATCGCGCCTTCGGGGCCGAAGGTGGCCACCACCGCCGCCGCTCCCGCGGCGACCAGGCTTTCGCAGGCTTCGAGGCCGGGGCCGGCCAGTTCCGCCAGTTCGTCCTCGTTCGGCATGAGCACCGCCCCGCCCGCCGCGGCCTCGCGCAGGGCGGCACCGGAGACGTCGGCGATGACCGGCACACCGTTCCGGGCGCACAGCCGGACCAGTTTCGCGGGGACGTCGGCGCCCAGCCCCTCGGGCACGCTCCCGGAGATCACGACGGCGCCGGCCGGCAGCTCGGCGCGCAGGGCGTCGAGGATGCCGGCCTCCGCCGTCCCGCCGGCCGGCAGGCCCGCCTCCTGCACCATCGTCGTCCCGTCGGCGGGCGTCACCACCGCCACCGTCCGCCGCACCGCGGGCAGCGCGGGGACGAGCCGGTGCGCGAGGCCCAGCTCGTCCAGCCCGATCCGGAACTCGTCGGGCGTCCGGGTCGTGGTCAGCGCCAGCACCAGGCTCTCACCACCGAGCTCACGGACCACCGCCGCGACGTTGACGCCCTTGCCGCCGGCACGGGAGCGGACGTCCGACACCCGGGTGGTCCCGCCCAGGTGCAGCGCGCCGACCCGGTAGGTCACGTCGATGGCGGGGTTGAGCGTGACCGTGAGGATCCGCTTCACGGTGCCGCGTCCGCCGCGGTGACCGGCACCGGTTCCCCGCTCTTCTCCGCGCGGTACACCATCAGCGTCGAGCCGGCGAGGGCCAGCACGATGCCCGCGAGCTGGAACCCGGTGGGTGCGGCGCCGAAGAACAGCAGCGACAGGACGATGGTCAGCACGGGGGCGAGCGCGTTGGTCACCGGCGCCACGATCGACGCCTTCCCCCGGCTCATCGCCATCACGAGGAACAGCGCGCCGACCGCGTTGAGCAGCTGGGTCCCCGCGGTGAGCGCGGGTGCCTGCCACGGGAACCCCAGCGGCAGCCCGCCCATCATCAGCACGGCCACCGGCACCAGCAGCAGCCCGCTGATCGTCATCCAGCCGAACGTCGAAGCGTCGTCCACGCCGGCGAGCGCGGCCTTGCGCATGAAGAACGCCTGGACGCCCCACGCCACGCAGACGCCGACGGCCAGCACCAGGTACAGCCAGCCGCCGTCGCCACCGTCCCCTGTGGACACCGAGAACAGGACGACGGCGACGAGCGCGAGCACCACGCCGGCCCACGACCACCCGCCGAGGCGTTCCCGCAGCGCGACGAACGCCAGCAGCACCGTGACCGCGGGCGAAAGCGCGACGATCGGGAAGATCACGTAGGCCGGCCCGATGGTGAGGGCCTTGAACAACACGAGCTGGCCGCCCGCCCCGGTGAGCCCGATCAGCAGCCCGTACCCGGCGGCGGCCCGGCCGCGGTCGAACTTCTTGCCCCGCAGCGAGAACCACGCGGGCACGAGCATGGTCAGCGCCCAGACCACGTACACCATCGGGTCGGGGTAGGCGTAGAGCTTGGTGGGCAGGCTGGAGATGGCTCCCCAGACGCCCCAGAACACCACCAGCAGTCCCGCGTACGGGATCCAGCCGCGGGTGGGCACACCTGATCCGGTCATCTCGGCTCCTCAGCGAGGCACGGGTGCGGACACGTGGACTTGGTCGGCCCGCAACGGGTGCCCGTGCAGGCGTGCCGCGTAGAGCGCGGCACCGATGTGCGGTTCCAGCAGCGGCGCACGGAGGTCGTACTCGAGGGAGAGCGCGTCGCGGAACGACGCCAGCACGTGCGCCGAACCGAACATCCCCCCGGAGTACGACACCGGAACCCGGTGCGCCGCTTCGAATTCGAGCGCCACGCGGCCGACGTCCACGAGCAGCGCGAGCTCGCGCCCGGCCTCCCGGAGCACCCCGGTCGCGACCGCGTCGCCGTCGTCCGCGGCCCGCGCCACGACCTTGCTCAGGTTCGCGATCCGGCCCCGGTCGCCCCGCCACCGGTTCACGACGACGTCGATCGCGTCGAAGTCGGCGGCGAGGCCGAGCTCCGCCCGCATCCGCCCGACGAGCGGCCCGGCGGGCAGCCGCCCGTCGACCATGCGGCTGAACGCGTTCAGGCCCTGGATCGCGACCCAGTAGCCGGAGCCTTCGTCACCGAACAGCTCGCTCCAGCCACCGCCGCGCCACTGCCTGCCGTCGTGCTCGCCGTAGGCGATCGAGCCGGTGCCGGCGACGACGTTGATGCCGTCGACCGCGCCGAGCGAACCGGCCCAGCCGCAGATCATGTCGTTGCCGCAGCGGTAGTTGCGGGTACCGAGGATCCGGGCGGGCACCGCGTCGAGCTCCGGGACGTCGGCGCTGATCTCCCCGTAGGCGGGCAGGCCGAAGAAGCCGTACGCGATGTCCGAGACCGCAACACCGGCGGCCCGGCACACTTCGCCGATCCCTTCACGCAGCAGCGGTTCCACGATCTGCAGGCCTTCGCTCAGGTAGTACACGCTCGCGGTCCTGGCCTCCGCGACCACCCGGCCGTCCGGACCCACCAGGCAGAACGCCGTCTTCGTCCCGCCGCCGTCGACACCGAGGAACACTCAGCCCACCTCCGAAGCCGCGAAATCGTGGATGACCACGCCCTGCACGACGCGGTTCACCTCCCCGCCGGGGAACGGGTTGTCCGGGGCGATGCCCAGCGCGAGCGAGCACGCGAGCGCCGTGGTCTGCGCCGCGATGACGGCGAGCAGCGCGTAGCCGGCCACGGGCAGCCCGGGCGGCGAGGGCACGGGCCAAACCCGGGCGCCCCCGGTGCCGGTGCCGTCGCCGACCACGACCACCCGGTCCTCGCCGAGTGCCTGCACCAGCTCGCGCGCGATGTCCACGTCGTACCGCCGCGCGTACGGGTCGGTGGACAGGAAGACCACGGCGATGGTGCGCTCGTCGAGCACCGACTTCGGCCCGTGCCGGAAGCCCAGCGACGAATCGGCGATGCCGACCACCTCGCCCCGGGTCAGCTCGAGGCACTTGAGCGCGGCCTCCCGGGCCAGCCCGTGCAGCGGCCCGGAGCCCAGGAACACCAGCCGGCCCGGCTTGGCGCCGGAAATCGACAGCGCGTGTTCCGCGGCGGCGTCGAGCACGGCCGCCCCGGCGCGCGCCAGCGCTTCGACGTCGACGTCCAGGCCGAAGGCGAGCAAGGCCGCCAGCGCCATCCCGGTGAACGAGGACGTCATCGCGAACCCCCGGTCGTTGACCTCGTCCGGCAGGGCCACCACGACCGCGTTTTCCACGCCGGACCACCGCCGCGCCAGCTCTCCCCGGGCGTCGCAGGTGATCACCAGGTGCCGCAGCCCGGGCGAGAGCCGCTGCAGCAGGTCCGCCGCCGCGACGGACTCGGGGCTGTTGCCGCTGCGCGCGAAGGACACCAGGAGGATCGGCCGGTCGTCCACGACCACGGCACGCGGATCGGCGACGATCTCCGTCGTCGCGATCGCCTCGACCGGGCGGCCGAGGTGGAGCGCGAGATCGCGGGCCACGACCTCGCCGGCGAACGCCGAGGTGCCCGCGCCGGTGAGCACGATGCGCCGGCCGGGGAGCCCGATCAGCTCGTCGATCTCCGGCCGGGCCCGCCGCACCGCGTCCGCCACCCGGATCCAGGTGGCGGGCTGCTGCTCGATCTCCCGCGCGGTCCGGCTGTCGCCGGGCCACCGCCCGCTGCTGTGCATAGGTGCTGCCTCCGATTTCCGGGACGTACTCCCGGAGAGTCACCCGCTCCGGCGCGCCGGGGCAAGGCTCGATGTCCAAGTGCGCATTCGGATTGAGCGTTTCGCCCGCTGTCGTAAGCTCGGCCCATGCCCACGCGGAAACGGCGCACCACCCGGGCCGAACGGCTCTCGGAGCTGTTGCGCGTGCTCGCGGACACCGGCTCGCTGCAGGTGGGCGAGCTCAGCGCCCGGCTCGGCGTCTCCGCCGCCACCCTGCGGCGCGATCTGGCCAAATTGGAGGAACAGCGGCTGCTGACCCGCACCCACGGCGGCGCGCGGCCCCGCGGGCGCACGAACGAGGTGCCGCCGCCCTACCGGGAAAACCGGTCCCGCGAGGCCAAGCGCGCCATCGTGCAGGCGGCCATCCGCACCCTGCCGTCCGGGCCGCACGTCATCGCGCTGACCGGCGGCTCCACCACGAGCGAACTCGCCAGGGAACTGCCGGGGCGGGCGGATCTGACGGTGGTCACGAACGCGCTGAACATCGCGATGGACCTGGCCCTGCACCCGCGGCTGAAGCTGGTCGTCGTCGGCGGGGTCGCCCGGCCGCAGTCCTACGAGCTGGTCGGGCCGTGGGCCGAGCACGTGCTGGCCTCGATCAGCGTCGGCACGGCGTTCGTCGGCGTGGACGGCATCGACGCGACGGCGGGCATCACCACGCACGACGAGAACGAGGCCCGGACCAACCGCGCCATGCTCGGCCGGGCCCAGCGGGTGGTCGTGCTGGCCGACGGGAGCAAGCTCGGGCGGACCACCCTCGCCCGCATGGGTGACATCGAGGACGTGCACGAGGTCATCACCGACTCCTCCGCCGCACCGGGCGCGGTCGCGGCCATCCGCCGGGCCGGCGTCGGCGTCACCGTTGTGGAGGTCGCCGCGGAAGTCGCCGCCGAAGCCGCCGCCGAAGACCGGTGAAACGCTCATCGCGAATGCGCGTTTCGTTGACCGCGGTGGCCGTCCTGCCTACCTTTCGCCGTCGACAGCCCCGACGATGATGGAGTCCGGATGACACGTTCTCTCCCCGTCCACGGCCGGCGATTCGCTTCTCTCGCGGCGGCGGGCGCGCTGGCCGCCGCCACGCTCGCCGCGGTCGCCGCACCGGCCTCGGCCGCGGTCACCCTCCCGCCGCTCGCCGCCGGGTTCGACTACCAGATCGGCGGCGCCTACACCCCGCCCTCGGGCGTGCAGATCGTCAGCCGCGACGTCTCGGCGGCGCCGGCGAGCGGCAAGTACAACATCTGCTACCTCAACGCTTTCCAGGCGCAGGAGGGCGCGGACGGCGACTGGCCGAGCGACCTGCTGCTGCGCGATTCGAACGGCAACAAGGTCGTCGACCCGGACTGGAAGGAGACGCTGCTCGACCTGCGCACGGCCGACAAGCGCAGCCGGGTCGCGGCCAAGGTCGGCGGCTGGATCGACACCTGCGCCTCGAAGGGGTACCAGGCGATCGAGCCCGACAACTACGACAGCTACTCGCGGTCGAAGAACCTCCTCACCACCACGCACGCGCAGGAGTACATCAAGCTCCTGTCCGCCCGCGCCCACGGCAAGAACCTCGCCATCGCCCAGAAGAACACCCCGGACCTGGCCGGCAACCGGGTCGCCAACGGCCTCGACTTCGCCGTCACCGAGGAATGCGGCGAATACGAGGAGTGCGACGCCTACGCCGGCCCGTTCAACAACCGGGTCGTCGACGTCGAGTACACCGCTTCGGGCATGAGCAAGGGCTGCCCGGAGTGGAAGAACAAGATCAGCATCGTTCGCCGCGACCTGTACGTGGTGCCCCAGGGAACCAGCGGGTACGTGCGCAAGACCTGCTGACCCGCTCGTCTTGACACCTTCGGGTGCGCTCGCTTTACTGCTGTCCACGTCGGGAGCACCGACGTCAGAGGTACGCCCAGCCGGTATGTCGGTTCCACCGCGAGCCCGGACCGAGTCGCCAGGACGCGAGAGTCCGAGGCGGGGTCGTGCCCACCATCATCCGGAGTCGGCGATGATGTCTTTTCCGTTCCCCGGCAAGACAAGCTGATGGACCGCCGCGGATTCCTGCGCGGCGCCGGTGGTCTGGCCCTCGGTGCCGCCCTCGCCGGCTGCGGTCCGGCACGGGCCACCGGGGGCCCGGTCACGGTCGAGGTCTGGCACGGCCAGACCGACACCGGCAAGAAGGTGCTCGACGAGCTCGTCGCGGACTTCCACCGCACCCACCCCGGGATCCGGATCGACCTGGGCGGTGGTGTCCTCGCCGACGCGATGCTCCAGAAGATCACCGCGGCGCTCGCGTCGGGGTCGTTCCCGGACATCGCCTACGTCTTCGGCTCGGACCTCGCCAGCGTGGCGCGCAGCCCCAGCGTCGTCGACGTCACCGACCTCGTCGACGCCGGCCCCGGCTTCTGGGCACCCGCCCGGGAAGCGGTCACCGTCAACGGCCGCGTCCGCGCGGTCCCGGCGCTGCTCGACTCGCTGGCCGTGGTGTGCAACAAGGCGCTGTTCGACCAGGCCGGGATCCCGCTGCCCGCCGCGGGCTGGACGTGGGCCGACTTCGTCGCCACGGCGAAGAAGCTCACCGATCCGGGCAGCGGCACCTTCGGCACCGCCTGGCCCGCCACCGGCGACGAGGACACCGTGTGGCGGCTGTGGCCGATTGTGTGGGACCTCGGCGGCGACGTCGTCGGCCGGGGCGGGCGCGGCATCGGGTTCGCCGACCAGGGCGTCCGAGCCCTGGAGGTGGTCCGCGACCTCGCCGCGGCGAAGTCGGTCTACCTCGACCCGAAGACCGGCAGCGAGCAGATGTACCAGGCGTTCCAGGCCGGGCACATCGGGATGGTCCCGACCGGCCCGTGGCAGCTGCCCGACATCGCCGACGCCGGGGTCGACTACGCGGTGGTGCCGCTGCCGAGCTTCAGCGGCCGCCCGGTCACCATCTCCGGCCCGGACACCTGGACGCTGTTCGACAACGGCGAGGAACGCGTGGCGGCGGCCCGCACGTTCCTGTCCTGGCTGGCGGACCCGGCCCAGGACGTCCGCTGGGACGACGGCGCGGGCAGCCTCCCGCTGAGCCGCCGGACGCAGCAACTGCCCGCGTGGCAGGAGAAGACGGACGGCACCCCGGGGCTGCCGGTCTTCGTCGACGCGCTGGACGACGCCCGCGTCCGGCCGGTGCACCCGGCCTACCCGCAGGTGTCGGCGGCGCTCGGCACCGCGATCGTCGCCGTGCTGCTCGGCCGGGCGACGCCGGCCGACGCCATGCGCGACTGCGCCGCGGCCGCGAACGCCGCCCTGATCATTCCGCGATAGGGAGCCGCCATGCCCGGACTGCCGAGGCCCATCACCCTGCCACCCCGAGACTCCGCGTCGGACCGGGGGCGCCGCCGCCCGGAACCCGCGAAGGGCTCGGTCACACCGGCACGACAGAGGCAGCGCCGCGAAACCGCGGCCGCGTGGGCCTACATCTCCCCCGCCGTGCTCATCATCCTCGGCCTCGGCGTGGTGCCGGTGGCCTGGTCGCTCGTGCTGTCCTTCCAGGCCGACGACCTGGTGACCCCGAGCCGCTGGGTGGGCCTGGACAACTACGACGCGCTGGCCCAGGACCCGCACTTCGCCCAGGCCGTGGGCAACACCGTGCTGTACACGGTGCTCTACGTCCCGCTCAGCATCCTGTTCGGGTTCCTGCTGGCGCAGGCGCTGAACCGGCGCATCCGCCTGGCCGGCGTCTACCGGACGCTCGTGTTCGTGCCGTTCGTGCTGTCGGCGACGGCCCAGGGCGTGCTGTTCTCCTTCATCCTCGACCCGCAGTTCGGCGCGGCCAACTCAGCTCTGCACCACCTCGGCGTGTCGCCGCAGGGTTTCCTGACCGACCCGGCGCAGGCGCTGCTGGTACTGGTCGGCATCACGCTGTGGAGCGGCACCGGCTTCTGCGTCGTGGTGTACCTGGCCGCGCTGCAGGACGTCCCACCGTCGCTGGTCGAGGCAGCGCGGCTGGACGGCGCCGGGACGTGGCGCGTGCTCCGGCACGTGACGCTGCCCGCGGTCACGCCGGTGACGGCGTTCCTCGTGCTGTGGCAGCTGATCACTTCGCTGCAGGTGTTCGACCTGGTGTACGTGACGACCAAGGGCGGCCCCCTCGGGTCGACCACGGTCATCGTCTACTTCGTCTGGGAGCAGGCGTTCAAGAACTTCACGGCGGGCTACGGCGCGGCGTCGGCCTACGTGCTCGCGCTGGCGCTGCTGGTGGTCGTGGTCGCCGTCCGCGTGCTGCGCCGGCCCGGGAGGGCAGTGCGATGACCACACAGCCCACCCAGCCGACCAGGCCCGCCCGCCTCGATGTGGCCACGACCCGCGCGGCACTGCCGGTGCTGCGCCGGCCCCGGCTGCCCTTCAGCCCCTGGCACCTGCTGCTCGTGCCGCTGGCGCTGCTGTTCGCGGCACCGCTGGTCTGGCTGCTGCTCAGCTCCGTGATGAGCAACACCGAGATCAACCGGTTCCCGCCCGCGCTCTGGCCGTCCCATGTGGACTTTTCGGGGTACCGCTACGTCCTGGAGAACGCGTTGTTCGTGCGCTGGTTCACGAACTCGCTGATCGTCTCGGCGGTGACCGTGGCGTCGAACCTGCTGTTCGGCACCCTCGGCGGCTACGCGTTCGCGCGGATGCGGTTCACCGGCTCGCGGGCGCTGCTCGCGCTGATGGTCGCGACGATGGCGATCCCCTTCCAGCTCACCATGATCCCGACGTTCCTGGTGATGAAGCGGCTCGGCCTGATCGACACCCTCGGTGCGCTGATCGTGCCGTCGCTGGTGACGCCGTTCGCGGTGTTCCTGCTGCGCCAGTTCTTCCTGTCGCTGCCGCGGGAGCTCGAAGAAGCGGCGTGGATCGACGGCTGTTCGCGGCTGCGCGTGCTGTTCACCATCGTGGTGCCGCTGTCGCGGCCCGCGCTGAGCACGGTGGCCGTGCTGACGTTCCTGAGCACCTGGAACGACCTGACCTGGCCGTTGATCGCGGTCAACCACGACACGACCTACACGCTGCAGCTGGGGCTCACCACGTTCCAGGGCCAGCACCACACGAACTGGGCCGCGGTGATGGCGGGCAACGTGATCACCGTGCTGCCCGTGCTGCTGGCCTTCCTCGGCGCGCAGAAGACGTTCATCCAGTCGGTCACCTCCAGCGGGCTCAAGGGCTGAGGCGTCCCCTTCACACGAACCGGATCGGATCTTTCGATGACCGCCAAGATCACCTTCGTCGGCGCGGGCAGCGTCGTGTTCACCCAGGGCCTGCTCGCGGACCTGTTCGCCTACCCCGAGCTGGACGGCCTCCACGTGGCCCTGCACGACGTCGACCCGGACCGGCTGGCCACCGCGCTGGCCGCGGCCGAGCGGATCGCCGCCGCCCGGGGCGTCAAGCCGGTGCTGACCGCGCACGCGGACCGCCGGGAAGCGTTGTCGGGCGCGGACTTCGTCGTGAACATCGTCCAGATCGGGATGGCGGCGGCGACCCGCACCGACTTCGAGGTGCCGGAGCGCTACGGCCTGCACCAGACCATCGGCGACACCCTCGGCATCGGCGGGATCTTCCGGGCGCTGCGCACGTTCCCGTTCCTCAAGGAGCTCGGGACGGACATCGCCGAGGTCTGCCCGGAGGCGTGGCTGCTGAACTACACGAACCCGATGGCGATGAACGTCCAGTACCTGAGCGAAGCCACCGGGCTGACCAGGGTCGTCGGGCTGTGCCACTCGGTCTACTGGACGGTGCACGGGCTCGCGAAGCTGGTGGGGGTGCCGTTCGACGAGGTCACCTACGTCGCGGCCGGCGTCAACCACCAGGCCTGGGTGCTGCGGTTCGAGCACGCGGGCGCGGACCTGTACCCGCGGCTGCGCGAGCTGGCCGCCTCCGACGGGCAGCTGCGGCGGCGCGTCCGGTTCGACATGCTGCGCAGGCTCGGCTACTACCCGACGGAGACCAGCGAGCACTCCGCCGAGTACGTGCCGTGGTACCTCAGGCACGACAGCGAGATCGAACGCCTGCGGCTGCCGATCGGGGACTACCTGGGCATCGTGGCGGAGAACGAAGCGGCGTACGAACGGACCCGCCGGGCGCTCGCGGCCGACGAGCCGCTGCCGGTCGAAGGCACCGGCGAGTACGCGCCGCAGATCGTCCACAGCATGGTCACCGGCACCCCGCGCACCGTCTACGGCAACGTCGTCAACCGCGGCCTGATCGAGAACCTGCCCTCCGGCGGCGTGGTCGAGGTGCCGTGCCTGGTCGACGGGACCGGCGTCCGCCCGACCCGGATCGGCGCGCTGCCACCCCAGCTCGCGGCGCTCAACCGGACGTACCTGAGCGTCAACGACCTCGTGGTGCGCGCGGCCGTCGAGGACGATCCCCGCCACGTCCGCCACGCGGCGATGACCGACCCGGCGACGGCCGCCACGCTGCCGGTCGAGCGGATCTTCGAGCTGTGCGACGAGCTGGTCCGCGCCCACGGCGACCGGCTCCAGCCCGGCCTGCGTGCCGTCCTCGGCGGCTGACCGGCGGCTACAGTGGACAGGAGCTGCGGTACATCGAGATCCCGGTGGCGTCCGCCACGGTCGGGCACAAGAACGGCGCGTACCGGGTGTCCTGGTCGAGGGCCAGTTTGAGCCACGGGACCAGCGTGCGCATCTCGACGGTGTTCGGCCGGGTCGCGAACAGGTGGTCCACGCCGGCGATCTGCACGTACGCCTTTTTCAGGGCCGCCGGCAGGGTGGCCCACAGCTTGTCGAGGTAGGCCGGGGTGACGACCGGGTCGCGCTGCCCGGCGATGAACATCGTCGGCACCCGGTCGCCCGCCAGGTCGAGGTTGCCCACCGGCGAACCGGGTGCCAGTCCCACCGCGGACTTCAGCGACGGGCGCCGCAACGCCGCGAGCAGCGCGCCCGCACCGCCCGCGGAATGCCCGATCACGCCCAGCCTGTTCGCGTCCACCCGGGTGCGCACGGGGCTCTTCTGCGTCAGGTAGTCGAGCGCCGCGAGCAGCTGGGTGGCCCGGGCGTCGGCGCTGTCGGTCCGGCTGTTGGTTTCGATGCCGAGGACGACGAACCCGAAGGACGCCAGCCGCGGGCCCATCCAGGCTTCTTCGTTGGCGAACAGGGCGGAGTAGCCGGGCACGATGGCGACCGCACCCCACGTGCCCAGGCTCGTGTCCGTCGGGTAGTAGACGTAACCGCCGTTGAACCCGTTGCCGGGAGGCACTTTCGCCTGCGCGGTGGCAAACGGCCCGTACGCGGCGGCCACGCTCGCGAGGGTGGGATCGGGCCCCCGCTGGTACGGGCCGGCCGCGGCGGACGCCGCCGGGGCGAGCAGGCTCAGCACCGCCGCGGCGGTGGTCACGGCTCGGGTGAGAACGCGTCGCATTGCCTTACCTCCTCGGGTGACTACGAACGCGAGAGGCCGAAGCCGCGGGTTCACCGGGCTTGCCCCGCTTCGGTCGCGCGGAAGCCGAGGGAGGGAGAGCGGGCCGTGCCGGGAAGCCGGCATCCGCGTGCGGGACGACGCTAGCGGCCGCGGCGGGCCCGCGACAACCCGGCGCCGGACCGGCCGCGTCGATCCCGTCGAAGCGGCCTGTTCACGGACATGTGCGTGCGACGCAAGGGACTGAAACTTACCGGCGACGCAGGCTCCGGTAGAACGCCCGGTGCGCCTCGCCCGCCGCCGCCCACGTGTACCGCCGGGCCAGTGCCCGCCCCGGCGCCGGGTCCACGCCACCCAGCGCCGCCCGCAGCTCCCGGGCCAGTCCCGGCGGATCGGCCGCGAACCGCGCCACCCCGCCGAAGACCTCGCGCAGCACCGGCAGGTCGCGGGTCACCACCGGGACCCCGGCGGCGAGCGCCTCCATCGCCGCCAGCCCGAAGCCCTCCTTGGTGGAGGGGAACGCGAACACGGCCGCCGAAGCCACCAGTGCCGGCAGCTCGTCGTGGCCGACCGGGCCGAGCACCACCGGCGCGATGCCCAGCTCGGCGGCGCGTTTCTCCCAGCGCGTGCGGTAGTCGCGGTAGTCGAACAGGGTCTCACCGCCGGCGATGAGCAGGCGGAGGTCCGGCTCGGCCAGCAGCGCGAACGCCTCCAGCAGGTCCAGCGAGCCCTTCCGCGGCTCGATCCCGCCGACCGCCAGCACGTACCGGCCCCGCGCGGGCGAAGGGCGGGCGGTCGCGAAGCGGTCGTAGTCGACGCCGTTGGGGATCACCGCCGCCTCGATCCCCCAGCCGTCACGGACCTCCGCGGCGACCGAAGCGGACACGCAGATGTGCGCGTACGGCGTGACGATCGCGCGTTCGTGGCAGGCCGCCAGTTCCGGGGTGGTGAAGGTGTCGAGGTGGTGGACCGTGCGGACGCACCGGTCGACGGCGTTCGCGCTGATGCAGTCCTGGGCGTGCACGACGTCGTAGGCGTCCGGGGTGAACGCCGCGCGCAGCACCGCGATGGACCGCAGGATCCGCTCGCCAACGGACTCGCCCGGGTGGTCGGGGAACGGGACGACCGCCAGCCGCACCCGCGGGTCGACCGGCCGGAAGAACCCCGCGTCGCCACCGCGGCCGAGCGTCCACACGGTGACGTCCTCGCCGAGTTCCGCCAGTGCCTCGGCCAGTGCGAGCGTGTGCACCACCCCGCCGCGGGGCTTGGTCGAGTAGCTCAGCAGGGCGATGCGCATCAGGCCTCCCGGTACACCGACGGTTTCCGCTCCCCCAGGTGGTGCAGCACGCGGCGGGCGTTGGCGAGTTCCTGCCCGACGTCGAGCTCGGCCACCGCGATCCCGGCCTTGGACCAGGTGCGGGCCAGGATTTCGCCGCCGGGCCCGACGACCTTGGCCTGGCCGAGGAACCGCATCCCGCCCATCGCACCGGTCTGGTTGGACGAGACGAGCACGACCTGGTTCTCCGCGGCCCGCGCCTGGTCGTAGAGGTCGAACAGGCGGGACTGGCGGTCCTGGGCCATCCGCGGCGCCCGGTTGGTGATGCTGGTCGGCCACGCGCTCAGGCAGGCGACGATGTCCGCGCCGTCGAGGGCCAGGGACCGGGCCGACTCGGGAAAGGTCTTGTCGTAGTCGATCAGCATGCCCAGCCGCCCGACCGGGGTGTCGAACGCGGCGAACCGGTCACCCGGCTGGTAGGCGACGCTCTCCCCCGGTGGCTGGTGGACCTTGCGGTGCCTGCCGAGCACCCCGTCGCCGGTCACGCACACCGCCGAGTTGTACCGCCGCGGCCCGTCGGCCTCGCAGTAGCCCACGCAGACGACCATCTCCGCGGCCAGCGAGGCGATGGTCTTCAGCTCCGCGCAGTCCGGGTCGAGGGCCGGCGGGAGCGCGTCCGGGTCCGGGTGGCGCAGGTCGGCGAGGTAGCCGCCGAGGGCCGCGTCCGGCAGCACCAGCAGCGCGGCGCCCGCCGAGCGGGCGTGGTCGATCAGCGTCGTGATGCGCTGCAGGTCGAAGCCGAGGTCGCGGCCGAAGTGCGCGGCCACGGCGGCGATGCGGATCTGCCCCATTCACGGGACACTAACCGGGTAGGCGTCGGGCCGTCTGTCGGCCAGGTGTCCCATCGACCGCCGGGCCGTCGCCAGCGCCTCCGCCACGTCCAGTTCGGCGATGGCCATGCCCTCGGCGACGCCGGTGTCGGCGAGGATCTCGCCACCCGGGTCGACGACCTTGGCGCTCGCGACGAACCGCAGGTCGCCGAACGTGCCGGACTGGTTGGCCGAGAGCCAGACGATCTGGTTCTCCAGCGCGCGGGCCCGGTCGAACAGGTCGAACCGGCGTTTCCAGCGGTCGTCGGCGAGGTCGGCGGCCGGGTTGGTCCGGCTGCCGGGCCAGGCCGACATGCAGACGGCGATCTCGGCGCCGTCGAGGGCCAGTGCCCGCGCGGACTCGGGGAACGCCTTGTCGTAGCAGATGAGCATGCCCAGCCGCCCGACCGGCGTGTCGAACGCGGCGAACTCCCCGCCCGCGCCGTAGCTGGCGTTCTCGGCCAGGGGCTGGTGGACCTTGCGGTGGTGGCCGAGGACGCCGTCGCCGCTGACGCACACCGCGGAGTTGTAGCGGCGGCCGCCGTCGAGTTCGCAGTACCCGGCGGTCACCACCAGGTCCCCGGCCAGCGCGGCCAGCCGGCGCAGCTCCGGGCCGTCGGCGGCCAGCGCGGGCGGACCTTCGGCCCCGCCGTCGAGGTTGGCCAGATAACCGCCGAGCGCGGCCTCCGGCAGGGCCAGCAGCCGGACGCCTTCGGCCTTCGCCTCGCCGACCAGCTTCTCGATGCGGCCGAAGTCGGCTTCCAGGTCGCGGTCGAACGGCGCGGCGACCGCGGCCATTCTCAATGTCGTCATGAGTTCCCCAATCCGGTGACGCCGCCGTCGATGGCGCGCGTCAGTTCGCCGTCCGGCCAGCGCAGCGTGACGCCGGTGCCCGCCACCAGCTCGCCGCAGGCCGCGGTGACCGCGGGCCCGGCGGGGGCCGGGGCGCCGGCGGTCAGCATCGCGAAGCCCGGGAAGCAGGTCAGCCAGTCCCCTGTGGACGCTCCGGGCGGTCGTGGCACGCGCTCGACGTCGAGCACCGCGCCGCAGCCGGAGGCCTCGGCGAGCATGCCGAGGGTGCCGGCGATCCCGGCCATGGAGACGTCCTTGGCCGCGGCCGGTCTCGCCCCGGCCACCGAACCGAGCAGGTCCCGCAGCTCGGGCGTGCGGCGGAAGCTCGTCGAGTCCCACTGCCGTCCGGTGTAGCCGGGCCGCCAGCCGCCGCCGAGGTCGGCGGTGAGCCAGACCTGCTGCCCTGGCTTCCCGCCCCCGCCGGGGACCGGGTCGGTGGTCCGGCCGAGCGCGGTGACCGACAGCGACGCCGGGACGCCGAACTGCGTGTGCCCGCCGAGCACCGGCACGCCGTAGGCTTGGCTCGCCTTCCGCAGTCCACTGAGGACACGGGCGGCGAAGGACGCGTCGCGGGCGCCGAGCGCGTCGAGCAGCCCGGTCGGCGTGGCGCCCATCGCGGCCAGGTCGTTGAGGTTGACCAGCACCGAGCACCAGCCCGCCCACTCCGGGTCGCGCTCGACCATGGCCGGGACGATCGCGTCGCAGGCGGCGACGACGTCGGTGCCCGGCAGCGGGACGCCGTCGTCGCCGACGAAGCCGGGCACGCCGGTCAGCCCGCGCAGCAGCGGTCCGAGCGCGGCCTTCGCCGACCACGCCAGCTCGGCGATCCGGCCGATCGGCCACCGCATCAGCACGTGCGCACGGCCGGCGACGGTCACCGGCCACAGGCGCCGCCAGCCGAGCCGCGCGAACAGCTTTTCGGTGCGGGGCTGCACCGTCGCTTCGAACCGCAGCACGCCCTCGGCCTCGGCTCGCGCGCAGGCCGCGCGGACCAGGGCCGAGCCGATCCCGGACGGCGAGCCGGGGGCGACGACCAGGCGCCCGCCCCGCCACCAGCCGAGATCGGGACCGCCGGTGGCCGGGCCGAGCCGGACACCGCCGAGCACGTCGCCCGCGGTGTCCCGCGCGACCAGCACGATCGTGCGCGGGTCGGTGTCGTGGTCGTCGAGGTCGTGCCCGGCGAACAGGCCCTGCCGCGCCACGAACGCTTCGTGGCGCAGTGCGCGGTACGCCTCGAGGCCCCGGTGATCGGTTTCTTCGATGTGGAACGCGGGGCGCGCGGCGACGCTGCGGACGTCGCCGAGCAGCGCGAGGATGTCGTGGTCCACGTCAGCCTCCCACCGCGCTGAGCAGCCCGCAGGCCCCGCACGCGGCGCACCCCGCGCCCTGCTCGGCGCCGGTCATCCCGGCGGCCCGCAGCAGCGCCGCGACCCGGCCGGTGACCTCGGCGACCAGCGACGGCGGAGGCGCGGTGGCGCCGTCGCGGCGGGCCAGGGTGCCGAGCATCGGCCGCATCGGGACGACGAACGGGTACACACCCGCATCGATCAGCCGCCCGGCCCCTTCGACCAGGTCGTCCGGGTCCTCGCCGAGGCCGATCAGCAGGTACGTCGAGACGCGGTTGCGGCCGAACACCCGGACCGCCTCCGCCCACGCGGCTTCGTACTCGGCCAGCGGCACGGTCGACTTGCCCGGCATCCACCGCCGCCGGACGTCGTCGTCGAGCGACTCGACGTGGATCCCGATCGACGTCGCCCCGGCTTCGCGCAGTTCTGCCAGTACCCCGAGGTCGCCCGGTGGCTCGATCTGCACCTGGATCGGCAGGCCCGGCACGGCGTCGAGCACGGCCCGGACGCACCGGACGAGGTGCCGGGCGCCGCGGTCGGGCCCGGCCGTGGTCCCGGTCGTCATCACCATCTGCCGGACCCCGTCGAGGCGCACGGCCGCCTCGGCGACCTCCGCGAGCTGCCGCGGCGTCTTCGCGGCCACGGTGGTCCCCGCCCGCAGCGACTCCTCGATGGTGCAGAACCGGCAGCGCTGGTCTTCGGCGTAGCGGACGCACGTCTGCACGACGGTCGTCGCGAGCACGTCCTTGCCGTGCAACAGCGCGATCTTCCGGTAGGGCGTACCGTCCGAAGTGGACAGCTCGTAGAACCGCGGCCGCGCCACCGGGGTCACGCTCAGGCCGAGGTCGACCGTCCCCCGGTGGATGCGGCCGTCGCGGACTTCGTACGGGCTGTCGGGGTTGAGCGGCAGAGTGGCGTTGGCACCGTCGACGACCAGGTGGCCGTCGTCGCTCGGCCCGGCGCCCTTGCTGCGTTGTACGGGTGCGTCCACACGCACCCCGCGGACGGCGATGTCGGCGCGGGTGTCCAGATCTTCTTCGATGCCAACGCGCACGAGCCGCTCCCTAGAACATGTAGGTGGAGTTGATGATCGCGCCCTTGCGCGCGTAGTGGATCAGCGCGTCCTGGACGTCAAGGGGGTGCGTCGGGATGACGCCCTCGATGAGGTCCTCCTCGCGGGCGCCGTGCAGCGACAGGCCGAAGCGGCAGCAGTAGGCCTTGCCGCCTTCGGAGATGAACGTCTTGAGCTGGTCGTTGATGTTCAGCTCGCCCGGGAACGCGGCGTTGCCGGTGGTCGGGAAGCCGCGGGTGGCCAGGCAGTTCAGCGAACCCGGGCCGTAGAAGTAGATCGCGGCCTCGAAGCCCTTCCGCAGGGCGCGGGTCGCCTGCAGGATCGCCACGAAGCTCACCGACGACTCGTGCGCGATGCCGTGCACGAGCGTGAAGTAGCTCTGGCCGGGTTCGGCCTGGTAGTCCGGGAAGACCTTCGTCCCGCCGTAGAGGCTGGACCCCTGCGGCAGCGACGGGTGCGGGATCTCGTCGAGGCTGGTCTTCTCGGTCTCGGTCAGCTCTGCCATCGGTCTATTTCCCTTTCGTCGATCCGTACAGCACGTCGAACGTGCCGCGGAAAACCAGGTCGGCGAGCTCGCCGTCGCCGGCCGCGGCGGCCAGCTTCGCGAGTTCGCCCTCGTGATCGCCCCACGGCTGGTCGGAGGCGAACAACACGCGGTCGTGGCCGATGCCGCGCCGCGAGATTTCGTCGACCAGCCACCGCGGGGTGAAACCGATCGCCCAGGACAGGTCGGTGTAGACCTGCTTGCCGGCGGCGATCCAGTCGAAGAAGCGGCCGCCGACGAGCTTGATGTGCCCGCTCATCCCGCCGCCGAAGTGGACGAGGTGCAGCTTGACGTCGCCGGCGTAGGCGTCGACGAGCTTGCCGACCTCGTCGATGTCCGAAGCCGCGCCCGGCGAGGTGTGGACGTGCACGACGAGGTCGTGCTCCTTCGCCGTGGCGAAGATCCGGTCCAGCTGCGGCCGGCACGCGGGGTCGGAGGCCCGGCCGCCCAGCAGGAAGCTGAGCTTCAGCGCCCGCACGCCCTCCTCCCCCGCCAGCTTCAGGGCTTCCTCGGTCCGGCCGGCGTCTTCGGGGCGCGGGGACACCCAGAGTGCGGCGCTGATCCGATCGTCCTTCGCCGCCGCTTCGACGCAGAGCTCGTTGAAGGAGAACGCGATCGCCGGGTCCGGGACGCCGTAGTTCGGGATCACCAGCGCGCGCTCGGTGCCCTCCCGGTCCAGATCGGCCAGCAGCTCGCCGATCGTCGCGCGGCTGCCGATCGCCGGGGCCACCGGCGGGCCGCCGTAGAACGGGTACGCCGGCAGCACGCCCAGGTGCCGGTGGGCGTCGTTGGTCCACTTCATCAGGCCACCGTCCGCGGCGCGACCCAGTCGTCGTCGGCCGGGTAGGTGCTCACCGGGGTGCCGGAGAGCCACCGGACGTCGCCACCCCGCCCGACGTCGGTGATCCGCCGGGCCAGGTACTCCGCGTCCGCGGCGACGCCGCAGAACCGCCCCGAACCCCAGGTGTGCTGCCACGGCAGGCCGAGGAAGTACAGGCCCGGACAGCTGGTGACGCCGCGGTGGTGGGTCGGGTAGCCCTTGCCGTCGAACACCGGGACGTCGATCCAGCGGTGGTCGCGGCCGAACCCGGTGCTCCACACGACGGCCGAAAGCGCTTCCGCGTCGAGGGTGCGGGCCCCTGCTGCCGGTTCCCACACCGGCTTGTACCGGTCCTCGCGGGGTGCCTCGATCCCGCGCTGCGCGACGAAGGAGTCGATCGAGTCCTTGATGCCCTCGGACACCGCGTCGGCCGCGTCGAGGTTGCGCCGCAGGTCGTCCGCGAACGCCAGCTGTCCACTTCGGACACTTTGGAGCCGCCCGTAGAGCTGCATGCCGTCCGCGGCGAAGGCGCGCAGGTCGATGTCGTGCCCGCCGTCGCGGCCGGTGACGTAGTGGTTGGCCCGGAACCGGACGGCGTCCGCGTCGGCGAACTCGTCGATCCCCCGGGCGTAGTACCCCATTTCGTCGAGCCACGCCACGACGTCCCGGCCGCGGTAGCGCCGGGCCACCCGCGGCGCCGACCCGACGGCCAGGTGCACCCGGCGCCCGGCCAGGTGCAGGTCCTCGGCGATCTGGCAGCCGGACTGCCCGGTGCCGACGACCAGCACCTCGCCGTCCGGCAGCTGCGCCGGGTTGCGGTACTCGGCCGAGTGCAGCTGGACGACGTGCTCGGGCAGCCGTTCGGCCAGCCGCGGCTTCAGCGGCACCTGGTACGGGCCGGTGGCCAGCACGACGTGGTCGGCGGTCAGCTCGCCGTCCGACGTCGTGAGCCGGAACCCGCCGCCCGGCAGCTGCCGCAGCCGGGTCGCTTCGACGCCCTCGTGCAGCGGGACGTCGAACTCCTTCACGTACGCCTCGAGGTAGGCGACGATCTCGTCCCGGACCATGAAGCCGTCCGGATCGTCGCCCGCGTAGGGGAACCCGGGCAGCCGGCATTGCCAGTTCGGCGTGACCAGGCAGAAACTGTCCCAGCGGCGGGTCCGCCATTCGTGCCCCGCGCGCTCGCGTTCGAGCACCACGTGCCCGACTCCGGCGGTGGTGAGGCAGTGGGACATCGAGAGTCCCGCCTGGCCGCCGCCGACCACGATCACCGGCCGGTGCAGGCCGTCGAGCTGGAAGGTCATGCCGCTCAGTGCACCGGCGAACCATTTCCGGACGGTTTCCCCCGGAACACCGGCGTGTTACCAGGCCGCCGCCGTGTGACGACTTTTCCGGCCGCCGTTTAACACCGGGCGGGTCAGGCGTCGACGATCTGCCACTGCTGGTTGGTGCCGGTGTTGACCGCCCAGGCGAGCACCCGGGCGCCGTCGCCGGTCGAGCCGCCCTCCACGTCCGCGCACAGGCCGGTGCGGACGTTGACGAGGCGGTAGTAGCCGTCGCCGGTGCCGGCGAGCTGCCACCACTGGTTGTCGGCGCCGGTGTCCTGCGCCTGGTCCAGCTGGGTGCCTTGACCGGCGCCGGCCGGGCTCTCGAGGAGCCGGCCGCTGTTGCGGTTGGCCAGGCGGACCGAGCCGTCCGGGTTCGGCCGGACCTGCCACTGCTGGTTGGCGCCGCCGGACCAGGTCCACTGGACGACCTTGACGCCGTCGGCCGTTCCGCCGCCGGTGACGTCGAGGACCTTCCCGCTGCGCCGGTTGACCAGCCGCACGTACCCGGCGTCCAGCATGACGGTGATGTCGACGCGCTGGTCCGCCGCGAGAGTCACGACTCTGGCGTACGAACCCAGCGGCGACGGGGCCACCGGCGCCGAGGTGGTCACCGAAGTCAGGCCCCGGCGGCTGATCAGCGTGACGGCCTGGTCGATCGCCGAGGTGACGGACAGCGTGGCCGTGCGCGCGGACAGGTCCCAGCCGAGGCTGTGGACCCGGATCCGGCCGCGCGCCCGGACGCCGGTGATCGACCCCTTGGCCAGCTGCCCGGGCAGGGCGGGCAGGATTTCCAGCACCCCTGGCCGGGAGTAGAGCAGCGCCTCGGCCAGCACCCCGGGGATCGCGTGGGCGGCGTCGGCGTTGTAGGTCTGCAGGTTCGGGTTGTGCGAGGTCATCAGCGACCGGAAGACCATGGTGTTGCCGAGGATCTTGCGGAGGTTGGCGTAGACCTTCCCGCCGTCCTTCAGCCGGGCGGCGGCCAGCGCGCGGTGCAGGCTCCCGTGGGCCGACAGGTTTTCGTCGCCGCGCAGTTCCAGGGCCCGCAGCGCGGGCGCGATCAGCCCGGGTGCGGTCTCGGGGTTGAGCTCGTGCAGCGGCCAGGCGCCGTACAGGTGGTGGACGTGCCGGTGGTTGTAGTTGTCGGTGAGGCTCGGCCAGGACCACTCCGCCAGGGCGTTGTCCCCGTTGATCCGGTACGCAGGCAGTTTCCCGAGCAATGCGGTCCACCGCTGGACGCCCTGGCCGCTGCCCTGTTCCACGCCGAGCGCGTTGGCCGCGGTGATGGCGGCCTGCAGCGCGTGCTTGCCCGCCATGATGTCGCCGGTGGCGTTGACCGACAGCAGCACGTGCGTGTTGCCGGGCGCGTTCTCCATCGAGAAGGACGGCACGAAGACGACCTTGCCGCTCTGGTCGGTCCGGGTCAGGAAGTCCTCGTAGAACAGCGCCAGCTCCATGAGCGCGGGACCCAGCTTGTCGCGCAGGAACGCCTGGTCGCCGGTCACCTCCCAGTACTCGAGGAGCGGGTGGAGCAGCCAGTCGGCCCCGCCGGTCCAGGTCTGGCCGGGGAAGCCGGCATCGAAGTGGAGCATGTGCCCGTACTCGCCGTCGGTCCGGGACGGGGCGAGGAAACCCCGGGCGCCGTAGAGGTTCCGCGCGTTCGTGCGCCACTGGGCGAGCTGCCCGAGAACGAGGGTGAAGTACCCCTGCATGGCTTCGGGGGTGTCCAGGGTGTTGCCGCCGGCGACCTGGAGGTTGACGTTGGCGTCGGTGGTGAAGTCGTCGGCCCAGGCGCCGGTCCAGGTGCCGGTCCAGATCCCGGTCAGCCGCGGGGGCAGGATCCCGCTGGAGCTGATGAACAGGTACCGCCCCGAGTCGTAGAGCCGCTCCAGCAGGGCGAGGTCGATGACGCTCTGGTTGCCGTTCTGCCGGGCGATCAGCTGACCGACCGGCAGGGCCCGGTCGGCGGCGGAGACGTTCAGGTCCAGCCGGGAGCGGTCGTACCAGGCGGTGTGGATCGCGGTGTGCCGCGCCAGCAGGGCGGGGTAGTCGGTGCCGATGGTGGCCAGCGCCGCGTGCAGCGGCTGGGAATCCCACGCGTTCGGCGTCTCGTACCGGTCGAGCTTGGTGAGCAGCAGCAGCCGGGCCGCTCCGGACACGACGATGGTGCTCCCGGCGGCCGAGACGCTGCCACCGGCCGGGACGACGCGCGTGACGCCTTCGTAGCCGAACGCACCCTGCCCGGCGGGGTAGGTCCCGCGCAGGTTCAGGTAACCGGAGCCGTTGCCGGCACTGGCGCGGGTCGTGAAGCCCACGTTCCCCGGCGTGCCCTCCAAGGCCGTGTACACGCTCAAGGTCGCGTCGATCGTCCGGCCGGGGGCCGGGGTCAGCTCGTGGACGATCACGCGGTCGGCGCGGGAGACGAACGCCCGGCGGGTCCAGGTGCCGGAGCCGTCGGCCCAGCCGGTGGTGACTTCGCCGGTGCGGAAGTCGGTCGTGCGGACGTAGCCGGTGGCGGTGGTCATGTCCGGCGTCGCGATCCGCAGCTCGTACGCCGGGTGGTAGGTCTGGGTCCACCGCAGCGACCAGCCGGCCGCGAAGTCGCGGTTCGCCCCGGCGTAGTCACCGGCGAGCGCCTTGTCCCGGACCCCCGGCAGGCGGCCCGCGAGCACCGGCGGGGTGACCGATCGGGAGCCGTTCGGCAGGACGAAGCGGTGGTGGTTGAAGATCACCTTCTCCAGGGTGGGTGCGCCGTGGAGCGTGGCACCGTACTCACCGTTCCCGGTCAGGAAACCGTCCGTCCAGGACGTGGCCGGGGCGGTGTCGTGGACCCCGCGTTCGGGGAGGCTGATCCGCGGGGCCACAGCTCCCGCGCCGGCCGGGAATCCGCCCGGCAGCGCCGCGGCCCCGGCGGCCAGCGCCACGGCGAGAAATCCTCTGCGGTCCATGGGCAGGTCCGGCACGCGAACTCCTTTTGCGGATGCGGTTTCGTTCGTCGGCCGGATCTTCCGGCTTTCCCGCACCCGTGTCCACGCAGTGCGCGACAATGCGCACGAATTCGGCCGAACAGCCCGGTTCCCGTCGGCATCCGGCCGCAAAAGACCTGCCATTACCGATGTAATTATCATTCGACGAATTCGTGGGAACGAGCACGGCCCCCCTGCGACGCTGCGGGGAAGCCGTGCTCGTGGTCGGTGACGTCGCTCGTCAGTTCCAGGGCGAGGCGACGAGCCAGCTGGTGTCCTGGGCCCACGACGTCGTCGAGTCCCAGGCGTTGCTGCCGCCGTTGCTCGCCACGTAACCGGTGAAGTTGTAGTGGCGGACGTACTTCGACGGGTAGTTGACCGATTGGAAGGACTTTCCGACGCCGCTGTTGCCCGTGGTGGGGCAGAACGTGGCGTCCTGGGCGAAGGCAGCGCCGCCGTCGTCGGCGTTCAGGTGGAGCTGGAACGCGTAGTGGCGCAGGAACCGGCCAGGCTGGTCGGCGGACTCGAAGGTCAGGCAGGAGGTGTTGGCCAGGCCGGCCCGGACGATCCAGGTGGCGTCGGCCTTGAGGGTGGCCGGGCTGCCGGCGTCGACGGCGGAGATGACCACCTTGTCGTCGGCGTCGTTGTGGCGCAGGTAGTCGGACGTGCAGCAGGCCGTCGTCGCCTGGAGGGAGACCTTGGCGCCCGGGGTGAGGGTTCCGGAGCCGGTCGGGGCGCTGCTGTAACCGGCCGCGGTGATGTTGGCCTGCACCGCGTTCTCGGTGGCGTCCGAGGGGTAGCCCGCGGTCATCACGCCTTCGTAGAAGGTGCCGCGCGCGCCGTTGCTGTTGTCGCCGCCGATGCCGAGGAGGATCGCCCCCTGCTTCTTCATCGGGTTGTAGCCGGCGACGTTGGGGCGCACGCCGCTGTAGTAGGTGGACAGGCCGCCCGACTGCGCGTTGGCGCCGCGGATGGCCCACTGGTTCGGGCCGCCCTTGACGATCGCGGTCTGGAACCGGTTGGTGACCGTCGGGTCGCCCGCGTTGAAGTGCTGGTTCACGCCGGAGAACAGGCCGTTCTCCAGGTCGGCCATGATCCAGGGACCGGCGCCGCTGCCGTAGCCCCAGCCCTTGTTGTTGCCGAAGTAGATGGCCTCCATCGTGCCGTTGCCGTCGTCGTTGCCGCTCGTCTCGGCGTTGCCGTAGTCGAAGCAGCAGCCGCCGTTGTAGTGCGTGCCGTCGAAGATCGCGTACATCCCCTCCGGCTGGTCACCGGTCGCGATGCCGTTGGTGTTGTTGTTGCGGTAGCCGGTGCCGGGGGCCACGTAGACGCCGTACGCCTTGTGGCCGCCGACCGTGACGGGCGCCTCGAAGGCGTTGGCGACGTTGTCGCTGCCGTTCGCCGCCGGTCCGGAGAAGTGCCCCTTGGGCGCCTGGGCGAGGTGGTTTCCCTTGCCGGACTCGTCGTAGATGACCGTGATCACGCAACTGGTGCCGGCGCAGAAGGAGTCCTGTGCGGCGGCGTCGGCGTACCCGCCGGCGCTCAGCACGCCGATGTCACGGGTCGCGTTGTCGGAAGCCCGCCGGACCTGGTACAGCGGGCCGTTGTACGCCGCATACAGGGCGCGGGTGGTGCTGTGCGCGGCCACGCACGGGGTGTTGCCCGCGGCGTAGATGTCGCACGGCCCTTGGGCGGCGGCCTGCGAGGTGGTGGCCATCGCCGCGAGCAGGCCGGCGGCGAGGCTGGTGGACGTGCCTGCCGCCAGGAGGGCGCGGCGGATCCACGGTCGTCGGGTCATCGGATCTCCTTCACACGGTGGGAAATGCGTCACTGAACTTCCGGTGCGTGGTCAGTTCCAGGCAGTGGCGGGGAGCCAGGAGGTGTCCTCGCGCCACAGCGTGGTGGTGTCCCAGGCGTTGGTGCCGCCGTTGCTCGCGAGGTAGGCCGTGGAGGCGTAGTGGCGGAGGTACTTCGCCGGGTAGTTGAGCGAGGGGAACGAGTAGCCGGTACCACTGTTGCCCGGCTTCGGGCAGAAAGTGGCGTCGGCGGCGAACTGCGTAGTCGCGTCCTTCGGCTGCAGGTGGAGCTGGAACGCGTAGTGCCGCAGGTAGCTGCCCGCCGCGTCGGCCGACTCGAAGGAAACGCAGCTGCCGTCGGCCAGGCCGGGCCGGACGACCCAGGTGGCGGCCGCCTTGTCCGCCGTCGCGCTGCCCGCCGTCACCGGCGCGATCACGACCTTGTCGTCACCGGTGTCGTGCCGCAGGTATTCGCCGGTGCAGCAGGAAGTGGTGGCCTGCAGCGAAACCTTCGCGCCCGGGGTGAAGGGGGTGGCACCGGTGGCGTAGCCTGCCGCGGCGATGTTGGCCTGGACCGCGGCGTCGGTGGTGTCGGAGGGATACCCCTCGACCACGGCGCCCTCGTAGAAGGTGCCCGCGCTGGCGTTCCGGTTGGTCTGGCAGCAGTCCCCGCCGCTGCCGAGGATGATCGCGCCCTGCTTGTGCATCGGGTTGTAGCCGCTGGGCAGAGCGCCGCCGTAGAACTTGGTCAGGCTGCCGGCTTGGGCGTTGGCGCCCTGCAGCGCCATCTGGGTGGTGCCGTTGTTCTTCAGCATCGCGGTGACGAAGTGGCCGGTCTGGGCGACCTGGCCGGGGTTCCACGCCTTGCTGCCGCCGGGGAACAGGCCGTTCTCCAGGTCCGCCTGCACCCACGGCCCGGTCCCGGCGCACCCGCCGAACCAGCACTCCGTGCCGAAGTTGATCGCGTCCATGGCGCCGTTGCCGTCGGCGCGGTGGTCGGTTTCGGTGTTGCCGTAGTCGAAGCAGCAGCCGTTGTTCACGTGGGTCCCGCTGGTGACCAGGTACTCGCCCTCCGGCGAGCTGCCGGTCGGCACGCCGGAGCCGCCGGCGAAGTAGCTGTTGCCGGGGTTGATGTACAACGCGTACGCCTTGCGGCCGCCCACGGTCAGTGCCTCGGTGGTGGCGACGGCCGCGGTGTCCGCGCCGCCGGTTCCCCCGGGCCCCTGGTACACCAGCGTGTTGCCGCTGTGGCCGGCCTGGTCGTAGACACGGGTGATGGTGCACGTGGTGCCCGCGCAGAACGCGTCCTGCGCCGCGGCGTCGGCGATACCGCCGGTGGACAGCAGCCCGACGTCCCGCAGCGCGCTGTCCGAACTCCGCTGCACCTGGTAGAGCGCACCGTTGTAGGAAGCGAACAACGCGCGGGTGGTGCTGTGCGCCGCCACGCACGGCGTGCCGCCCGCGGCATAGATGTCGCAAGGCCCCTGCGCCGCAGCCTGCGCACTGCCGCCGACGGCGATCAGAACAGGCAAAACAAGGGCGACCACGGCCGAGGAAGCAGCCACTCGGCGGCGTGGTCGGCGAAATGCGGGCAGCGCGGGCATCATGAACTCCCTTGTTCACCGATGACGAATGTTAGCGCTAACAGTTCAGCAGGCGGGCGGCTTCCGCTCGAAGTCGGGATTGGAGTCATCACTATCGACGAACACCGGGAGCACGTCAATACTCCAGTCGAGTCAGCAGGAGGCTCGCCCGCCTTATGTCCCTTATGGACGAATTTGTGTCTCCTTCGGAGGGACGACTTGCGACTCCGGCCGCGGTGGTGGAAGCTCCGCGTGACCGTCCGTCGTCGCCCGAGCCACCCATCCGCGGCGCACCCGGCTCCGAATGCCGGTGGAGGCGATCAGGAGGACGTGTTCGTGCCGAACCGGACGTGGTCGGGCCGGTTGCTCGACGCCGCGGGTGTGGTGCTGCCCGGCATTCGCCGGGTCCGCGCCCAGAAAGACCCCTTCGCGCGAGCGTGGGCGGAAACCAACCGCCGGGCGCTCGGCTCGGGCCGGCCCCTCTGGGTCGCGCTCGGCGACTCGATGACGCAGGGCATCGGCGCGGACACCGTCGACGGGGGCTGGGTGCCCCGCCTGAACGCCCGGCTCGGCGAGCCGTTCGCGGTGCTCAACCTCTCGGCCTCCGGCGCCCGGGTCGCCGACGTCCTCGACCACCAGCTCCCCCGGCTGCACGCCCTGCCCACGCCGCCGGTCCTGGTCACCGTCCTCGTCGGCGCCAACGACATGCTCACCCCGGCCCGCCGCCGCGGGCTCGCCGGCCGGTTCGCCCGGCTGCTCGCCCAGCTCCCCGCGGACCGGTCCGTCGTCGCCACCCTGCCGAGGCGCAACGCCGAAGCGCGGGCGGTCAACGCGCTGATCGACGCGGACGGCCGCGTGCACGTCGCCGACCTGCGCGGCCCGGCGCTGAGCCCGATCCGCGGCAGCCTCGCCGACGACTGGTTCCACCCGAACGACGTCGGCTACACGCGCATCGCGGACCTCTTCGAACCCCCCGTCCGCGCGGCGGCGCCGGACCACGAACCGTACTGACCGGCCCTCAGCGGCGGACCCGCCCGCGCACCACGAACCCGCCGGCGACCAGCACCACCAGCAGACCGGCCGCCGAAAACCACCACACCGCCCCGGAACCCGGCACCGCCGCGGCGGCGGAGACCGCGCCGCCCGGCCGGACTACACCCGCCTCGCCGGTCAGCGCGACGTCATTGCCGTCGCCCCCGTGATAGGTGAGCCGGAGCGCGCCGACGGCCGCTCCTTCGGGGAGCCCGTCGAAGGTGCCGTTGACCTGGCCGGATCCCTGGTTGTCGAGGAACACGCCCGGGCCCTGGGCCGGGTCCGGCGCGAAGGTGCCGGCGAGCGTCACCGCGCCGGTGACGGTCAGCCGGGTGCCGGTCAGCCGAGCGCCGGGCCGCTGGGTGTAGGCGCCGCGCACGGTCAGGCCCGTCGCCTCGACCGTCCCGGCGTTGTCCACCGGTCCCGCCACCGTCCCGCCGGCCCGCACCACGCCGGTGGGCAGCACGGCGAGCTGCCGCGCCTGGACCGACCCGGTCAGCGCGAGCGTTCCGTCCTGGACGGTCCAGACGCTGTCCGGGGTGGTGTGGTTGCCGGTCAAGGTGAGCGTTTCGGCGCCGGTCTTGGTCACCGTGCCGGAGGCGGCCAGTGCACCGCCGAACGTCGTCGCGGCCGTGGCCCGGACGGTCAGCGTCCGCCCGGCCGCCACGGTGGTGCCCTCGGCGCCGGAAAGGTTGTTGACCGTCGCGGCACCGGCCCGGGTCAGGTCCAGCCTGGCCCCGGCCGCCGGCAGGTCGACCGCGGCGCTCGCGGCGAGGGAACCCCCGACGACCACGAGCGTGCCCGCCTTCACCGTGGTCCGGCCCGTGTAGGTGAGCTCACCGGTCAGGGTGGTGGCGGCCGGGCCGGCCTGGGTCACCGAGCCCTTGCCGCCGATCCGGACCAGTTCCGCACCCTTACCGGCGTTCTGCACGATCAGCTCGCCGTTGTCGACGACCTTGCCGCCCGGCAGCAGCGAGCTGTCGCCCTGCGGGGTGCCGTCACCCAGCCGCAGCGAAGCGCCGTCGCCGATCGTCGTGTCGCCGTCGTAGTTCTGCGGCGCGGTGAAGGTGACCGCGTTGCCGCGGGTCGCCGCGATGACGACGTCGCCGCGGCCGACGTCCGCCATCGTGTCGTGGTACTTCCCGCCGGAGATCGGCGCGTCCAGGGTGACCGGGCCGTCGTAGTCGAACGTCAGCACGCTGCGGGCGCCGCCCGGGTCCGCGTGCATGTTGATGTACACGGTGTTTTCGTTGCCCGGCAGGAAGAACCGGTGGTGCGTGCCGTCGCCCCAGGTCACCGTGGCACCTTCGATGTTGATCCCCCGCTTGTTGTCGCGGTGCGGCACGGCGGCGAAGTTCGCCGACGGCGCGCTGAGCGCGGGATCGGTGTCCGAACCGTTGTCCGACCAGCTGTACACGCCCGACATCCGCACCACCCCGGAACCCCAGGTGTGGAAGTTGACGTCGTTGCCGTAGAACTGCGAATAGATGTCGGCGGCGTCGGTGACCACCTCACCGTCCGGCGCGTTGTGGATGAACGATCCCTGGTTGACCACCTTGCGCACGTTCGGCATGGCGGTGAGGTAGTGCAGGCTGCCGTAGTCCGCGACCGTGCCGACGTACAGCGTCCCCGAGAACGGGTGCACACCGGGCAGTTCGATGCCGGGCCACGTGCTCCGCCGCTGCTTGACGAGCCCGGCCCCGCTGATCACGCCCAGGTTCACCGCCCGGTGCACGGCCAGCTCCAGTGTCCCGTCGACCTGGTGGTTCAGCGTGTTCAGCGCCACCTCGGGCGCCTGGACGAAATGCCCGATGACACCGTCGTCACCCGATCCGCTTCCGTACTGGAGGGCGGCCCCGCGCTGCACGATCACCGCCGGCGGGTCGGGGTCGGCGATCGTGGTCACCGGGTGGTTGCCGCCCACCGTGACGACCTTCTGCCGACGACGGCCGGACGGCAGCGTGAAGTCGCTGTCCTTCACCAGCACCAGGGTGCCGGTTCCGCCGACGGTGAAGACCCCTTCGCCGCGAAGCACCCCCGTGTAGGTGGTGACGCCGCCGGGGAGCCGCACGATCGTGTCCCCGCTCAGCGTCACGTCCCGGTTCGCGAGGACGTCGGCGGTGACGTCCCGGCCCCCGGATTGCGCGAACGCGCCCGGCGCGCCCAGGACCACGAGGAGGATCGCGGTCACCACCGCCGGAAACCGGCCACCGCCACGCTGTCCGCGCAAGACTTACCTCAAGATGTTAGCGATAACATTTTCGGCGCACAGTCTTCGCCCTCGGCCCGGACCTGTCAACCCCGAGGCGATACGGCCGGCCGTCCCGGGCGAACCGGCGGCCGAGGTTTGCGCGGGCCACAAGCGACAGTCCTCATCGGACGGTTCACGGCCGGCCTCCGTCCCACCGGTGGCCCTCGCCGTGGTCGTTCCGCGGGCGGCCGGTCTGTTCGAGTGACCTGTGGATCGGCTTAAGAAACCCGGGACGGCCTCGCCTCCGGCCGGTTCCGGGCGGCACCATCGACACATGGTGGTGCTCTCCGAACGAGCCGCCGTCCGGCGGCTGCACGACCGGCTCGGCTTCGGGCCGCGGGCCGGTGATCTCGACCGCGGGTTCGCCGAAACGCGCGATCGGCTGCTGGGCGGCGGACCGGACCCCGGCGCGGCCGCGACACCGCCGCCCGAGCTCGGGCCGCCGCCGGACAACCCCGGCAAGGACGCCGACCCGGCCGCGAAGCAGCAAGCGCGCAAAGCGGTCCAGGCGCAGGCCACGCAGACCGTCGGCTGGTGGCTCGACCGGATGGTGGCCGCCGACCTCGCGTCCGTGGAGCGGCTGACCTGGTTCTGGCACGGCCACTTCGCCACCGGCGAGCAGAAGGTGCGCAGCCCGCGGCTGATGCTCGCGCAGAACCAGACCCAGCGCGAGCACGCCCTCGGCAGCTTCACCGACCTGGCCCGCGCGATGATCGTCGACCCGGCGATGCTGCTGTGGCTCGACGGCAACAGCAACAAGGCGGGCAAACCGAACGAGAACCTCTCGCGCGAATTCATGGAACTGTTCACCCTCGGCATCGGGCACTACACCGAAGACGACGTCCGCGAGGCCGCCCGGGCGCTCACCGGCTGGACCGCCAAGCGCGACGCCACCGGTTCGCAGCTGGTCGCCAAGCGGCACGACAACGGCGTGAAGCGGATCCTGGGCGCCAGCGCGGACTTCGCCGCCGAGTCCTTTGTGGACCTCGTATTGGCCAGGCCGGACTCGGCGCCGTTCGTCGTCGGCCGGATCTGGTCCCGGCTGGTGTCCACGACCCCGCCGGCGGCGGACACGCTCAACCGGCTGGTGGCCGCCTACGGCAGCCGGCGTGACATCACTGCCCTGCTGCGGGCGATCACCGGGGAAGCGGCGTTCCACGACAGCGGGACGTCGCTGGTCAAGCAACCCGTCGAATGGCTGGCCGGGCTGCTGCGCGCGCTCGGCGTCCGGCCGGGGCAGCTCGACGAAAAGACCCGCGGCGGGCTGCTGACCGCGTTGCGCGGGATGGGCCAGGTGCCGTTCCAGCCGCCGAGCGTCGGGGGCTGGGCCGCGGGCGGGGCGTGGCTGACGACGTCGGCGGGTGTCGCACGCCTGCACGCCGCCCAGCTGGCCGCCGCGCACGCGGATCTCGGCGTGGTGGCGAAGGCGCGGGACAAGGTCGCCGCGGTCGGCGAGCTGCTCGGCGTCGACGCCTGGTCGGACCGCACGCGCGCCGCGCTGGCCGGGGTCGCCGGCAACGTCCGTCAACTGTCCGCGGTGGCCGCTTGTGCCCCCGAATACGTAGTGAGCGGGTGACGATCGTGCAGCAGGTGAACCGCCGGAGGTTCCTCACCGCGACCGGCGTGACGGCCGCCGCGGCGCTGGCCGCCGGTGCCACGCAGGTCGACTGGGACCGGCTGCTGTCGGCCGCGCAGGAGGACCCCCTCGACCCCGGGGCGGGCGTGCTCGTGGTCGTCACCCTCTACGGCGGCAACGACGGTCTCAACACGGTGGTCCCGGCGGGCGATCCCGCGTACCAGAGCGCCCGGCCGGAACTCGCCTACCGGCCGGAGGAGGTCCTGGACCTCGGCGAGGGGCTGGGGCTGAACCCCGGGCTGAAGGGCTTCAAGACCCTCTGGGACGGCGGCCGGCTCGCCGTGCTGCGCGGGGTCGGCTACCCGAAGCCCGACCACAGCCACTTCCGGTCGATGGCGATCTGGCAGACCGCTTCCCCGGAGGCGTCGGTGCCGACCGGCTGGCTCGGCCGCTGGCTCGACGCCACGGGTGACGACCCGCTGCGCGCGGTCTCGGTCGACCCGGTGCTGCCGCCGCTGCTCGCCGGGGAGCGCACGGCCGCCGCGTCCCTGCCGGTCGGCGGGCTGAAGCTGCCGGAGGGCGCGCTCGGCGAGGCGTTCGCCGGCCTCGGCGCGGCACAGCCCGGCGAAGGGTTCTGGCAGGCCCGCGCGGCTCGTTCGGTGACCGACCTGCGCCGGGCCGTGCAGACGCTCGGGAAGCCGGCGAAGGACGGGCAGAAAGCGAAGGGCGAGCTGTCCGCCCAGCTCGACGTCGTCGCCGGGCTGATCGAGGCGGGCGTGCCGACGCGGGCCTATTCGGTGTCGCTGGGCGGCTTCGACACCCACGCCGACGAGCGCGGCACCCAGCAGCGGCTGCTGACCGAGCTGGACGGTGCGCTGGCGCCGTTCGTGCAGCGCCTGGCGAAGACCGACCGCGGACGGCAGACGACGGTGCTGGTGTACTCGGAGTTCGGCAGGCGCGTGCGGGCCAACGCCAGCCAGGGCACCGATCACGGCACGGCGGGTCCGGTCTTCCTCCTCGGCGCGAAGGTCAAGGGCGGCTTCCACGGCGCCGAGCCCAGCCTGACCGACCTCGACGACGGCGACCTGAAGCTCACCACGGACTTCCGCGACGTCTACGCCTCGCTCGTCGAGAACGTCCTCGGCACCGACGCGGGCAAGGTCCTGCCCGGGCACCGCGGCCGGCTGGACGGGCTGTTCGCCTGAGCCTCACGGCGCGGGGGGCAAGCCGGCCAGCCGGAACCGGGCTCCCCCGCCCGGCGCGGCCTCGCACCACAGGTCGGCACCGTGGGCGCGGGCGAACCCGCGCGCGATCGGCAGGCCCAGCCCCGAACCGGCCTGGCTGCGAGCCGCGTCGAGGCGGACCAGGCGGTCGAAGATCCGCTCGCGCTCGCCGGCCGGGACGCCCGGGCCGGTGTCGGTCACCGTCACGCCGCCCTCGGTGACCTCGAGCGTGATCGTGCCGCGGCCGGCCATCGCGCGGACCGCGTTGCCGGTCAGGTTGGCGAGGATCTGGGTCAGCCGGGCCCGGTCGCCCAGCACCACCGTCTCCGGCCCGGTCACCTCGGCCACGACGTCCGGCGCGGTCAGCCGGACCTGCTCGGCCTGCGCCTCGGCCAGCTCCCGCAGCGGCACCGGGGCCCGCTCGAGCTCGGTGCCCGCGTCGAGGCGGGCCAGGTCAAGCAGGTCGGCGACGAGCCGGCCGGCCCGCTGCGACTCGCGGACCACCAGCAGCTGCAACCGTTCCCGCTGCTCGGGGGAGGCGTCCGGGGACTGCTGCAGCAACGCCTCGGCCGCCGCCTGCACGCCCGCCAACGGGGTCCGCAGCTCGTGGGCGGCGTCGGCGACGAAGCGCCGTGTCCGCTCCTCGGAAGCCCGCGCCGCGCCCTCCGCACCCTCGAGCGCGTCGAGCGCGGAGTCGAACGCGGCCGCCGTGCGCCCGAGCTCGGTGTCGGTCCGCGCGGGAGCGAGCCGGCCGCCGCGCTCACCGGACACGATCGACCGCGCCAGCCGCGTCATCGCGTCCAGCGGCGCGAGCGCGAACCGGACGGCCACCAGCAGCGCGACCGCGGCGACCGCCAGCGCGGCGACGCCGGTGGCCAGCAGCACCGACCGCAGGCTCCGCTCGGCGGCGGCGATCAGGGACTCGTCGGCGGTGAGCGTCAGCTTGGCGCCGTTGATCCGCGGCGGCCCGGACAGCGTCGCGCGCACCTGCCGGATCCGGGCGTCCGCCGGCACCGGGGCGGCGCCGAGGAACGTGCCGTCGGGCAGGGCCAGCGAGCCCGCCACCCCCCGCGTTTCGATGCGCCGCAACAGGGTCGGCGGGGCCACGTTCTGCTTGGCCAGCTGCTGCGCGAGCTGGACCCGGGTGGTGAGCACCGTGTTGACGTCCCGCTCGGCCTGCGCGCGGAACACCGCGTCCACCACCAGGCCGACGGCGACCAGCACCACCGCCAGCACCACGAGCACGGTGACGGTGACCCGGCGGCGCAGCGACGCCGTCCGCAGGCTCACGGTTCCCCGCGCAGGACGTACCCCTGACCGCGGACGGTGTGCAGCACGCGCGGCCCGTGCGCCTCGAGCTTGCGGCGCAGGGTGCTCACGTTGACCTCGACGAGGTTCGGCGCGGAGTCGCCGTAGCCCCACACGGCGGTGAGGACCTGGGTCTTCGACACCACCCGGTCGCGGTGCTGGGCGAAGTACAGCAGCACCTTCCATTCGGTCGAGGTCAGCTCGACGTCGGCATCGCCGTACCGGGCGCGGCCGCCCTCGACGTCGATCACCAGGTCCCCGACCTCGACGGCGGGCCGGGTCCGCCCGGTCCGGCGCAGCACCGCGGTCACCCGCGCGACCAGTTCGGCCAGCACGAACGGCTTCACCACGTAGTCGTCGGCCCCTTCGCCGAGCCCCCGCAGCCGGTCCTCGACCGCGTCCCGCGCGGTCAGCATCACCACGCCGGCGGCGGAGGTCCGCCGGATCACCCGCAGCAGCTCGAAGCCGTCCCGGCCGGGCAGCAGCACGTCCAGCACCACCAGGTCCGGGCGGGTGCGGGCCAGTTCCGCCTCCAGCTCCCCGCCGTCGGGCAGGGAACGCACCGAAAAACCCGCATCGGCCAGCGCGGCCTCGACCGGCACCCGGATCGCCTCGGCGTCTTCGACCACCAAGACGCGCGGCGGGGTCGGGTCGTCCATCCGGCCAGCCTAGAGGCAGCCCGGCCGGCCGTCTCGACCGCCGAACGGCACCGAGGCGGCGAACTCCCACGGCCCGCCGACGTACCGCCAGAGCACCACGCCGGTGGCCGTCGCCGTCGCCGGCCCCGGGTCGCGCTGCACCTCCCGGAGCGTCTCCGCCGCCGTCTCCGGGCTCACCTTGTTCTGGACCGTCACGTGCGGCTTCAGCGGCTGGGCGTCCTGCGCGGTGAGCCACGACGACCACCTCGCCCGCAGTGCCGCGTGCACCTGGAGCAACCGCGGCGACACGACGTCGAGCGCAACGCCCCGGCCGAGCGACCGCGCGCCGGCCACCGTCAGCTCGAACGGCGTCGTCCCGGCCGCCACTTCCGCAGTGTCGGCGAGGAGCTCGGCCAGGTGCTCGCCCGGCAGGGCGTGGAACAGCGTCAGGTGGGCGTCGACGTGCAGCCGCTCCGGCGGGAACCACCGGCGGCGCAGAGCGTTCCACGCGGCCTGGGCCTGCTCGCCGACCGCCAGGGTGACCACGATCGGCGCCACCGTCCGGCCGGGGTCCCCCGGGTGCTCGCCGCCCATCCGGCCATCGTCGCACGGCCCGCGCGAGAGCGCTGCGGGGCCGCTGCGGGCGTCGGCCCGGCCACCCCGGCGTCACCGCTGGTCGGGCAGCTCGCGGAGCCGGTGCCGCACCTCCGCGGCCTCCTGCATGCGCAGATCGTCGTAGATCCCGAGCGCCGACGCCCACAGCCGGCGTGCCTCGGGCACCGCGGCGGACCGGGCGTGCACAGCGGCCATTCCGTCCAGCGACCGGGCTTCCTGCTCGCGGTCCCCGATCGCCCTGGCGTGGCTCAGTGCCTGTTCGTGGTACCCGAGAGCCTCCGCGCTTCGGCCGGCCGCGGCGGCCACCCGGCCCTGCCCGTTGAGCGCGGCGCATTCGAGCCGGCGGTCGCCGAGCTTCGCGGCCAGGGTCTGGGCCTGCTGGTGCGCCTCGCCCGCCTCGGCGTACCGGCCCGTGCGCTCGTGGGCGCTGCCGAGGTTGACCAGCACCTCCGCTTCGCCGACCGGGTCGCCGATCTCCGAGAACACGGCGAGCGCCTGGTGGTGGTGCTCGAGTGCTTCAGCGTGCCGCCCCCAGCGCGAGCAGATCCGGCCGAGGTCGGTGTGCGCGATCGATTCGGCCGCGCGGTCGCCGATCTCGTGCAGGATCCGCAGGGCGCGCTGGTGGTGGTCGTAGGCTTCGGGCAGCCGCCCGTGGCTCTGCAGGGCGTTGCCGAGGTCGTTGAGGATCCGGCCGAGGCCGACGCGCTGGCCCGTCTCCGCGTAGATCGCGGCGGCCTGCTCGTAGCGCGCGACCGCGGCCTCGGGCCGGCCCAGGCTGTGCTGCACCTGGCCGATGCTGGCCAGCGCGACGGCCTCCTGCGCGCGATCGCCGATCTCCCGGCCGAGCGCGAGTGCCCGCTCGTAGCCGTCGAGCGCCTCGGGGTACCGGCCGGCCCGGCTTTCGTTGTGGCTCAGCGCGATCAGGGTGCGCAGCTCGCCGGCGCGGTCGCCGAGCTGCCGGAACAGCTCCAGCGCGCGCCGGTAGTGTTCGCCGGCGTCGCCGTAGGCGCCGGAGCGGGCGTGCGACCGCCCGAGTTCCAGCAGCCCGCGCGCCTGTCCGGCCGGATCGCCGAGCCGCTCGGCCGCCCAGAGTGCGCGCTGGTGGACCGAGAACGCTTCCGCGTTGTGGTAGCCGACGCTCAGGTACTGGTCGATCGCCCGCGCCACCTTGACGGCGTACCCGGCGAGCTCGCCGTCCGCGGTGCGCGTGATCGCGACGAGGGTGCGCCGTTCGGTGTCCAGCCAGGCTTTCGCGGCCACCGCCGACATCGACCCCGGCCGGCTCGGCGCAGCGTCCCCGCGGCGCCACCGGACCGCCTCCGGGAACAGGGCGTCCATCGCGTCCAGCGCGTGAGAGAGGTAGTACTCGTAAAGGGCCTTCAGCGCGCGTAGCCGGTCGGCTTCGGCGAGCCGCTGCTGCGCGCGTTCGCGGGCGAAGGCCCGCAGCAGGTCGTGCATCGTCCAGCGGTCCGTGCCCGGCGCCTCCACGAGGTGGGCGCCGGCCAGCACGCCGAGCAGCAGGCGGACGTCGTGGGCGCCGGCACCGGCGAGCGCGGCGACCGCGGCGCTGCCGGTGTCCTGGCCGGGATGCAGGCCCAGCAACCAGAACAGGCGGTTCGCCGCGGGCGGCAGGTGCCGTTCCGACCAGGAGAACACGGCCCGCACGGCGGTCTCGGCGTCGGCTCCGGCGTCCAGGAAGTCCAGCCGGTGCCGCTCGTCGGCGAGGTCCTCGAGGGCGATCCGGCCCCGCCGTGCGACGAGTTCGGCGGCGACCCGCAGGGCGAGCGGGAGCCGGGCGCACTGCGTTGCCAGGTCCGCGAGCTCCGCCGGGCCGGCGATCCGGTCGCCGACGAGCTGCCGGAGCAGCTCGACCGCTTCGCCCGGCGTCAGCACCTCCAGCCCGACCCGGCGGGCACCGTCGCGCGCCACCAGGCCGGCGAGGTCGTCGCGGCTGGTGACGACCACCGCGCAGCCCGGCTCGGCAGGCAGGAGCGGCCGGACGTGCGCGGCGTCGCGGGCGTTGTCGAGCACGACCAGGAAGCGCTTCCCGTCGGTCAGGCTCCGGTACAGCGCAACCTGGGCCTGCAGGGAGTCCGGCTGCCGGTCGGCGGCGACGCCCAAGGCGGTCAGGAAACCGCGCAGGGCCTCCTCCGCAGCCAGCACGCCGCCGGGGTCGAAACCCTGCAGGTCGACGTAGAGCTGCCCGTCCGGGAACCCGGCGACGACGCGGTGCGCCCAGTGCACCGCCAGCGCCGTCTTGCCGACGCCCGCCGTGCCGCACACGGCGAGGACGACGACCGTGCCCGGCGTCTCCCCGGCGGCCGCGTCGAGGGCGGCGAGCTCGGCGTCGCGGCCGGTGAAGGCCGGTACCGCGGGCGGCAGCTGCGCCGGCCGGGCGCTCACCACCACGGGCTCGGGCCGGGGTGCGGCCAGCAGCCGGGGATCGTGCGCGAGGATGCGGCGCTGGATGTCGGCCAGCGCGTCGGACGGCTCCACTCCGGCGTTGCCGACCAGGTCGCGCCGGGCTCGCTGGAAGGCGGCCAGTGCGTCGGCCTGCCGTCCCGCGCGGTACAGGGCGGTCATCAGCTGCCCCCACAGCCGCTCGTGCCCGGCGTTGGCCGCGGTCAGCTCGGTCAGCTCGGCGACCAGTTCCCCGCCCGCCCCGGCGGACAGGTCGGCGTCGACGCGGTCTTGGACCACCTCGAGGCGTTCCCGCACCAGCCGGGTCCGCTCCATTTCCAGCGCGGCGATCCCGTCGAACTCGGGGTAGGCCGTCCCGCGCCACAGGCCCAGCGCCGCGGTCAGCCGTTCGCGGGCGACCTGGGCCGCACCGTCCGCGAGCGCCGCGCGGCCGTCGCGGGCCAGCTGCCGGAACCGCACCGCGTCCACGTTTTCCGGCTCGAGCAGGACGTACCCCGGCGCCCGGGTGTGGATCAGCCCGGCCACCGGCGGCACCGCCCGGCGCAGCCGCGAGACGTAGGTGCGGACGGTCCGCCCGGCGTCCGGCGGCGGTTCGGGGCCCCAGAGCTGCGCGACGAACATCGACACGCTCACGGGCCGTCCGGCGTAGGCGGCGAGCAGCGCCAGCAGCGCCCGCAACCGCTTGCCGCCCGGGTCGGACCGCACGCCGCCGGCCTCGACTTCGAACGGCCCCAGCACCCGGACGTCGACGCCCGGTGCCCGCCGACCCGTCATCCGCCCTCCGCACCGCCACGTCCCTGGTCCGAACAGAGCAGCCGGCCACGCGAACCCGCACCGCGCGCAGTCCGGCGACCCGGTGATCGTAGCGACAAACCGGATCGCTTTGCCACGCACCGCGGACCGGGCCGGAACCCGGGCCGCCGGGCGGCCGGACAGTCCACAAAGGACTATCCGGTGCCGGTCCAGTACATCGGGTTCGTTCCCGCGAAGGTCACCTTCACCGTGACTTCGGCCGGCTTCGCGGGCACCGCCAGGACGAGGCCGAGCTTGCGGTCGCCACCGGGCAGCACGTCGGCGGTGAGCTTGTTCCCGATGTTCCGGGCCGGGTCGGTGACGAGACTCGCCGGGGCGCCGTTCACCGTGGGGGCGAAGGTGAACTCGGAAGCCGGCAGGGCCTGCTTCGAGGTGTTCTTGACGACGACGTCGAACCGCAGACCCCGCGTCAGGTCCGTGGGCCGGGCCGGGTCGGCGGGCAGCTCGTGCGCCAGCGGCTTCCCGACGGTGACGACACCGCGCTTGCCGGCCCGCTCCTCCCCGAAGCCCAGCACCTGGCGCGCGGCGGTGCCGCCGGTCTTCGCCGGGCTCGTCGGCGGCGGTTTCGCGGGCTGCCCGGCGCAGCCCGCGACGGCCAGCCCGCTCGCCACGACCAGGGTGGCGATGGTGCGCCGCACGGGAACTCCTCCGGTGGCCCGGGACCGTGGCCGGTGCCCGCTCACCACTGGCCGCCCTCGTCCCAGCCGCCCGCCTCGTCGAAGCCGACGGGCTCGCCCTCGCCGCCGTGGAACTCCCCCGCCGCCGCCTCGTGCCCGCCGAACACCTCGTTCAGGCCCTGGAACAGCAGGGCGCCGCCGGCCACGCCCGCCGCCGCGGCCGCCGCGGTCTTCAGGAAGCCGCCACCGGACCGGCCCTGCGGTGCGTCCCCCGCGGTCGGTCCCTGACTCTGGCCTTGGCCCTGGCCGAACATGCGCGACCTGAACCCGCCGCCCGGCGCCGGAGCCGGGGCGGGCGCGTACGACGGCGCGGGCGGGTGTGCGGCAGCCGACGCGGCGGTCTCCAGCTCGGCGATCCGCGCCTGCGCCGTCCGCAGCGCCTCCTCCTGCATCAGGACGGCCTGGACGAGCAGGTAGAGCGCGTCCGGCTGCGGCGCGATGTGCTGCGCGATCAGCACGGCGGCCTGCGAGTCCTTCGCCACCGGAACGGCCTGCCGCAGCCGGTTCGCCAGCCCGAGGATCAGCTCGCGGTCCTGGTTTTCCATGGGAAACCCCTTTCGTCGCCGTCCATGCTGGCGACGCACCACGGCCCGCGGACACCGGTGACCCGGCCCGAACTCCCCGCCGATCGGCTGCCGATGTCCAGCCGATCGGCTCGGCTCATTCCCCCGGACGCCGCGGCGTCAGCGCACCGCCGCCTCGATCCGGGCGGCGTGGGCCGGGGCATCCGGGAGGTCCGGGGTGCAGAACTCCGTCACCATCGCGAGCACCCGGCCCGACGCCGCGGCGGGCGAAGCCGTGAGGTCCGGGCTCGACGCGACCGTGATCCCCCGGGTGCCGGACTCGTCGCTCATGCTCCACGTGCTGTAGCCGGGGACGTCCCCCGCGTGGCCCCAGACTTCGGGAGCGCCGGGACCGCACGGCCCGGCCAGGGAAATCCGCATCAACCCCAGCCCGTAGCCGATCCGCCCCTCCGTGTCCGGCCACGGGACCGTGGTCTTCATCTGCGCGAGCAGGCCGGGCGGCAGCAGCTCGCCGCCGAACAGCGCCCGGAAGAAGCGGTTGAGATCGCCGGCGCTCGAGACGATGTTCCCGGCACCGAAGTAGCGGCTGAGGTTGTAGGCCGTGACGTCGGTCAGCCCGTGCGGCGCGGGGTAGAGCTGCTCGTAGCCGCGGACGGCCGGGCGCGGCACCAGCGGGAAGTCGCGCGGCAGGAAGGTGTCGCCCAGGTGCAGCGGGCCGGTGATCCAGTCGGCGAGCACCTGCTCGAACCGGCGGCCGGTGAGCTTCTCCACGAGCAGGGCCAGCACGTTGTAGCCGGTGTTGGAGTACGACCAGCCCGTGCCCGGCGGGAACAGCAGCGGCTGCACGGTGCTGTCGTGGATCGCCTCGACCTCGCCGAAGTGCACGAACCGCTCGGTGTCCACCTCCGGCAGGGTCGTCCAGGTGTACTGCGGCGCCAGGTCCCGCGGCAGGCCGCTGGTGTGCTGCAGCAGCTGGCGGACGGTGATCGGCTCCGGGTAGGGCAGCAGGCCGGGCAGGTACTCCGCGATCGGCTCGTCCAGCCCCAGCCGTCCCTTCGCGGCGAGCTTCAGCACCAGGGTCGCCGTGAAGGTCTTGGACACGCTGCCGATGCGGAACCGCCCGCCGGTGTCGGGCTTCGCGCCGGTGGCGACGTCGGCGACGCCGGCCCGCCCGCGCCACCGGCCTGCCGGATCCGCCGCGATCGCGACCATCCCCACGTTCCCGGCCCGCACGGCGGCTTCGAGGGCGGCCTGCCGCGGATCCGGGCCGGCGGCGGCGGTACCGGTGCCGGTCCCGGCGAACAGGAGAACGACGCAGGCAACAGATCCGGCCAGTCGGCGCATGGTTTCCCCCCGGAGTATGCGGTTTCCCCCGACGGTAGCGCAGTCCGGCGCTCGTGAAGACCGTCGGCAAGCCGGGCGACGGTTGGATACCCGCTCACCGGCCTTGTGGTCGGCAAACCCTTTGCGCTACGGTCTGCTGGGAGCGCTCCCAGTCGTACTGGTCACCTCGTCTTCCACGAGAGAGGAACACCATGCGAGCTATCCCGGGAACGAACCGCTCCGGTCTCCGGGCGATGTGCACGGTGGTGCTGGTGAGCGCGGGTGTCGTGCTCCCGTCACCACTCGCGCCGGCCGCCACCGGGCTCCCCGCCGACACGACGCCACCGACCGCGCCGGCCAACCCCCGCACCGGGAACCTCACGTGCACCGCGGTGACGCTGTCGTGGTCGGCGTCCTCCGACGACGTCGGCGTGGCCTTCTACGACATCTACCACGACGGGCAGCTCATGACCTCGGTGCCGGGCACGGCGCGGTCGGCCCGGCTGACCGTCGCGCCGGGAGCCACCTGGGGCCTCTACGTCAACGCCCGCGACGCCGCGGGCAACGTCTCCCAGGCCAGCCGCACGGTCACCGTCACCGTGCCGCAGTGCCAGCCCGACACCCAGCCGCCCACCACCCCCACCGGTGTGACGGCCACCGCGGCGGGGACCACGGTCACCGTGCACTGGACGGCGGCCACCGACAACACCGGCGTCACCGGCTACGAGGTGCTCCGCGACGGCGCGGTGGCCGGCTCGACCAGCGGCGCGAACGCGACCTCGTTCACCGACAGCGGCCTGGCCGCGAACACCCGCTACGGCTACCAGGTGCGGGCGCGCGACGCGCAGGGCAACCGGTCGGCCCCGAGCACCGCGGTCGCGGTCACCACCGGCTCCGCGTGCGCCACGGCCCTGTGCGCGGTCACCCGGGTCACCACCGAGACCGACCTGCCGTGGGGGCTGACCACCCTGCCCGACGGGCAGGTGCTCTACGGCCGCCGCGACACCTTCGAGATCGTCCGCCTCGATCCCGCCACCGGCACGAAGACCGTGGCCGGGCGGATGCCGAACGTGTCGGGGACCGACGGCGAGGGCGGCGTGCTCGGGCTCGCCGTGGCCACCGACTTCGCGGCCGACCCGTGGCTGTACGTCATGCACACCAGCTCGACCGACAACCGCGTGGTGCGCATCCGCTACACCGGCGGCGTGCTGAGCGGCACCCCGCAGGTGCTGCTCACCGGCATCCCGCGCAACAAGTACCACAACGGCGGCCGGCTGCGGTTCGGGCCGGACGGCAAGCTCTACATCTCCACCGGCGACGGCCAGAACGGCGACTGGGCCCAGGACCTCTCGATCCTCGCCGGCAAGGTCCTGCGCATCAACCGCGACGGCACCATCCCCTCGGACAACCCGTTCGGCACCCCGGTGTGGAGCTACGGCCACCGCAACCCGCAGGGCCTGGCCTTCGACTCCCAGGGCCGGCTCTGGGAACAGGAATTCGGCAACAACGTCATGGACGAGACCAACCTGATCGTCCGCGGCGGCAACTACGGCTGGCCCCTCTGCGAGGGCACCACGGGCGATTGCGGGCGGGCCGGCTTCATCGCCCCCAAGCACACCTACCCCGTCGCCGAAGGTTCGTGCAGCGGCATCGCCGTGGTCCGCGACGCCCTCTACATCGCCTGCCTGCGCGGCACCCGGCTGTACCGGGCCGAAATCTCCGGGGACAGCCTGACCGATGTCCAGCAGTACCTCAACGGCACGTACGGGCGGCTGCGCACCGTCGAACCGTCCGCCGACGGCGGTTTGTGGCTGACCACCAGCACCCGCGGCGACAAGGACAGCATCCCGAACAACAGCAGCGAAAGCATTCTCAAGGTCGAGCTCGGACGCTGACCCCGCCCACGAAAGGAGAGCCGTCGTGGCTCACCACAGCACATCGCTGCACCGTCGCCTGTGGACGGTGGTGGCGGCGGCGGTCGTCACCGCGGGCGCGGTGGCGTCCCCGGCGTCCGGCACCACCACGAGTTCGCCGTGCACACCGGGAACGACCTACGGCTCGCCCTTGCCGAGCCCGGCGGTGACCTCCCGCCTCATCCGCGGGGGCTTCACGTTCCTCGAAGGGCCCACCTGGGACCAGCGGACGGGGACCCTGCTGGTGTCGGACATGCAGAACGCCACCGGCCCCCAGGGCGTGCAGCCCTCCACCATGCTCCGGTACACCCCGCCGGCCACCTTCGAAACCTTCATCGCCGGCGCCGGGAGCAACGGACTGGCGATCACCGCCGACGGCACGCGAGTGCTCGCCGCCACGCACGACAACCGCACCGTGTCGGCCTACAGCCTGACCGACCGCAGCCGGACGACCGTCGCGGCCGGCGCACCCGGGCACGCGTTCAACTCGCCGAACGACCTGACCATCGCCCAAGACGGCACGGTCTACTTCAGCGATCCGAACTACCAGCGCGGCAACCGCGCCGACGAGCAAGGCGGCCGCACCAGCGTCTTCCGCGTCCACGACGGCGTGGTGGGCCTCGTCGACGACTCGCTGCGCCAGCCGAACGGTGTCGTCCTGTCCCCCGACGGCAAGACGCTCTACGTGGGCGCCACCGGCGGCGACGTGATCATGAAGTACACCGTCCACCCCGACGGCACCACCGGCGACCGCACGACGTTCGCGAACATCCGGACGCCCGACGGCGCGACCGTCGACTGCGCGGGCAACCTGTACTGGGTGTCCAACAGCGAAGGGGTGGTCCACGTCTTCTCGCCCTCGGGTGCGCAGCTCGGCACCGTCTCCGCCGGCCGCACCAGCACCAACGCGGCGTTCGGCGGACCGGACGGGCGAACCCTGTACATCACGTCGAGCGTGTCCGGCGGCGGGTTCGGCCTGTACCAGGTGCGGCTCGGCGTGCCCGGCAATCCCTACTGAGTTACACCCGGCCGGCAACCGTCCCGCACCTAGTACTTTCGGCCGATGTCCGCGCGGTGAAAACCCTCCGAAAGGAGTGAGCCATTCCGGGGTTCCTTCTTCGGCGCCGGTTCCCCCGCCGGTAACCGTCCTAGCGTGGCGGTGCTTGGTGATCTTCAACCGGAACCGAAGAGGGGAAACCACCTTGCCCGACCGGACCAGATTCCTCGGCAAGACGCTCGCGGCAGCGGGCACCGCGGCGGCGCTCGTGCTCGCCGCCGCGGTGCCCGCCGCCGCGGCCGAACCACCCACCGTCGAGCAGGACGTCGCGCAGCTCTACCAGGACGTCATCGACCTCTACAACGGACTGCCCGCGGACGCGCTGCGCGGCGTCGACCGGCTCATCGACTCGCCGGTCCCGCGGATCGGCCCCCGGAGCCGGGCCGCGGACGGCCCGATCCCGGGCTGCACCGAAGGTTCGCTCCTGACGTATGCGAACAAGCTGGCCTCGCAGCTCACCCCGCTCGAAGGCCAGGCGCTCGACGCGTTGTCGGGCCTCAGCCAGCTCTACGTCCAAGGCGTCACGTCCGACAAGACACCGCAGGTCTTCGGCACCGACGGCCAGTACACCGCCCGCGCCACCGCGACGATGGACAAGCTGCGCGGGTTCTGGGACATCGAGAGCTGGAACATCCAGCTCGTCGCCTGGAAGGGCACCGACCTCGGCAGCCAGGCGAAGATGGCGCAGACCTTCGGCCTCGGTCTCGCGCCGGCGAAGGTGAAGGCCGCCGCCGCGCTCGCCACCAAGGTGCTCTACGAAGTCCCGGTGCTGCAGGGCGGCCGCAACCCGCTGCTCACCCTGAACGCGTTCGCCGCCCCGGCCGGCAGCCTCGGCGGCAAGCGCCTCGCCCTCGGTGACGGCCTGCTCGACACGGTCAACGTCCTCGGGTTCGACGACGTGTCGGTGGAGTCCGTGCTCGGCCACGAGTACGGCCACCAGGTCGACTTCGCCCACGACAACCACCCGCGCAACGAGTCCTCGGAGATGGGCCCCGACGCCTACGGCGGCTACTTCGTCGCGCACGCCAAGGGTTTCGCCTGGAACGCGCGCACCCAGCAGGAGGTCACCTACCTCGACGCCTCCATCGGCGACTGCTTCCACAGCCACGGCACCCCCGACCAGCGGAAGGCCGCGGGCGCCTGGGGCGAGAAGCAGGCGACGAGCCAGGCCAACCCGAACCGCGTCATCCCGTCCGCCACGATGATCGACAAGTTCCAGAAGGTGTACCCGAAGCTGATGCCGCCGGCCGACCAGCCGGCCGTGGCCGCGGTGGCCGCGGCTCGCGGCTGACCCCGGGTTCCCCGACGGCGGGCCGTCTCCCTCGCGGCGAGGGAGACGGCCCGTTGCCGTCACCGGGCCGCGGGGTAGTCGAGGCCGACACCCAGCAGGTCGAAGGCCTGTCCGGTCAGCTCGGACTCCGGCTCCGGCCGGCCGGCCGCCCGCCAGGCGACGACCGCGGGCTGCACCGCGCACAACGCCACCGAGGCCACCAGGTGGGGCCGGGCATCCACCGCCGGGTCGACCCCCATCCGGGCGCCGACCAACGCCGCGACCTCGTCGAACCGGGCGGTCGCCCGCTCGAGGCGCGCGGCCGTCAGCGCCGGGCTGACCGAGATCAAGTCCTGCAGGCTGTGGAAGCGCGCGTCGGCCTCGTAGTCCCGCATGACCGCCACCGCGGCCGCCCGCATCGCGGTCAGCACCGGCCGGTCGGCCGGTTGCGCCGCGAACGCTTCGAGCACCGCCGTGATCTGCACGTCCGCGAGCGCCAGCGCGACGTCCTCCTTCGAGGTGAAGTACCGGAAGAACGTCCGCGAGGAGACTTCCACCGCTTCGGCGATCTGGTCGACGGTGGTGGCCTCGAAGCCGTTGGCGCAGAACAGCTTCTGGGCCGCGTCGATCAGCGCCTCCCGCGTCCGCCGCTTCTTCCGTTCCCGCAGGCCCAGCTCCTCCATGCCGGCCAGCATACGGTCAACCCGTCACCGGCCGTCTCTTGTCGCTTGACGACATTTGTCACTCTATGACAGATTGAGTCCATGCCCAAGCCTCCCCCGCCGACGTCCCGCTACTGGAAGCTGCAGCGGCAGCTGGCACGGCTCAACACGTTCCTGTTCCGCAAGACCGGCGGCAAGGTGGGCGGGTCGTTCTTCGGCGGCGCGCCCGTGCTGCTGCTCCACCACGTCGGCCGCAGGTCCGGCGAAGCCCGGACCAGCCCGCTGATCTACCTGGACGACGCACCGCGGCTGGTCGTCGTCGCCTCGAAAGGCGGCGTCGACGCACATCCGGCGTGGTTCCACAACCTGACCGCGATGGCCGCCACCGAGGTGGAGCTGCCTGGCGGCGAACGACGGCGGGTCCGCCCGCGCGTCGCCGAGGGCGCGGAGCGCGACCGCTTGTGGGAGCACGCGGTGGCGATCTACCGGCCGTACGCGACCTACGCGACCTACACCGAGCGCAGGATTCCGGTGGTCGTCCTCGAACCGCTGCCGACACCCTGATCAGGCGGGCGGCGATCGACGGCAGCCGATTTCCGCAACCGGCAATTACCGGAAAAAATCAACCGGAAATGCGCCGTGGCGCGCAAGCCCCTCTGCCAACCGGCGGGTTGTTCGACCAAAATCATCTGGGTACGGTCGTGCACAGGTCGGCGAAATCGCCGCCAGGGTGATCAACCCGAGGGGGAAAGAATGATCTCCAAGCGAAGATCCGCGCTTGCCTTCATTTCCGGCCTTGCTCTCGCCGCATCGGCGCTGAGCACGGTTCCGGCCACCGCGGAAACCACGGAAACCGCGGCGAAGGCCGATTCCATCGTCGGCGCGCCCGCGGCCGTGTGGGACGAAAGCGCGGGCGCGCAGCGAAACGTCTCCGCCGCGGACGCACAGCGGATCGTCAGCGATTACTGGACGCCGGAGCGGCTGGCCGCGGCCACCCCGGTCGCCGCGCCCTCCGGCACGGCGAGCAAGGAACCGACGGCCGCGGCGGTGCGGGCCGTGACCGCATCCGACCCGGCGGCCCCGGCGGGCGACCGGGCGACCCGGGACGCCTGGTTCTCCTACACCAACGGCAAGATCTTCTTCGTCGACCCGCGCGACAGCAAAGGGTACGCGTGCTCCGGCAGCGCCTTGAACAGCGGTTCGAAACGGCTGGTCGTGACCGCGGGCCACTGCTCGGTGGTGGGCGGCGGCAACGGCCAGGTCATGCTGAACTGGATCTTCATCCCGGGCTACGACCACGGCTCCGAGCCTCGAGGGCGGTTCTCGGCCTACTGGTTCCACTACTCCACGGGGTGGTCCGTCCGCAACGACTGGCAGCGGGACTTCGCGTTCGTGGTGACCAACACCAACGGTTCCGGCCAGAAGGTGGTCAACGCGGCGGGCGGCCACGGCCTGCGGGTCAACGGCAGCTACAGCCGTTTCGTGCACATCGCGGGATATCCGGGAAACCGGGACGGCGGCGAGGTGCAATGGTACTGCTGGGGAACGACCGACCGGTGGCCGAGCGCCAACGCCTATCGGCTCGGCTGCGATTTCGGCGGCGGTTCCAGCGGCGGGCCGTGGCTGGAGGACTACCAATCCAACGGTCTCGGTTACGTCATCAGCGCCATGCAGGGCAATCTCGACGGAAACAATTCAGGGCCGTATTACGACAACCACGTCCTGGACGTCTTCAACGCGGCGAAGGACCACACACCGTAAGGAGGAAACCGTGACCTCCCGCAGGCGCACGGTCGTGGTGGTGGCGCTGGTCGCGGCGGCGATCGCGCTGGGCGCCTCCGCGGTCGCCGGATGGCTGGGCGCGGGTGGCTCGGCCGCACCCGCCGGTACCGGTGGCCCCGCCGATCCGCAGGTGACCGGTGGCCCGGCGGCGCGGAGCGACCCGGACTACTGGACCGGGGAACGCATGCGCGGGGCGGAACCGGCCCCCATGCCCACACCACCCGAGGGCCGGTAGGAGTCCGGCCGGGGTTCACCCCGGTCCCGGTCGAGGAGTGTCGAAGGCCCGTTCCCGCCCGCGCGGCGGGAACGGGCCTTCGACGCGTGGGCGTTCATTGACCGCCGCACTCCGCACTCCGTAAGTTCGACACCGAACGAGGAGGTCCCGGATGAGCCATCTGGTGCGATTCGCCGACGAGGCCGGCGACATCCGCGTCGGCCTGCTCGCCGAAGAGCGGCTGCGGCCGCTCGCGGTGACGTCGATGGGCGACCTGCTGCGCCGGCCCGTCGCGGAGATCCGCGAACTGGCCGAGGCCGCCGGGGAACCCGTGCCGGCGGCCGGGGCCCGCCTGCTGCCGCCGCTGGACGAGCGGATGGAGGTGTGGGCCGCCGGGGTCACCTACCTGCGCTCCGAGGAGGCCCGCCGCGAGGAGAGCGCCGACCAGGACGTCTACGCCCGGGTGTACCGGGCGCAGCGGCCCGAGCTGTTCTTCAAGTCGCCCGCCTGGCGCGTGGTCACCGACGGCGAGCCGATCGCCGTCCGCACCGATTCCGCCAACAACGTCCCGGAGCCGGAGCTCGGCCTGCTGCTGACCGCGGCCGGGGAGGTCGCCGGGTACCTGGTGGTCGACGACGTCAGCTCCCGCAGCATCGAAGGCGAGAACCCGCTCTACCTCCCGCAGGCCAAGATCTACACCGGCTCATGCGCGGTGTCGGCCCGGGTGCGCCCGGCGTGGGAGGTGCCCGACCCGCTGTCACTCGCCCTGAGCATGCGCATCCTGCGCGACGGCGCCGAGGTGTTCGCCGGCGAAGCGAACACCGCCCAGCTGAACCGCAAGCCGGCCGAACTGGTCGAGTACCTGTGGCGGGACAACGACTTCCCCGACGGCGCCGTGCTCTCGACCGGCACCTCCGTGGTCCCGGGCCTCGACCAGGGCCTGCACCCGGGAGACGTCGTCGAGATCGAGATCGACCAGGTCGGATCGCTGCGCTCCCCGGTGGTCCTGGGCGCGGACGAGGTGCACCGCGGGCTCACCCGTCGATTTGCGACCCCATGACGACCGCGCGGGCGAGGGGCGGGCCGGAGCAGTCCGCGGCGTCCGTGTCCCCGAAGACGAAGCTGCGTCCGACCGGTCTGGTCGCGCGATCAAGATAACGAAACGGTAACGCAGTCGCGGCGTTTTGAACCTATGGTCTGAATTGCCCGTTTTCGCCTACGTCAGGACCAACGGCCGGAAGTCCGGACTCCCGGCCGCTCCCGGGTCCCGCACGTCCGGACCGGACGTGTCGCCGGCTGCTGCCCGGGCCGCGTCTCCCTTGCCGCGCCCGGGAAAACCGAACGAGGTGAACAACGCCATGCCCCGAACCCCCGCCACGGGCCGACACCGCATCACCCGCCGCACCAAGATCGCCACCCTCGGCATCGGCCTGGCGCTGGCCGCCGGCGCCCTGGTCGTCGCCGCCACCACCGGCGGCTCCGGCACCGCCGGTGCGTCCGAAGTGGACAAGTCCTTCTTCGTCGACATCACGAAGGTCCCGAAGGGCACGAACGTCGACCAGGCGCTGCAGCGCCAAGGCGCCCGCGGCACGTTCACGGTGGACTGCGGCCGCAACGAGAACCAGCACTTCAACCCCGACAACTTCATCGCCCAGCCCGGCGTCCGCAACGGCGCCGAGCACCTGCACGACTACGTCGGCAACCTCTCCACCAACGCCGACTCCACCAACGAAAGCCTCGCCAAAGCCGGCACCACCTGCCGCAACGGCGACAAGTCGACCTACTTCTGGCCGGTCGTCCGCATCGACACCGAGGAAGACGAAGAGAACCCGCCGGCCAAAGACGTCTCCCGCGATCGCGAGCAGGCGAAACAGGACAAGGCCAAGACGCAGGTCGACTGCCCCGACGTCGCCAGCAAGCTCACCGACGTCCCCGACCAGGCGGCCGCCGAGGTCGAGCGCAACCTCGACCTGCTCGACACCCAGGTCGAGGAGGCCAACGCCCGGATCTCCGGCGGCAACCTGAAGTCCGAGCAGGACATCCGCAACGCCGTCCTGAACCCCCTCGGCGACAAGCGGAAAGCCACCCTCGACCGGATCGCCATCGCCGTCGGCCGGACCGGAGCGAAACCGGCCGACCTCGGCGGCCTGGCGGCCTGCGTGCTGAAGAAGAACGGCCAGGGCGGCCTCGACAACGGCGGCGGCAACTCGGGCGGCAAACCCGCCGAACTGCCCGGCGTCAACGACAAGAACGAGATCGGCGACAACGAAGGCGAGATCCAGCGCGTCGAGCGGGCCGACCTGACCTTCACCAGCGGCGGCGCCCGCAAGGTCGTGGCCATGCCGCAGTTCCTGCGCATCCTCTACGGCGACGCCAAGCAGAGCACCAACGGCCCGGCCAACGCCCGGCCGAGCTGGACGTGCAGCGGCTTCGAGGACCGGCTCACCGACAAGTACCCGATCTGCCCCGAAGGCAGCAAGGTGACGCGCATCCACGCCTTCCCGAACTGCTGGGACGGCAAGAACATCGACAGCGCCAACCACCGCTCGCACATCGTGTTCGCCGACCGGCAGAGCCGCTGCCCGCAAGGCTTCCAGAACGTCCCGCAGCTGCGCATCACGCTGACCTACGACATCCCCCGGGACGTCCAGGTGAACGGACAGTACAAAGTGGACGCCTTCGCCCAGGAGAAGCACAACCCGCGCTCGGACCACGACGACTTCGCCAACGTCATGGGCCAGCGCCTGATGAACCAGGTCGTCAACTGCATCAACACCGGCAAACGCTGTTCGCAGTGACGGTTCGCGCGCGGCGATGGGCCTCCCCCGAGCCGCCGGCGCCGCTACCCCGGCCGCACGTCCACCGCGGCGCCGCTCAGCCGGGCGATTTCGCGGTGCAGGCCGGGGATGTGCGGCTCGCTCTCCGGCTTCATCAGCACGCTGCGCAGGATGCGGCCGCGCGGGACGTCGGCGTGCACGGTGTGGCCCCGGCGGGCGAGGTCGGCCGCGGAGACGGTGTACGTCGCCACGAAAAACGCCTGCTCCGGAGCGCGGCGCATCCCCGCCTCGAAGACGTGGGCGCTGGCGCGGTCGATCCCGGAAAGCGTGGCGCGGACCGGGAAGTAGCTGACGATGTCGAGCTGCGGCGGCTGGAACACCGCCAGCTCGGCGCTGCCGGCGAGCAGGCCGGCCCAGGTCAGGGCGGCGCGGCGGCCGGGCCGGAGCACCGCGCCCAGTCCGTCCGGGGTGAGGGGCAGGACCTGCGACGTCAGCCACAGCGCCGCGGCCGCGGCGCCGGCCCGGGAGCACTCGAGGGAGATCTCACCGAGGTGCAGCTCGTCGGAGGTGAAGTACGTGTACGGCGAGTCGTGCAGGTAGTGGCGGGCGACCGACGGGTCGCGGAAGAGCACGGCACCGCAGCCGTAGGGCTGCAGCCCGTGCTTGTGCGGGTCGATGACCACCGAATCGGCCTCGGCGATCGCGCGGAACGGCGCCGAGGCGACCCCGTCGGCGGTGTCGTCGGCGATGAGCCGGAAGAACCCGCCGTAGGCCGCGTCCACGTGCACGCGGACGCCGTACCGGCGGGCGAGGGCGACGATCTCGTCGACCGGGTCGACGGCACCGAGGCCGGTCGTCCCGGTCGTCGCGACCACCGTGCCGACGCGGCCGGTGCGGAGCAGGTCCTCGAGCGCGGTCAGGTCGAGGGTCCCGGCCTCGGTGACGGCCACCGGGACCGCCTCGACGCCGAGCAGGTGGCTCATCCGGCCGTGGGTGTAGTGGGCGTCGGCGCTGTGCGCGATCGCCTTGCCCGGGTGCGTCTCGCGGGCGACGAACAGGGCTTCCAGGTTCGCGATCGTCCCGCTGCTGGTCAGGTGCCCCAGGTGCTGGGGAAGGCCGAACATCGCCGCCAGGTCCGCGACCACCTCCTTCTCCATGGCCGCGGTGGCGGGACCGCCGTCGAGGGCGTGGTTGTTCGGGTTGATCAGCATCGCGCTCAGGTAGCCGGCCACGGCTGCCGGGTGTGGCGGCTTGAGCATCTGCCCGACGTAGCGGGGGTGGAAGAACGGGTAGTTGTCCCGGAGGCGCCGGTGCAGTTCGGCGGCGGCCTCCCGGAACCGCTCGAGCGGCACGTCCTGGGAGGGGTGCGGGTCGTAGCCGCCGTACTCCGCCATCCAGGCGCCGACGTCGCGGACGGCGTCTCCGAGCACCGCGGCGAGTTCGGCGAAACCGGCAGGCCCCGCCCGCAGGACGCCCTCGATTCGATCCATCGGCCTTCCCCGGAAGACTATCGATACATAATTATGCTCACATAACCATCGGGTAGTGTCAAAGGGGTGTCCCGCCCCCAGCCCGCGGATCCGTACGCCGACCTGGCCGACCTCGTGCTCAACGTCGCGCGCCTGATCCGCCTGCGCACCCCGGCCGAGCCGGACGTCGTGCCGCTCACGGCCACCGAGCGCCAGGTGATGCGCATCGCGGACCTGCACCCCGGCTGCGCGCCGAGCCGGATCGCGGAGCGCACCGGGCTGCAGCGCACGAACGTCAGCACCGCCCTCCGCGGCCTGGAAGCCAAGGGCATGCTGACCCGCTCCGGCCGCGGCCGGAGCGTCACGGTGCACCCCACGAAGCTGGCTCAGACCAACCTGGCAGTCCTCCGCGGCGCCTGGTCGGGGCTGCTGGCGGAGCTGCTCGACGGCATCGACCCGGAGGCGATCAGGCGGTGCAACGACACGCTCGCCCACCTGGAGCGGCGCTTCGCCGGCGAGGACCACCGTCCGGGCGGCTCGTAAGGTCCTCGGCGTGCGCTACCGTTGCCCGACGTTCGCGGCCGGTGGGTCTCCGGGCAATCCGTACGCATCGGCCGATCGCGTGATCAAGGCGCTGACTCGATCAGTGGCGGTGGCAACGCCGCAGAGGACCTTCTCGCGCCTCGCTCGGAGGTCGGCGAGTTGACGTTCGATCTTCGACGTACCCCGTTCGATGACCCGGTGTCGAGCGCCGTGGAACCCCGATACCGTGCTCCGCTTGAGGAAGACGATGATCGGGACCACGACGATCGCCACCACGAGCGCGATGACGAAGGTGGGCAGCAGGTACGAGTCCGCCGCCGCAAACCCGGCCGGGCCACCGACCGCGCCGGCGACGATGCCACCGACCACCATCGGGGCGAGCAGCGGAAGCATGAGCCAGGCGACGATCACCCGCCACCACGGCATCCGCTTGTGATCGGCCGCGGTGATCCTGGACCGGACCACACTCGCCCGGGCCGCACCCGCCCCGCACCGGTGGGCAAGCTTGTCTTCTTCCGTCGTCGGACGAGCGACGACCGCCCGCGCATCGTCCAGCTCGGACTTCACGGTTGCCAGCGCGGCGAATCCGCGCACGCAGTCCTTCGGTGGCGGCGACGCGGCCACCGCCGCCACCCCGTACGGCTTGGCTTCCGACAACGCCGCCGACGCGGCGTCCTGGACCGCGATCTGCCGCAGGTGCAGGTTCTTCACGACTTCTTCGGCCACCGGCAACGACTGCCAAACCGGGTCGGCGGCAAGCCGCGGATCGAGCTTCAGGGCCCGCTCGAGCAGGACGGGTGCGCGGAACCGCAGCGCGGCCGAAAAGGCGAGCTCGGGCGATCGCGTGAGCTGCTTGGTCGCCCACGTCAGCTGCTTGTCCCCCGCGGCGGCGTCCCCGAGCCGGTCGTACCAGATCACTGCCAGCTGGATGGCCGAAACGGCCAACGACGGTTCGGATTGCTCGGCGTACCGCGCGGCCTTCTCCAGCGAGCCGACGGCATCGATCCACCGGCCGCGTGCCGCGTCGTCGCGGCCGTGCTGCGCCAGGAGCGCAAGCCCCCGGCCGTAGTGCGCGGCCGACTGCGTCCAGTCGAGCTCGATCGCCTTGTCGTAATCGCCGACGGCTTCCGGCCACAGCCCCCGTTCAGCCGCCCAAGCGGCCCGGCGCAGGAGCTCGGCAGCCTGCGTCGCCAAGGGCGACCGGAGCACCTCGAGGATGGCGCGTTGGTTCTCCACCACGGTCTCGAGCAGAAAGTTGGTGCGCGCCACCTCGTCCGCCAGGTCGTAGATCGCCGTGCGCACTCGCCGGGCGTCCTCCTGGGCCGCCTCGTCCATGCCCCGGATCGCCGCGTGGATCGAGCTCGTGGCCTCGTTCAGCACGTCCAGCCCGGCAGCGACGTAGCACATCCCGTGCCACATCCGTTGCCGATGCTCGTCAGCGTCCACGCCAGATAGCACCGCGACACCATCCTTGCCCGGGGAGCGAACGAAGTCGTCGCTTCTGTCGGCTCGTAGTCGCGAAGCCGGCGAGACCTGTTACGCCGCGGCCGGGAGATCACCGGCCCCCGGCTACCGCTTCTTCGTCCCGTTGATCGACTCCTGGTAGATCTCGGCGTAGGTGCGCGACCCCTTGGCCAGCTCGTCACAAAACGCGGCAACGTCCTCGCCGACCACCTCCAGGACTCCCCTACCCGTCGCGGCACCCTCCTCGAAGAAGTCGACGATCCCCGCCAACAGGTTTCCCTCGACCAGGTCGACCGGCACGATCTTGAACAGGTACTTCTGCATCTCCTGGTAGACGATCTGGTAGTCCGGCGGCAGTGCCTTCACCCGAGCCAGGTGCGCCCGCCACTGCTTCTTGCCTTCGATGATGTCCTGGATGCCCATGTCAGCCTCCCAGCCGGCCCAGTTTCTTCGCGACGTTCCGGTTCAGCTGCCGCCGCCAGCGAGCGCGGAAGTCGCCGGCTCCCTGACCGCCGGCCAGTGCCGCGCAGAAGCCCTCGATGTCGTCTCCCAGCACTTCGCCGGCCCGCTGGCCCTCCGCGGCCGTTTCTTCGAGCAGCCCCAGCGCGCCGTCGAGGATCGGCATCAGGTTGCGGCCCGAGAAATCTCCGTAGGGGAACAGGTTTTCCTTGATCTGCTCCCACGCCGCCCGGAAATCGTCCGGCAATGCCGCGGCCCTGGACTCGAACACCTGGAATTCCCGGGTCATGTCGCTGCCGGTGACGGTCTCCCAGAAGTTCATTCCCCACCCTCCTTCAGCCTGCCGATGCGCGACGAAACGTATTCCCACTTCTCCCAGAACAAGGCGAGTTGCGCCCGCCCCGCGTCGTTGAGCCGGTAGAACTTGCGCGGCGGCCCCTTTTCGGACGCCCGTTTCGTCACCTGGACCAGCTTGTTCTTCTCCAACCGCAGCAGAATCGTGTACACGGTCCCGTCGACGACGTCGGCGAAGCCGAGGTCGTTCAACCGGCGCGTGATGGCGTAGCCGTAGGTCTCCTCGCCGCCGATGATCTGCAGCACGCAGCCCTCGAGGGTGCCCTTCAACATCTCCGTCAGGTCGTCCATCGCTCCTCCGGGCCTGCACTGGCGTCACTACTCAGTACTACTGTATACCAGTACTCAGCACCACTGAGTAGTCCGACAAGGGGGGAAAGCCATGACAGCGATCCGGGTTCGCAGCCTCGAGAAGTCGTACAAACAGCTGCACGTCCTGCGCGGCGTGGACTTCGACGTGGAACGGGGCAGCATCTTCGCCCTGCTCGGCTCGAACGGCGCCGGCAAGACCACCGCCGTGCGCATCCTGGCCACGCTGCTCAAACCGGACGCGGGAACCGCCGCGGTCACCGGCTTCGACGTCGTCACCCAGGCCGGCGACGTGCGGGCGGCGATCAGCCTCACCGGGCAGTTCGCCGCCGTCGACGAGATCCTCAGCGGCCGGGAGAACCTCGTCCTCATCGCCCGGCTCCGGCGCCTGAAGCAGCCCGGCAAGATCGCCGACGACCTGCTGGCCCGCTTCTCCCTGACCGACGCCGCCACGCGGAAGGTGTCGACCTACTCCGGCGGCATGCGCCGCCGCCTGGACATCGCCATGAGCCTCATCGGCGATCTGTCGGTGATCTTCCTCGACGAGCCGACCACCGGCCTCGACCCCCGCCCAAGTCGAATACGTCGAGAAGCAGCCGACCCTCGAAGACGTCTACTTCGCCGTCGTCGGCGCCCGCACCGAAAGCGAGCACCGATGATGACGGACACCACCATCCTTTTGGGACGGTCCCTGCGCCACATCACCCGAAGCCTGGACACCATCATCACGCCGATCGCCATGATGCTGATGTTCGGCTACGTCTTCGGCGGCGCAATCGACACCGGCACGGGAACCTACATCGACTACATGCTGCCCGGCATCCTGCTGATCACGATCGCGTCGGGCATCGCCTACACCGCGCTGCGGCTGTTCACCGATCTCAAGAGCGGGATCTTCGAGCGCTTCCACGTCATCTGACCGTCACCGGCATCCTGCTCCTGTTCACCCTGGCCCTGACCTGGATCGCGCTGATCGCCGGCCTCACCGCGAAAACCGCCGAAGGCGGCGGCGCGTTCTCCTACCCGCTCGTCTTCCTGCCGTTCCTCAGCTCGGCCTTCGTCCCCACCGCCACGATGCCCGGCCCGGTGCGCTGGTTCGCCGAACACCAGCCGGTGACCTCCATCGTCAACACCATCCGCGCCCTCTTCACCGCACAACCGGCCGGCAACGACATCGGGACCGCCCTCGCCTGGTGCGCCGGCATCCTCGTCCTCGCCTGGGTCTTCGCCACCGCGGCCTACCGCCGCAAGATTTCCTGAGCCGCGCTCACGGTCCACCGAGGCGGTATTCCGCGTTCACCAGTTCGAGGAGCTCGGCCACCGAGGTCTCCGCGGCCGGGCGGTCGAAGGTGATTTCGCCGTGCTGCAGGAGGTTCACCCGGTCGCAGACGTCGATCACCTGCCCGTAGTTGTGGGCGATGAGGATGATCGCGATGTCGCCGCGGCGTTTCAGTTCCTGCAGCAAGCGCAGGATCAGCGCGCTTTCCTTGGCGCCCATCGCGGCGAGCGGCTCGTCGAGCAGCAGCAGCTTCGCCTTCGAGTACACCGAGCGCGCGACCGCGATCGCCTGGCGCTGACCGCCGGAGAGCAGGCCCACTTCGGCGGTCACCGAGGGGATGTCGATGCCGATCGAGTCGAGCGCCTCCCGGGCCCGGCGCTTCATTTCGCGGCGCCGCAGGAACGGCAGCGGGCGATGGGTCAGCTCGCGGTTGAGGTGCAGGTTCAGGTAGACGGGCAGGTCGTCCACCATCGCCAGGTCCTGGAACACCGTCTCGATCCCCAGCGACCGCGCGTGCACCACCGACCTGAGCGTCACCGGCTCGCCTTCGAACAGGATGCGGCCGCCGTCGGGCTGGTGGTAGCCGGTGAGGATCTTGATCAGCGTCGACTTGCCGGCGCCGTTGTCCCCGATGAGCCCGAGCACCTCGCCGCGCCGCACGTGCAGGTTGACGTCGGCGAGCGCGGTGACCGGGCCGAACCGCTTGCCGACCCCCTCGACCCGGATGACGTCGGCGGTCACGGGAGCCCCCGGGATCCGGCGCGTTTGCGCGCCACGATCAGCGTCACGTTCAGCGCCATCGCGACCAGGATGGCGGCGCCGAGGACCACGTTGAACGCGTTCGCGCTGACCCCGGTCAGGTTGAACCCGTCGAACACGATGCCCAGCAGCAGCGCACCGAGGAACGCACCGACGACCGTGCCGGACCCGCCCAGCAGCGCCGTGCCGCCGATCACGGCCGAGGCGACCGCGAAGAACATCGTGGTGAACCCGCCGTTGGTCGGGTCGTACGAGCCGACCCGGGTGCCCTGCAGGATGCCCGCGAGCCCGGCCAGGGTGCTGGTGATCGCGAAGTTGACCACCTTCACCCGGTTGACCGGGATGCCGGACTCCGCGGCGCCGACCGGGTTCCCGCCGGCGGCCTGGGTGTGGATGCCGAACCGGGTCGCCGAAAGCACCACCTGCACGAGCGCCACCACCGCGACCACCCACAGGAACTCCGTCCAGCGCGTCCCCCCGAAGGCGGCGACCACCCAGCTGTCCTTCGGCGCCCCGACCGGGCGGGCGTTGGAGATGATCAGCACCAGGCCCTGCAACAGGAACGCCGTGCCCAGGGTGGTGATGAACGACGGGATGTTCAGCAGGGTCCGGATCAGCCCGTTGACCACCCCGACCAGGGTGCTCACCACGAGCGCGCCGAGCAGCGCGAGCCACAGCGGCCAGCCGTTGACGAAGAACAGCATCAGCACGAACGGGGCGAGGGTGAACACGAACCCGGCCGAGAGGTCGATTTCGCCGCAGATCAGCAGCATCACCTGCCCCGCGGCGATGATCGCCCACGGCGCCACGTACTGGGCGATCGTCTGGTAGTTGTCGAGGGAGTTGAACGCGCCGCTGGTCACCGTGAAGTAGGTTGCGGCGGCGATCGTGACCAGCAGGATGCTGAGTTCCTTGACCCGCATCACGCCGAGCAGCAGCGGTCTCACCGGCATCCCCCGCTACCTGCTCGGCACCGACGCCGGCGGCAGCGGGATCGCGCCCGGCATCCCGACGACCTCCTTGTTGTCGCCGCCCTCGAACCGGCTGTGCGCCGTGGCGTACGGGCCGACGTTCTCCTTGGTGACGAACGTGAGGCCGGTGTCGGTGGCCGGCGGGGCGACGAGCGTGCCGGACAGCCGGAACAGGTAGAGGTAGAGCACGGAGAGGAACCCCTGCAGGTACGGGGACTGGTCGATGGTGAAGTCGAGCGCGCCGCTCTTCACCCCGGCGACCGTGTCGTCGAGCAGGTCGAACCCGCCGCCGCCGACCTTGCCGGCCAGGCCGCGGTCGGTGATCAGCTTCGCGCAGGCGGCGGTGCTGCCGGCGTCGACCGCGTAGATCCCCTTCACCCCGGTGTTGCCGGTGTAGGCGGCGGTCATCGCGTTCAGCTCGCCCGCCTGCTCGGCCCCGGTGTTCACCGACTGGACGCGTACGCCGGGCGCGGCCTGCTTCAGCGCTTCGGTGATGCCGTCGAGCCGTGGCTGCACGTTGTTGCCGCCCGGCTGGGAGATGCCCACCAGGATGTCCCCGGAGGTGATCTTCTCCGCGATGCGCTGTCCCATCCGGAACCCGGACAGGTACAGGTCCTGCCCGACGTAGGCGAGCGGGTAGTTGCCCGCCGCGCCGGCGTTGTAGGCGATCACCGGGATGCCCTGGCCGAGCGCTCGCTTGGTGAGCTCGACGAAGGCGTGGTCGTCGGTCAGCGCGACGGCGATCCCGTCGGCCTTGCCGTTGACCGCGGTCTCCATGGCACTCGCCATCTGGGCGACGTTGCCGTTCTCCGAACCGGTCCACTGCGGCTCGGGCACCCCGAGCAACGCCGCCGCGTCGGCGAGCCCGGACCGCGTCGGGACGAAGAAGGAGTTGGTGGTGACGTGGTTGACGAACACGAACCGCCACCCCGGCGTGGCCGGGAACGGCCCGGACCGTCCGCCGTTCTGGGCCTGCTGGACGCCGGTGCACGCGGCCAGCGCGGCACCCGCGGCCAGCACGCCACCGCTCGCGCCGAAGTACCTCAACACCGCTCTCCGTGAACTGGCGCCTGGTTCGGGCATCATCGGTCTGCGTTCCTTCCTCCGGCGGACGGACTGCACACCTTGAAGATGCCGCTGCGGCGCGTTCTGTTGCGGTGGCGGCGAAGATTCCACCGGGAAGTGCGTGGCGGCGCACTCGCCGCGCACTTCGGCCGAGGCGGGGCCCCGGCTCAGTGCGTGTCGAGGAGCCGGTCGAGCACCCGGTCGAGGCCGAAGCCGAACAGTTCGTCGTCCGGCCAGCCGGCGTCGACGAACCCCGAGGTGGCGAGGGCGGGGTAGCGCTCCGCCGATTCCAGGATGTGCGCGCGCACCTTGGCGATGGCGGCCGGCTCGTCCAGCCGCCGCCAGGTCGCGTCCGCCATCGCCGCGCCCAGGACGAACGCGGCGAGCGTGCGCCTCGCCGCCGCGAGCTCCTTGCCCGCCAGCCCGGCCCGCACGAGGTTCGCCTGGATGAACTCGGTCCGCGCCAGCACGTGCGGCCCCAGCAGGGGCCGGCCGAGCAGCCCCGGCGACCACGGGTGCGCGAGCAACGCGGCGCGCCAGCCGGTGAGCAGCTCCCGCAGCCCGGCGCGGGGTGCCAGGCCGGCCGGGGGCAGCGGCACCTCGCCCACGACGTGGTCGAGTGCGAGGTCGAGGAGGTCCTCCTTCGTCGCCACGTGCCAGTAGAGCGCGGTCGAGGTCACCTCGAGCCGCTCGGCGAGCCGGCGCATGGTCAGCCGGTCCACCCCCGCCGAGTCGAGTTCGGCGACGGCCGCGGTGACGATCCGCGACAGCGTCAGCGGCGTGTTCCGCCGGGGTGGCCGCGGTGCGGCGTCGCGAAGCCACAGGACGTCGTCGGTCATGGGCGCTCACCTTACCGTTCGGCAGTTGACTTACCAACGATAAGTTAATATAACGTTGGTAAGTCAACTCGCAGAAGGGTCTGCCCGTGTTCACCGAAAAAGAAGTCCAGTACCTCCGCGACCAGCCCCTGTGCCGCGTGGCCACCGCCCAGCCGGACGGCACCCTGCAGGTCAGCCCGGTCGGCTTCACCTACAACCCGGGCACCGCCACGATCGACCTGATGGGGCTCCACCTGCGCCGGACCAGGCGGTTCCGCAACGTGGCCGACAACGGCCGCATCGCGCTGGTGATCGACGACGTGCCCAGCACGGACCCGTGGCGCGTCCGCTCGCTGGAGATCCGCGGCCGCGCCGAGGCGCTCACCGACGTCGAGACCCCCGGGCACCACGACAACGCGATGATCCGCGTGCACCCCGAACGCATCATCGCCATCGGCGTCGAGGACTGGGACGTCGACTACACCGAACAGGTCCCGCACAGCCGAAACGTCTGACCCCGGCCTCGGCGGTCAGGGCTTCTCGAAGTGCTGGTAGTCGATCGGGGTGTCCCAGGAGCCGCCCCAGGTCCAGCCGCGGGTGGTGAACGCCCGCTCGGTGCCGTCGCCCGCGTGGATCATGCCCGGCACGCTCTGCGTCCGGTCGACGTAGGG